>CAVKHY010000025.1:16679-26179 GCA_963656345.1 bacterium | reverse complement strand
CGCCGTTCATTACCATGCGTGCCTTATCCAGGTCTGCCGTGCGAAGCGCATCGCAGGCATCTTCAATGGTCTGCTCTACCAGGGCGCCCATTTCAATCATCCCTCGATTAAGGGATTCGATTTGTTCATCAAAATGCCTTCTCATTAGCCGAACCTCCCCGTAATGTAATCTTCCGTTCGCTTATCCTTTGGCATGGAGAACAGTTTTCCTGTTTCTCCGACTTCCACCATGTCGCCTAAAAGGAAGAAGGCTGTGACATCGCTGATTCGCACGGCCTGCTGCATGTTGTGGGTCACAATGGCGATGGTGTATTGTCCCTTCAGCTGCAGGCAAAGCTCCTCAATTTTGGAGGTGGAAATGGGATCCAGTGCGCTGGTGGGCTCATCCATCAGCAGCACTTCCGGCTTTACGGCCAGGGCACGGGCGATGCACAGACGCTGCTGCTGACCGCCGGAGAGACCGAGGGCGCTCTTGTTCAGCCGATCCTTCAATTCATCCCAAATGGCAGCGTCCCGCAGAGAGGTTTCCACCAATTCATCCAGCTGGGATTTCTTGTGGATGCCGTGGGTGCGGGGGCCGTAGGCAATGTTGTCATAGACGCTCATGGGGAAAGGGTTAGGCTTCTGAAAAACCATGCCAACCCGGCGGCGCAGGAGGTTCACATCCATATCGCCGTAAATATCTTCGCCATCCAGGGTGACTTTTCCTGTTACCCGGCAATCAGGCACCAGGTCATTCATCCGATTCAGGGTTTTCAGTAAGGTGGATTTGCCACAGCCGGAAGGACCGATGAAAGCGGTGATTTCCTTTTCTGCAATGTCAAGATTGATCCCCTTCAGGGCATGGAAGGAACCATAGTACAGGTTCAGATCCTCAATGACAATTTTCGCGTTCATGCTTTGCCTCCGATCTTCTTGGAAATCAGGGTAGATAGTCCGTTCATGCCAAGTACGAACAACAGCAGAATAACGGCGGTGGCATAGGCTTCGCCGATGTACAGCCCTTCGCCGGAAAGTACGTACATGTGCAGGGAAAGGGTACGGCCGGAGGAAAGAATGTTTTCCGGCAGCTTGGCTACCGTGCCCGCGGTATACAGCAGGGCGGCTGTTTCACCTACGATGCGGCCGATGGCCAGCACAATGCCGGAAAGGATACCCGGCATGGCTGGGGGCAGGACAATCTTCATGACGGTGCGCAGCTTGCCTGCACCCAGGCCGAAGGAACCTTCACGATAACTGTCCGGCACGGAGAGCAGAGCTTCCTCTGTGGTGCGGAGAATCAGGGGCAGTACCATCAGTGCCAGTGTAAGAGAACCGGAAAGCAGGGACAGCTTCAGGGACAGCGCATTCACGAAGAACATCATACCGAAAAGACCGTAAATGATGCTGGGAATGCCGCTCAGGGTTTCTGCCGTGATGCGGATCAGCCGCACCACCATGCTGTTTCGCTTGGCGTACTCCGCCAGATAGATGGCACCGCCAATACCGAGCGGAATGGACACAAGCAACGCTAATGCCGTAATGATCAGCGTATTGATCAGGGAGGGCAGCATGCTTTGGTTCTCTGTGGTAAAGTTCAGGGAGAAAAGCTCCGGTTTCAGGTTCGGAATGCCCTTTACCAGAATATCACCAATCAGGTACAGCAGGGAGAAAATGGTGATGACCATGGCCAGTCGGCACAGGATCCGCACCAAGGCGCTGAAGGGGTGCCGAATCAGCCGATTCTTTTCCTTTCGGAAGAAAAGCCGAAGCTGATTGCCGGCAGAGGGCTTGGCAGGTACGGCATCCTGTGGAACAGGCTGATTGGACAGGCAAAGGCTGCTCATTGAGCTTCCCTCCTTTTCAGGGCTGAAAACAGCAGATTGATCAGCAGTATGAAGACAAACAGCACCACACCGGTGGCAATGAGCGCCTCCCGGTGAAGGTCAGCGGCATAACCCATTTCTGTGACAATGTTGCTGGTCAAGGTGCGCACACCTTTCAGAATGCCTTTGGGCATCCGCGCCTGATTACCGGCCACCATGACCACAGCCATGGTCTCGCCGATGGCACGGCCGATGGACAGCACCACGGCCGCCAGAATACCGCTTTTTGCTGCCGGAACCGTGGCACGGAATACGCTGCGTTCATCCGTTGCACCCAGCGCCAGACTGCCTTCATAGTAGCTCTCCGGCACGGCACGCACGGCGCTGGCGGTCAGCTGAATCATCGTGGGAAGAATCATCATGCCCAACAGCAGGCTTGCCGTCAGGATGCTCATACCCTGCCCGCCGAAAACTTTCCGTACCATGGGTACCAAGGTGGTGATGCCGAAGAAGCCGTAGACAACGCTAGGCACGCCGGCCATGAGGGCAATCAAAGGCTGCAACACCTTTTCGATTTTCTTCGGGCAGAAGCGTGCCATGTAGACACCGGCAAGGATGCCAATGGGCGCACCCACCAGCAGGGCACCTGCTGTTACGTAAACGCTGCCCAGGATCATGGGCAAAATGCCGTATGTGCCGGCGTCACCGTCTCCGGGCGCCCAGGTGGTTCCGGAAAGAAACGACCATAAGCTGTATTTGCTGAAGAACGGCAGACCGTTGGCAAAGAGAAAGATGCAAATCAGCAGCACCGCAGCAATGCAGAACAAGGCCGCCGCTGCAAAGACCCATCGCATGATCTGCTCCTTCCAACGTGTTTTCGCTTGCATTCGTTGCTTCATCCTTTCATTGATATGTACAATTGATATGGTAGTCCGTGTATGTAAAAGGGTAAGAGGAAGTGTGTAAAATCTATGTAAAATCTTTCGTTCAGCGGCGCGGAGACTGCATTCCTTCATTAGATAATCAGAAAAGATGACGGCATGGATTTTACATGAGTTTTACATAAGCATGCTTTTGCTTTTTACACGGGATGGATAGAATACATCTTGTACCAAACAGAAAGGAAGGAAACGAAAATGAAGAAGATCGCAAGTTTGGCTCTGTCCCTGATGATGGCTGTAACGGCCACCAGCGCATTCGCTGCAAGCGAGATCACGGTAATCAGCCGTGAGGCAGGTTCCGGCACCCGGGGTGCTTTCATCGAACTGACCGGCGTGGAGGCCAAGAACGAGGCCGGCGAGAAGGTTGACTACACCTATGAGGAAGCCATCATCCAGAATGGTACCGCACAGGTACTGACCACCGTGGAGAGCGATGAGAACGCCATCGGCTACATCTCCCTGGGCTCCCTGAATGAAAAGGTGAAGGCTGTTACCGTGGAAGGCGTGGAAGCTACCGCTGAGAATGTGAAGAACGGCACTTACGCCCTGGCTCGTCCCTTCAACATTGCCGTGAAGGAAGGCCTGAGCGAGACTGCACAGGACTTTGTGAACTGGCTGGCCGGTGCTGATGCACAGGCGATCGTGGCCGAAAAGGGCTATGTGGCCAAGGAAGCTGAGGAGTATGTTGCCGCTCCGAAGGCCGGCAAGATCGTTGTTGGCGGTTCTTCCTCTGTTGGCCCCCTGATGGAGAAGTTGGCTGAGGTTTATATGACCGCCAATCCTGACGTGACCATTGAAGTACAGATTAGCGATTCTACCACCGGCATGACCAAGGCTGCTGACGGCACCTTTGACATCGGCATGGCTTCCCGTGAACTGAAGGATTCCGAAAAGGAAACCCTCACCGGCATCACCATCTGCCAGGACGGTATTGCAGTGATTGTGAACACCAATAACGCAGTGGAGAACCTGACCATTGAGCAAATTCGCCAGATCTTTGTCGGCGAAGTTACTGACTGGTCTGCACTGAACTAAAACAAGGTACAAGAAAAACGAGCGGCTTTTGACAGAAATGTCGGAAGCCGCTCGCTTTGCGTTCTATGGGATTTTAACGATGGAAGAATGTTACCGTGCGTTGCGCACTTCAGACCACAGCGCGTTGTACACGGCAAGGAAGGAACTGTCAATGTCATTGAAGTACTCGCAGTTGGCAAGATCCTCGGCAGAAGGATTCATGACAGGATTGGAGGTATAGGCTTCACCCATCAGTTCGATCGCACCGCTGTTGGGGGAAGAATACCAAATGGTTTCGCAGTTTTTCTGGGCAATGTCGGGGCGGCAAAGGAAGTTGATGAACTTCTCCGCATTTTCCTTATTCTTTGCATCCTTGGGGATGACCATGCAGTCCACCCATACGTTGCTGCCTTCCTTGGGAATGGCATAAGCCAAATCAGCGTTCAGGTCGATGGCATACTGGGCATCGCCGGACCACATGACAGCCAGGGCAGCCTCGTTCATGACCATCTTGTCCTTGGTTTCGTCCACCTGGTAGGCCTTCACAATGCCAGCCTGCTTTTGCTCAATGAGCTTGTCCTTGGCGGCTTCCAGTGCCAAAATATCCCGGGTGTTCATGGAATAGCCCAGGTAGCGCAGGGTGATGCCCATGGAGTCACGAATGGAATCCAACATGAAAACGTTATTCTTGTACTTCTCATTCCACAGAATGCCCCAGGAATCCACCGGGTCATCCACCATGGTGGTGTTGTACAGGATACCGACAGTGCCCCACATGTAAGGCATGGAGTGGGCATTGTCCGCATCATAGGAAGGATTCCGCAGGTTATCCAGCAGATACTTGGCATTGGGAATATTGTCATAGTTCAGCTCGGCCAGCAGATCCTTTTCCAGCATCCGCTCCACAATGTACTCGGAGGGGAAGCATACGTCAAAGGCGCTGGGGGAGGCTTCCACCTGCACCATCATGTCTTCATTGGTGGTGAAGGACATGTAGTTGACCTTAATGCCGGTTTCCTCCTCGAACTGCTTGATGACGTCCTCATCAATGTAGTCCACCCAGTTGAAGACGTTCACCACTTCATCGGCCAGTGCGCAAACGGGGAGAAACAGGGTCAGTGCCAGCAGCAGGGCAATCGCTTTTTTCATGGGACATCCTCCTTCTTCAATGTTGATGGTTTTACTTAGCGTTCTTTACGTCATTCCACAAGGCGTTGTAAATGGCCAGATAAGCAGAGTCCAGGTCGTGAATGGTTTCGCACCGGGCAACGGCGTCATCTGATGGATTCATTACGTTGTTGTTGGCGTAATCTTCACCCATCAGTTCAATGGCGGCGGCATTGGGAGAAGAATACATGATGTATTCGCAGTTCTGCTTGGCAATGTCGGGGCGGCACAGGAAGTTGATGAACTTTTCCGCATTCTCTTTATTGGCGGCTGTTTTGGGAATCACCATGCAGTCCACCCACACATTGCTGCCTTCCTTGGGAATGACATAGGCAAGATCTGGATTCATGGAAATGGCGTACTGGGCATCGCCCGACCACATAACGGCCAGGGCGGCTTCACCTTGAATCATCATGTCCTTGGTTTGATCCACCTGGTAGGCCTTCACCATGCCGGACTGCTTTTGCTCGATGAGCTTTTCCTTAGCGGCTTCCAGTGCCGTAATATCCGTGGTAGACATGTTGCTGCCCAGCATCCGCAGGGTTAAACCCATAGTGTTGCGGATGGAGTCCAGCATGATCACATTGCCCTTGTACCGTTCGTCCCACAGCACGGTCCAGGAGTCAGGCTCTTCCTCTACCATGGTCTTGTTGTAAACCAGACCGGTGGTGCCCCACATGTAAGGAACAGAGTGGGCGTTGTTGGCATCATAGGTGGGGTTCTTCAGGCTGTCCAGAATGTACTCCATGTTAGGCACATTGTCATAGTTGATCTCGGCCAGCATGTCGTTCTGCATCAGCCGTTCCACAATATATTCGGAGGGAAAGCACAGGTCAAAGGAACCGGGATTGGCTTCCATTTGGAGAATCAGGTCCTCATTGGTGGTGAAGCAGATGTAGTTCACCTTGATGCCGGTTTCTTCTTCAAATTGCTTGATGACGGCTTCGTCGATGTAGTCTTCCCAGTTGAAGACGTTGACCACTTCTTCAGCAGCGGCAAAGGAAGGAACGATGACCAGCAAGGCCAGCAGCAGGGCAAGGAACTTCTTCATGTGCATACCTCCGTGATTGCAGATTTTTTAATTTTTTTCAGCAGTGCGGCGGTTGACAATCAACAGCAGCACCAGCAGACACAGGAACATGAGCGCACTCAGTGCATTCATGGAAGGCTTAATGCCCTTCCGGGCGGCGGAATAAATCAGGGTGGACAGGTTCTGCACCAGGGGGCTGGTTGTAAAGTAGCTGATGGTGAAGTCGTCCAGGGACAGGGTGAAAGCCAGCATGGCGCCGGTAATAATGCCCTGCTTGCATTCGGGAATCAGTACATGGGTCAGGGCATAACCGGGTGTGGCACCAAGATCCAGTGCGGCCTCGTAGGTGTGCTTGTTCATCTGCTTCAGCTTAGGCATGACGGAGAGAATCACGTAAGGGGTATCGAAGGTAACGTGCGCCAGCAGCATGGTGAGATAACCACGCTCCACCTTGGTGAAGATGAACAGCAGCATCAGGGAAATACCGGTAACAATGTCCGGCATGGTGTTAGGCAGGTTGGTCATGGTCATCATCAGGGACTGGGGACGCTTCTTCATGCTGTAGATGCCAATGGCGGCCAGCGTACCCAGCACAGTGGAAATGATCATGGCCAGCACAGCCACCGTCAGCGTTACCTGCAAAGCGCCGAGAATGGAGGAATCCTGGAAAAGCTCCGCATACCAGCGCAGGGAGAAACCTTCCCACTTGGCACGGCTTTTGCCGGCATTGAAGGACTGGACAATCATCACCACAATGGGGATGTACAGGAATACAAGGATGATGCCCAGGTAGAACCGCTTGAAGAATTTCTTCATACTATCCCGCCTCCTTCACCCTTAGGATCGGCTTTGCGCAGAATGGACAGGCTGATGAGGATCAGCACCATCATGATCAGGCTGAGGGCACTGCCTACGTTCCAGTTGCCTTCCGTCAGGAATTTGGATTCAATCAAGTCGCCGAACATCATGGTGTTGCCGCCGCCAAGCACCCGGGGAATAAAGAAAGTGGTAACGGAGGGCATGAACACCATGGTAATGCCGCTGATAACACCGGGAAGGCTCAGAGGTGCCGTTACCCGGGTGAAAGTGTGCCAATCGTTGCAGCCCAGGTCCTGCGCGGCTTCACCCAGCCGGGGATCCAGCTTGCTCAAACTGGTGTAAATAGGGAACACCATGAAAGGCAGGTAGTTGTAAACCATGCCCAGCAGCACAGCGCCGGAATTGTACATCAGCTGCACGCCGTCAAAACCCATGGCACGGAGCAGGGTGTTAATAAGTCCTTGATCTTCCAGCAGGCTCATCCATGCAATGGTGCGCAGCAGGAAGTTCATCCACATGGGAATGATGAACAGCACCACAATGGTGGAACCCATTTTCATGTGCCGGTCAGCCATGAACAGGGCGGCAGGGTAGCCGACCAGCAGACTGATGACTGTGCACAGGAAGGCCATCCACAGAGAATAGACGAGGGTATCAACGTTCACCGTTCCACGCACGATGTACTGGGCGGCATCCGGTCCCAAGGAGGCATAAAGCTGATTCTTGGTATAGTTGCTGTCCCAGAAGTTGCGGAAATTGTCCAGGGTAAAGGCACCGTTTGTGTCCGTAAAGGCGTAGTAGGCGATGAGGATCACCGGCAGAATGGTGAACAGCAGCATCCACAGGGCATAAGGCGCAGCGAACAGGCTCCGTTTAATGCCCCGGTTCCGGCGAATGGAGACGGTGACCATGGCAGCAAAGAAAGCCAGCCCGGTTCCCATCAATGCCCATGCCCACCAGGGCAGTGTCATGTCATACATGGGCGGCATCCTCCATTGGCTTCATGATGTGAATATTAAAGGGAACAATATTCAGTCCAACCCGGCTGCCTTGAGGCTGCATGGAGGTGGAATGCACCTTGAAGGTGAAGGCACCGGTATCAATCATCATTTCGTAATGGACGCCTTTGAAGAGCACGCTGGTGATGGTGCCCACCATCTGTCCCACGTCTTCGCCTACAATCATGATATCCTCCGGGCGAATCACCACATCCACAGGCGCATTTTCGCCGAAACCGAAGTCCACACAGGGGAAATCATGATCCGCAAAGGAAACGAGCTCGTCATGGAGCATGGTGCCGTGCAGAATGTTGCTTTCGCCGATGAAGTCCGCCACAAAGGCGTTGACAGGTTCATCGTAGATCCGCTTGGGGTCGCCGATCTGCTGAATGTGACCGTCGTGCATCACCACGACCGTGTCGCTCATGGTCAGGGCTTCCTCCTGGTCATGGGTCACATACAGGAAGGTGATACCCAGCCGCTGCTGCATGTTCTTCAGCTCCAGTTGCATTTCCTTGCGCAGCTTCAAATCCAGTGCACCCAAAGGCTCATCCAGCAGCAGTACCTGAGGCTCGTTGACCAGGGCACGGGCAATGGCCACACGCTGCTGCTGACCGCCGGAAAGGGCGTCCACATGCCGCTTGCCGTAGCCGCGCAGGTTCACAAGCTCCAGCATGGCGTCCACTTTCTTGGCAATCTCATCCTTGGGCATCTTTTTCAGCTTCAGGCCAAAGGCGATGTTATCAAAAACGTTCAGGTGCGGAAAAAGTGCATACTTTTGAAAGACGGTATTGACCTGCCGCTTGTAAGGGGGCAGGTGGGCAATATCTTTCCCTTCGAATAGCAGCTGGCCGGAGGAAGGTGTCTCGAAACCGCCGATAATCCGCAGGGTGGTGGTTTTGCCGCAGCCGGAAGGTCCCAACAAGGTGACGAACTCCTTTTTGCGGACGTACAGATTGATATTATCCAGTACCGTGACGCCGTCAAACTCCTTGGAAATGCCCTTCAGTTCGATCAGCCGTTCATTCTCTACCATGGATGTGTTCCTCCCTGATGATTTCATTCAGTGTCCGTTAAAAGCTGGGCGGCGTGGAAACCCACAGAACCCGGGCGCGGGTCTTGCCGGGGTTGGACAGATAATGACTTTCCCGGGGATGCAGACAGAAGCTGCTGCCGGTTTTCACCCGGGTTTTCTTTTCCCCTACGCAAAGCAAAACACTGCCGGAAAGCACGTAGCCGAATTCTTCCCCTTCACTAGGAGGCATGGGGCTGGTTTGCCCGCCGGGACCGATTTCCACAAGAATGGGCTCCATCTCGTTCTTCTGCGCGTCGGGAATGAGCCAGGTAATAGAGCCCATCAGAGTTTCTTCGTCTTCTTTGACGAACATATCCTGGGGGGCGAAGACGGTTTTTTCCGTGGCCTTTTCAGAGAAGAAAGCCTGCAGGGAAGAGCCGAGACATTCCAGCATATCCATCAGCGTTGCAATGGAGGGAGAGGCTAAATTGCGCTCTACCTGGGAAATGAACCCTTTGCTCAGCTCACACCGGTCTGCAAGCTCTTCCTGTGTCAGCCCTCGCTGCAGCCGAAGCTGCCGAAGTTTCTCACCAATATCCATGAGTGTGTCCCCTTTCGTAAGATCAGGGTCAAGCGGTTTAGTTTTGTTAAACCGTCAGTCAATGTTGCAGGTTTAGCAAAAGTAAACCGGCAAACGACATACATTAAACC
>CAVKHY010000025.1:5475-16669 GCA_963656345.1 bacterium | reverse complement strand
GGATGAATTCCATGTCAATATCTTTGGGAAAATAAAATGTAAAGATGGTCTTGATCATGTTTTGGAAATTCTTTCTAATATTATGATTAAATTGATAGTTAGTATTACAATCCTATTGACAATTCGGAAAATACATGTTACAAGAGTACAAAGAGAATGCCGCTGAATACATCTCCCACTGAGCCAAGGCGAAAACTTGGGCTTCCGGTGTGCGTTCCCCACTGTAGTAGCTAATGCAACAGGTAATAATTGCGCTGTTGCATCAACTGGTAGCCATAAGCCCTATAAAGGATGGGGTTCTTATGGCGAAACAGGCTGGTCAACGTCAGGGAGTTTTGGGTCTTCTGCCTGGAACTGATAGACAATAACGTTGATTCGGTTGGCATCCTCAATAAACGAGATTGGAGAATGCGCAAAATGCTTCGGCGTGCTGTGCAAAGTTTTTTCAAGCTGTGCCGCTACCACAGAACATTTGCGATTTTGTCGGTGCTTAGTCTGGCTGTCACTGCACTGAGCTTTGCGGTGTTGGTTGAAAAGGGGCTGTACACCTATCAGCAAAGTACTGAGCAGGAATACTTGTATGTGAAGAGCAGGGAAGCCGGCGATATTGAGTCGCTCTATCAGGAAATTACAAATTGCGAAGATTTGCCGGGTGTTCTTTCGATTAGCTTGTTTGATGAACAATACACCGGCATCGCTTATGATACGGAAAAATTCCAAATGGATACCGAATACGGTAGGCTGTTTACCCAAGAAGAAATGCAGCAGGGGGAGAGCGTTGCCCTGCTGTCCATTGAATATATCCGCAATCTTCCAAAAGACAAGATTGATACCATTTGGCAGGACGGCGTTGAGGTTGCAGGCGTTCGCTGCACGGCGGTAGGCGGTTACACAGACTTGGCACGCTACTTTTCTGTGGAGGAGCTCGCCCCTGATGTCCCTATGCCAACGCTGATAACGCTGCCCGTAAAGACGTACCTTGCACTGGGATGTCAACCCACCATGTTGAACTGCCGTTTCTCGAGCGTATTAAACAGTGAACAGATTAGCCTATTGAAGCGAATGATTGCATCCTGTCAGGGAATTGAACAATACTATATTCCGGGAACGGGTAATGTAGGCGTAAGCAGTTTCGTGGAGTCACTTTCGATCTATGGCGCAATTTTGTTGATGTCCATGGCTGCAGTGACGCTGATTGTTTCCCATTGGTTCCGCAGCGAAAGCAAGCGGTACCTGGTTTATCTTACTTACGGGGCGAAAAAGCGGCACATTGTTTTCTTCAGCACTATGAATATGCTGCTCCTGAATTTGATCGCCGATGCGGTGGCACTGGCACTGCTTGCATTGGTTAATCTACGCTTTGCAGGGGTGATGCTGTCGCCAATTCCTGCTGCGTGGGGCGCATGGATCGGCGCTGGCTTGTTCGCCTTCTGCTGGGTCGCCGTGATGATTCGATCCATTCCGCTCATGCTTCGGTATCGTCGGGTCTCCAGCGCCGGGGAGGTGTAAGGGATGAAAAAATTGATGATTGCCCTGCGGTTCCTCAAGAAGCAGTTTGTGCTGAATCTGCTCATCCTTGCAGAAGTTCTTGTTTCGATCATGATATTGACGGAGCTGTTTGTTTATATCAGTGACCGAATTGATAATCAGCGAGCCGTAGAAGAATTACAGAATGACGCCTTGTATGTCCTTAGCGAATTTGAATACTACCAGGATGAAGAAGATGCCATCATCAGCATGCTGAAGGAAGATACAGAAATTTACAGGGTGGGAACTGCGGAAATACTGGGATGTGCCCTGGATAGTCAGCCTTTTTCGCTGGGTGCATACAATAGCGATCTGACGATGATCTATACACCCAAATTGGCAGACGGCGTGTGGCTTTCCACTGACCAGAATGCGGTTGATCCTTGTCCGGCGGTTGTTTCAGCGGATATGGGACTGCGTGTGGGAAACACGGCGACCATAACGGTTGAAAACTCCGGCACACTGGATATTCAGGTGATTGGCGTTCTGGCAACGCCTACGCAGTATTTGCTGCCCAGCGGCATGTCCAGCGAGGTAGACTCCTTCATTGAACAATCTTCCGTGATTTTGATTAATCGGTATCAAGTGGCAGGCACACTGCCGAATAATCAGAATGGTGAAAGCACGATTCGGACACTGTTCCTTTTGTCTGACAGGACAGAGGATCAATTGATTTCGAAATACGGCCAGTATGGTCGCATTCAGGCAATCAACCAAATGATTCGGAACTATCAAAACTCGTCTTCCGAACTGATTGCATCCGAGGGGCTTTTGTTCGGGCTGTTCTTCTTGCTTGCATCCATCGTGATTTTGAGTAGCGAGGTCATCCATAATCTGAGCTGCCGAAGGGATTACGCTATTTATTACCTAACCGGCATGAAGTGGGAGCAGTGTGTAGGAATTGAGGTGCTGCGGCATGTGATCTTGATGGTGGTGATTCTTGGTGCTACCGCCTTGATGGATCGGTACGGGCTGCTGCGCACGGAGTGGCTCACCGGCAGCAGACATGCATGGCTGTATGGTACGGTGGTTGTTTATCTGTCGGTAATCTTCTTTGGAACCGGTGCTGCTTTTATTCGCAATCTTCTGCACCACGATATCAGCGAATCCTTACGAAACTTGAATGGGGGAGAATGACGTATGCTGATCGAACTGAAGAATATTGCAAAAACCTATGGGGCATCCCGTCATGCGCCGGCCTTTCAGGCATTAAAGGATATTAATCTGACGGTTGATAAGGGCGATATGGTCGCTATTAAGGGCGCTTCAGGGGCAGGAAAATCCACCCTGCTGCATATGATCGGATGCCTGGATAAGCCCACTGGGGGTACGTACCTGCTGAACGGGGAAAATGTTGCAGCAATGTCCAACGCTCGCTTGGCCACCATGCGGAATACCTGCTTCGGCTTTGTTACCCAGCATTTTGCACTGATTGAAGATGACGATGCACTGCAAAATGTGGCGACGCCGCTTCTTTTTTCCAAGACGAAAATGTCGATGGCTGATGTACTTGCACTGGAGCAATTGCGCAAAGTGGGCATCGCTCATTTGGCCAGGAAGCGGGTAGCAAAGCTTTCAGGCGGCGAGAAGCAGCGTGTTGCCATTGCCAGGGCACTGGTGTGTGATCCGGAGGTCATTTTGGCAGATGAGCCCACTGGAGCATTGGATAGCGAGAACACGGAAAAGATCATAAAGCTCTTTCAGCAAATGAACGAACAAGGGAAGACCATCATCATTGTTACCCATGATGACCATGTTGCGCAATCTTGCAAGCGGATCGTAACCATTGTGGACGGTACGATTGCAAATCAGTGAATCATCTATCAGCACGAAAAAAGCTATGGAGGAGCAGATTGCTTCGCCATAGCTTTTTTCATGCAACAAGAGGAATTTTTCTTGGGAAGAATGCCCATGCGAAATGTGACTTTTATCTTGCCGTTGTTTTCAGGGAGAAAGGCAAGCCCCACATGTAGTAGGTAATGGTAAGCTCACGAACGGAATGCATATTCACATCCGTGAGGATGGTGGCTTGAATATCTCCGGTAGATTGGGCAGGCAGGGCAAGGGCAGTTTCCGTGCCGATTTGCATCACATCGCCTTCCATGGGGGTGACCTGCACCTCTACCATGTCAGCGGTAATGAAACAGCTGTTCTTCAAACGCACTGTGTAGGTGTAAAACTGATACTGGTCAGATGTGCCCAAGGTGGCCTGACTGAATTGTGTTCCTTCTACACAGCCTGTTTCCAGCTGATCACGCAGGGTGGCAAAGTAATCTTCCTGAGTGGAGGCTTCCACGGCGACTACGCCGATGGCTTCCACCGTTACATTGGTATTCATATACAGCCAGCCTACCCCCGCACCGCAGACCAGGGTGACAATGACCAGAAAAATCGCAACATACTTCATGGGCTGCACTCCTTATTCTTGGCCTGAAAGCAGGCGATTCATTTCTTCAATCATTTCCGCGTCACGGAGGCTGAATTTGAATTCCACCCGGCGGGAAGCGTCCAGGTTTTCCGTTCCGTCCGCATTGTATACAGGGGAAGAATTGCTGCGGCCTGTGGCGGTCAGAATCTTCCGAAGCAGGGTGCGCTGTTCTTCCGTCAGGGAAGTCATCTGCAGGCAATACTTAGCGACCGCAAGCGCCCGGTTCTGGCTCAGCTCCAAATTGTTCAGGTAGCTGCCGGTAGAGTCCGTGTGACCTTCAATGATGATTTCGCCCAAATAGTCGCTGTACTCGCTCTTTAGCAGTACACCCAAGTAGACGGGAACAAATTCATCCAGCAGGGCACGGCCTTCATCCTTGATTTTATAAGATCCTGTTTCGAAGAAAACGGCGCTGTCCAGCTGAATGTCGCCGGTGGTGCTGTCCACCGTGGCATGCAGATTGGCGGAAGACAAGGCGGAAGACAGGGTAGCAATGATCTCGCTCCGTACGCCAACCAAGTCATCAATTTTCGCTGTCTGCTCGGTCAAGGCTTGCTGCTGTTGCGCCAGCTGCTGGGTTGCCGTGTCCAGTTGAGCTTGCTGGGCAGTCAGCTGGCTTTGCAAGGTGGTGAGCTCCTGCTCTCTTGCAGCCAGGGAGGCATTGGCTGTGTCCAGGTCGGTCTGCTGCCGGGCCAATGTTTGCTGCTGCACGGCTAATTGCTGGGTGGCGGTATCCAACTGGGTCTGTTGGGCGGTCAGTTGGGTTTGCAGGGTAGATAATTCCTCTTCCCTTTCGGCCAGAGAAGCATTGGCTGTATCCAATGCCGCCTTCTGCTCGTCCAGCTCGGTCTGCTGAGCAGACATGGTCGCAGCCTGCTGATTCAGCGTGGTTTGCTGGGCAGCTAGCTGGGTTTCCTTCTCTTGTAGTTCGTTGGTCTTGGTCTCCAGCATGGTGAAGTACTGGTACAGGCTGACGCAAATGATCAGCACGAACACCAGCAGCAGGGAAGCCATCATGTCGGAATAGCTGATCCAGCTGGCACCGGATGCTCCTGACCCTCGACCGGATCGGCTGTTGTGGTTTCTGATTCTTGCCATGGTTAGCCCTCCTCAGCGAGGGATGAAAGACTCTTTTCTGCGCTCTTCAGGCTGGCTGCCATGGAGGTCATCAGCTTCTGCATTTCACTGATCTGGGCAGCTGAAGCGCCGGAAAGGGAAAAGGACTGAAGCTGATCGGACAGAGCCGTTACGACGGAAGTCATGTTGGTTTCAAACAGCCCCAGAGAACGGGACATGCCTTCTACCACATCGGTTACGAAAGTCTGATAAGAGGTAGACAGCATGCGGCTTGCCTCCTGCATGGTACGGGAAGCGTCGGAGAAGGAAGCTGCTCCCGCATCGCCAGCCTTCTTCAGGCTGTTTGCAGCACTGCTGCCGGTATCGGTGAACTGCTTCAAAGAGACAGCCAGCTGATCCTGACAGGTTCGCAGGGAAGCAATGGCACCGCTTTGCTGCTGGGCGGCGGCATGAAGCTTTTCCAACAGCTGGGCACTGCTTTCTTCGAAATGGGCATCCCGGCGGCCGGCTTCATTCAGGCTCTGCACATAACTTTCAAACTGCTTGGTAACCCCTTGACTGATTTGATGCAGCTGCATGGCATCGTGGACGATGGTATTGGCAGCGGAAAGGGAATCCTCCAGCCGCTTGAGACCGGACAGCTGGTTCTGATTGATTTCCGTCAAGGTTTGCCCAAGGGTCAAAAATTGATGATCCAGGGAAGCATTCATCTGATCCACAAAGTTGTTGACGATTCGGCTGACTCCGTCCACCTGCGCCCGGGTGGCACCTACCAGGAAGGCGTCCATGGAGTGTGTCACGGGCTGCATGGCACGGTTCACGGCCAGCTCCACAGCGTCTGCCATTTGTGAGGGCAAAGCGTCGGTGGCATTGAAGAGCATGTTATTGCGATCCTGATTCTGGCAAATCATCTGCACATCGTTGTCTAGCGGGCGCTGCATGGCCAACTGAGTGAAGGATTCCACAAAGTCGTCAATGGCACGATAGCTGGAGCCTTGCAGAATGCGGTTCAGCATATTGAAAATCAGGGAGCAGGTAATGCCGGCCACCGAGGTGCCGAAGGCAAAGCGCATGCCATCCAGCAGCACGGGAATGCCGTTCATCAGGCTGGCAGCATCAGACATATCAAGACCGGTCAGACCCTGCATCAGGCCGATGAACGTACCCAGAATACCCAGGGAGGTCAGCAGGCTGGGGATCAGTTCCGCCAGGGTTGCATTGCCGGGGCCGTGGGTAACCGTATCATCGTTGATGTAGTCCTCCACATTGCAAGGCAGACCGCGGCGATCCAGCTGCTCGGCATTTTGCAGGAAGCGAAGCCAGCAGCCCTTCAGCCGCCGTCCCATGAAGCGGGGTTCCTGCCAAATAGGTTTCTCCCGATCCTTTCCGGCATCGTTCTGCAGGCGGCGAATGGCACGGCGCAAAGCGGCCGTTGTGCTCCATAGGGGCGCAAGGCATTTGAACAGTCCGGTGAGGGTAACCAGGGCAATGGCCGCATAAACAAGGTAATCTGCCAAATTCGGCAGCAATGCTTGAAGGGAACTCATGGGAAGCAGATCCTCCTTGGTGAGGTAATAAAAGCATTGTACATGATTCATCTGGGAATGTAAACCGCACATTCATGGATGAAATGTAAAATATGCTCACTCAAAAGGATAGTGAATGCCCCAGCTGTACCGCAGCTGATCCATGAGGCGCATCATGCGCAGGGTTTCTTGATGGGGCATTTCAGGGCACTCAATGCGGCCGTTCTTGAGGGCATCCAGGCAGGACATGACCTCATATTCATACCCTGTAATCTGCTTGGGCACAGGGTACACCGTGCCGTTGGCATAGTTGTCTGCATTCGTATACAAGGTGATGGTCTGGGGATTGTTGATGTTATCTACCTCAAGGTAGCCGGTGGTGCCGTAAATTGTGCCCCGACGATTCATTCGGCAGGAGCAGCAGGCGGAAAGCAGCGCCTGCCGACCGTCTCCAAAGGTCAGGGTGATGTTGTCCGTTTCATCCACACCGGTGGGCAGTTTGCTGCAGGTGCCTTCCACCTGCGCTACATCCGTGCCGAAGACCATGGAAGCAAAATTGAGGGGATAGACGCCCAGATCCAGCAGGGAACCGCCGGCAAGCTCAGGCTGCTTGATCCGCTCCCTGTCGGCAACGGGATAGCCGAGATTGGCGGTCAGCAAAACAGGTTCGCCAATGGCACCCTTGGTTATGAAGGCTTGAATGATCTCTCTGGAAGGCATGTACCGGGTCCAAATAGCCTCTGTCACCAGCACCCCACGGTCTTCCGCCAGCGTCAACACTTCCTGCGCCTGGGCAGCATTGGCGGTGAAGGCTTTTTCGCACAACACGGCCTTTCCGTGTTCCACACACAGACGCACATGGGCGGCATGATGGGAATGAGGCGTGGCGATGTACACCAGCTCCACGGCCGGATCGCAAACCATCTCTTCATAGGATCCGTAAGCCTTTTGAAAACCTTCGGCATCGGCAAAGGCTTGAGCACGGGTGAAATCACGGGAGGCAACGGCGTACAGGGAAACATCCTCGCCCTGTGCCTTCATGCCTCGCAGGGTTTTGGCCATGGCACGGGCAATGCTGCCAGCACCGAGAATCGCAATATTCGTCATAAAGAGTCTCCTTTCAGGTCGTCTATCGATAAAAAACTTCCTGCTGTCCGTGGCAAAGTATACCTCAAAGATGGAACATTCGACGAAGCAATGCAAAATACCTTTATTCATGGCAGGAATGGTAGATATGTGGACGGATCATCAGCTTGCAGCAGACAGATGCCTGCGGTATAATCCCCAACGATTGACACAGCGGAGGCGAAAACCATGCACTACATCATGGAATTCCTGATTATTCTGTTCATATCGCTGATCGGGGAAGGGCTGAGCGCCCTGATTCCACTGCCGGTGCCTGCCAGCATTTATGGCCTGCTGATCCTGTTTACGGGATTGTGCACCGGCATCATCCCGCTAAAGGCTGTCAAGGGAACGGGCAAGTTCCTGATTGACATCATGTCCCTGACCTTTATTCCGGCAGGGGTGGGGCTGATGAATTCTTGGGGGCTGCTGCAGCCGATTTTGCTGCCGGTGCTGGTGATCATCGTGGTATCCACGGTGGCCGTGATGGCAGTCAGCGGCAGAGTGACCCAACTGATGCAGCGGAAGGCGGCGAAAAAGCATGACTGAGTTTTTGAGTGGTTCTTCTTTTTTCGGCTTGGCACTCAGCCTGGCCGCTTATATGGCAGGCATGGCGCTGAAGAAGCGATTCCGCTCTCCTTTACTGAATCCCCTGTTGATTGCGATTGTACTTACCATGGGGGTACTGCTGCTGACGGGCGTGAAGTATGAAGACTACCTGACCAGTGCAAACATGTTGTCAAAATTTCTGACACCGGCCACGGTTTGCCTGGCGATTCCGCTTTACGAGCGGCTGGATATGCTGAAGAAAAATTACCGGGCCTTGCTGTGCGGCATCCTTTCCGGAGTGATCACCAGCGTGACTTGCATTCTTGCCCTGTGCGCTCTGTTCGGTATTGGTCATGCGGAGTATGTGACCCTGCTGCCTAAATCCGTTACCACAGCCATTGGCATGGGGGTTGCGGAGCAGCTGGGAGGATATACCTCCATTACTGCGGCAGCCATTATCATCACGGGGATCCTGGGCAATGCCATCGGGGAAGGGGTGCTGAAGCTCTTCCACATTACTGATCCGATTGCCAAGGGCGTGGCACTGGGCTCCTCTGCTCACGCTATCGGTACGGTGAAAGCCATGGAGCTGGGTGAAACGGAAGGCGCCATGAGCAGCCTGTCCATTGCGGTAGCCGGGGTCATGACGGTGGTGTTTGCAACCATTTATGCGAACTTTCTGTGACAACCTGTTTTGATAAGGACTCCTGAGAGATGACCAAACTTGACCAAACCCTTCCTGCGTCGTATAATCAACAACGAGTAGAGGAGGGCAACGGATGGATGCAAAGGTACTGCTGAAGGCCTGTAAAGAGGCAGGAATTGACCTGTTTACTGGCGTTCCTGATTCTCAATTGGCCGGGCTGTGCGATACCCTGTATGCACGCTTTGGCACGGACGGTTCCCATCATGTGGTTGCGGCCAACGAGGGCAATGCCATTGGTCTTGCGGCGGGACACTACCTGGCAAGCGGCAGACCGGCCCTGGTTTATATGCAGAACAGCGGTCTGGGCAATGCTGTGAATCCGCTGGCCTCTCTGATGGATGAAGAAGTATACGGTATTCCCTGCCTGCTGGTGATTGGCTGGCGTGGGGAACCTTCGGTGAAGGATGAACCTCAGCATGTGAAGCAGGGGAAGATTACCCTGCCCCAGCTGGAACTGTTGGGCGTGCCCTATCAGATCATCGATAAGATGACAACAGAGACAGAATTTGTCGACATTTTTGCGGAAACGCAGAAAAACCTGCAGTCCGGATACGTGGCAGCATTGGTGATTCGCAAAGGCGGACTGACCTGCGAAACAAAGCCGACCTATGCCAATCCCTATCCCATGACCCGGGAGCGTGCGGCAGAAATCCTGCTGGAAGAGATGGGTGACGAGGACATCGTTGTGTCCACAACCGGCAAGCTGAGCCGGGAGATCTTCGAATTGCGGGAAAAGCATGGGGAGGATCATCGGAAGGATTTTCTGACGGTAGGCTCCATGGGGCATGCGTCTTCCATTGCCATGGGCATTGCGCTGGAGAAACCGAACCGCACCGTGTGGTGCCTGGACGGAGATGGCGCTGCCGTGATGCACTTGGGTGCTATGGACGTGCTGGGACAGAGAAAACTCTCTAACATGAAGCATGTGGTGATTAACAACGGTGCCCATGAAACCGTGGGCGGTATGCCGGTGTGTAGTGGGCAGACGAACTTCTGCACCCTTGCAGAGGCGGCTGGGTATCCTGTGGTATGGTCGGTCAAGGATGAAGCAAGTCTCCGCAGTGCCGTAAAGCAAATGAAGGATGCAGAGCGTCTGTGCTTTCTGGAGATTCGCTGTGCACTGGGCGCACGGGCAGACCTGGGACGCCCCACTACCACGCCTAAAGAAAATCGTGATGCGTTCATGTCCTTTGTCATGGAAGCAGAAAAGGAGAAACGGCCATGATTGCACTGCTGCTCAATTCCGGCAGAGGAACACGCATGGGGGACGAAACCAAGACCCATCCCAAGTGCATGACCATGCTGGATGATCAGGATACCATCATTTCTCATCAGGTGCATCTGCTGCGGGAAAACGGCATTACGGAAGCGGTGGTGACCACCGGACCTTTTGCACAGCTTCTTCAGGATTATCTGGAAAGCTTGAACAGCGGCATCCATTTTACATACGTCAGCAATCCCCGGTATGAGGAGACAAACTACATCTACAGCATGTACGTGGCGAAAGAGGCACTTGCCGGGCAGGATGTGATCAGCCTTCACGGGGATTTGGTCATGACGAATGAAGTTATGTCCCGACTGATTCACGCTCCGGTCAGCACAGTGGTGGTGGATACCACCCTGCCCCTGCCGGAGAAGGATTTCAAGGCCAGACTGACGGCCGGACGGGTGCAGGCCATTGGTATTGATCAATTCGGCATGGATTGTGCTGCATCCCAGCCTGCCTATAAGTGGCTGGCCAAGGACTTCCAACGCTGGATGGAAGAGATTGAAAAATTCGTAGCCGCCGGCGAAGTGAAATGTTATGCGGAAAACGCATTCAATGCAGCTTGGCAGGAAATTCCCCTGTATCCTATGGATGTGAAGGGACAGCTGTGCAGCGAAATTGACAACATGGAGGACAAGGCCTGCGTCTGCGCACGCTTTGCCCGGGAAGTGAGGCACAACGCATGAAAAGCGTCTATATTTGTTTCAGCACGGATATTCTGCACAACGGGCACCTGAATATTCTGAAAAAGGCAGAACAGCTGGGTGAAGTGACCGTAGGTATCCTGACGGATGAGGCCATTGCGTCCTATAAGCATTATCCGCTGCTCCCCCTGGAAGAGCGGAAAGCCATGTTTGAATCCCTGAAGGGGGTTCATCGGGTGGTGGTGCAGGAGTCTTTGGATTATACAGACATTCTGCATCAGCTGAAGCCGGACATTGTGGTGCACGGCGATGACTGGCTGGTGGGTTATCAGGCCAATATTCGCC
>CAVKHY010000025.1:0-5465 GCA_963656345.1 bacterium | reverse complement strand
AACCCTGAAGGAGTGGGATGGGGAGCTTGTGGAGTATCCCTACACCGTTACGCCAACGGAAGAGACCCTGTCTGCATTGGATCAGTTGCTGAGCTTGCCGGAAACCCGCCGTTCCCGGCTGAAAAAACTGCTGAGCTATAAGCCTTGCCTCAGCGTTATGGAAGCCCATGATGGCTTGACCGGACTGATTGTGGAAAAAACTCGGGTAGAGACGGCAAACGGAACACGGCAGTTCGATGCCATTTGGGTATCCAGCCTGTGCGATTCCACGGCTAAGGGCAAGCCGGACATTGAACTGGTGGACATGACCAGCCGCCTGAACACCATTGAGGAAATCATGGAGGTCACCACCAAGCCCATCGTGCTGGATGGAGACACCGGCGGACAGATCGAGCACTTTGTTTATAATGTGCAGACCATGGAGCGGCTGGGCGTGTCTGCGGTGATTATCGAGGACAAGAAGGGACTGAAGAAAAACAGTCTTTTCGGCACTGGCGCAGGGCAGGTGCAGGATGACATCGAAGCTTTCTGCCAGAAGATTGCTGCCGGCAAGAATGCTCAGAAGTCCAAGGATTTCATGATCATTGCCCGGTGCGAAAGCCTGATTCTCGGCATGGGACAGGAAGATGCGCTGAAGCGCTGCCACGCCTATGTCAAGGCCGGGGCAGACGGCATTATGATTCACTCGGTGCAGAAAACTCCGGATGAAATTTTCGCCTTTTGCCAGGCCTTCCGCAAGGATGACCCGAAGACCCCCATTGTGGTGGTGCCCACTACCTACAATACCACTACGGAGGACGAACTGGCAGCCCATGGCATTAACATGGTGATTCATGCCAATCATTTGATTCGCAGCGCTTTCCCGGCAATGCAGAAAACGGCACAGACCATTCTGTCGCATGGCCGCAGCTATGAAGTGAATGATATGTGCATGTCCATTAAGGAAATCCTCGGCCTGCTGCCGAATCAATAAGAAAACAGCGTGTCCTGCTTTTGACTTGGCAGGGCACGCTGCTTTGTTTACAGTTCCTTGGGATAAAAGCCGCTGTCATGCAGCTTCTTCAGTTCACCGGCTACGTAGGCCTTGTCCTCATGGTAGGTGACGCCGAACCACACGGCATGGGTGTTCAGCACCTCAACGGTCAGGCCGGAAGTGTGCATCAGCGTATCCACCAGCGTGGGCAGGGGATATTCCTTCTTCAGGGGATCTCCCTCCGGGGAGGCGAGGAAAGCGGCTAGGTTTTCCTTGGCGGCGGTGAAGAACCAGGGCGTAAAGCCCCAGAAATTCATGGAGACCAGTGCGTTGGGGTCGAGAATGCGCCCGCCAGGATCCGTAGCCAAGTCACGAATGGTGCCATCCGGGAAGGGCTTGATTTGATAAGTTTCAGTTACCTTGACCAAGTGCCCTGCCTTGTCTACCTGGCATACCCCTCGGGTAACGTCTCCATTATCGGATACGGTGTTCTTCAAGTCGTAGGCAACCATGGAGGCTGCGTTTGCTTTTCCCTGCAGCCGGTGGAGGGAATCTGCCATGGCAACGAAGGCATCCCGTCCGTAATAGTCGTCTGCATTGATTACGGCGAAGGGCTCATGAATAAGATCGGCGGCACACAGCACCGCATGCACTGTGCCATAGGGTTTGGTGCGGCCTTCCGGGGGAACGAAGCCGCCGGGAAGCGAATCATACTCCTGACAGGCATAGGATACGTCAATTTTCTGTGCCAGCTTATCGCCGATCATGGCTTTGAAGGATTCCTTCATAGAAGAACGAATGACAAACACGACTTTGTCAAATCCGGCAGCCACAGCGTCATAAATGGAGTACTCCAGCAGAATTTCCCCGTTGGGACCCATACGATCAATTTGCTTGTTGCCGCCGTAGCGGGAGCCAAGACCTGCCGCCATAATCAGTAGGGTGGTTTTCATGATGTGCACCTCCTGTAATTTGTATTACTTGCCTGCTTTCGCCGCATCATCCTGCGATTGAGCAAAGCCTTCTGTGGAGTCAGACTTGAAGAAGACCGTCAGCGTGCGGAAAAGCAGTTTAATATCCAACCAAATGGAAAAGGATTCAATATACATCAGATCCAGCATCAGCTTGTCTTCCGGGGTGGTGTTGTACCGGCCTTCGATCTGGGCGTATCCGGTAAGACCGGCCTTCATTTTTTCCCGATAGACAAAGGCAGGCAGCTGCTGCTTATACTTCTCCACATTCTCCAGCATTTCCGGCCGGGGACCCACCAGGGTCATATCGCCCTTCAGAATGTTCCAGAACTGGGGAAGCTCGTCCAGCCGGGTACGGCGAAGGAAATGGCCGATCTTGGTGATGCGGGCGTCATCAGCAGAAGCAGACACTTGATGCTTGCTGGAAGAAGCCGCCTCGCTCATGGTGCGGAACTTGCAGATGGTGAAGATGCGTCCGTTGACGGACATACGCTTCTGCCGGAAAATCACCTTGCCGCCGTCTTCAAAATGGATGCAAAGGGCGATCACGGCCATGAGAGGACTGAGCACCAGCAGCACCAGGGCAGAAAAGAGGATGTCCATGCCCCGTTTAATGAGCCGCTGCAGAATGGTCATCTTGCGATAATCCATGGCCAGAAAAGCAGCGTCGTCTACAATGACCTGCCGGGCGTTGCTGAGCATAATGTCTTCCAGCTGAGCACGGCACAGTACGTCCTTTTGCAGGTCGTAGCACTGGTGAAGGATTCGCATCTGATCCTCCGCAGGCAGACCGGAAAGAATCACTGTCTCACTGCTGCGGATAAGGTCAATCAAATGAGGATCATCAAACAAGGCGACCTTTTCCACGTGCCATTGCAGCTGATATCGATCAATCTTCCGCCGCGTAGCAAATTCTTCTCTTGCGTCAGCCAGCACAAGCAGGCACCGCCGAGGAGGATTCATGCGGAAATAGGTGCTGTTGCCAATGCGGACAAACAGGATGATGACCAGGAATTGCAGCAGGATGCATAGCAGCAGATAAGGAAAGTCCTTGCCGAAGAGAATCAAGTGGTCGTTGTTGTTTTCATTAACGTTCATGATCTGCAGCTGCAAATAGGTGACAAGGTCAACCACGACTACAGCCAGGGTCATAGACGAAATAATGGGTTTGTTCTTCTTCCGCCCTACTTCGAAGCCGCCGTAGACCATAGCCATCACAAACGTCATGGCTACAAAAGTGACCAGCGTAATGCCGGATGTCCGGGATGCATGCCGCAGAGGCCAGTTGTTGATGCCCATAATGCCGAAGAAGACAAGCGGCAAGCTGGCATAAACCGCCAGGCTGATGAGCCCCATAACCAGCGCGGAACGGTGACGCTTAAGCGCGCGGTGCAAATTGATCATGCAAAGCCGGCCTTTCTCTTCAATAAGTGGTTAAGCTATGATACCATGCAAGACAAGCAATGTCAACCATTGGAAATGGTTGGTACCCAAAGAAAATAAATTTCGCATGACGGGATGAAAACGGAAGACTGACCCGTTATATAATGTATCAGTCAGTGCGGAAGGTTTCCGCTGAGAAAAGGGAGGAATGTGCCATGAAGAAGTGGCTGCTGACAGCGTTGACAGCTGGCATGGTCTGTGCCGGGTGCGCTGGTGCCCTGGCAGACCCCATTATTACCAATGGTTCCTATGTTTCCTACTTGGGAGAGGAAAATCACCTGTTCCTGATTAACCCGGAGGGCGTGACGCTGACGCTCCGCTCCACCATTGTGGATTTGGTGGGCATGGACGATACGCAGCTGTATTGCCTCACGGCGGAAGGCCGGCTGTATGGCGTCATGCTGGACGGCAGTGCCACCAATATTGTCTCTGCCGCTCCTACGGCTGCGGATCTGGAGAATGCTGCATCAACTTCCGTATTCACCTTGGGGGAAGATGGCAACCTGAGCATCCTGACGGAGGATGGCAAGAGCGTGGTAACGACGGTGCCCAATGTGATTGCGGCCTGCCGGAACGCCACGCATGTGTACTTTATCACAAGTGGAACGGCGAACACCCTGAACCGGGTGGGCATCGGCGGCAATGCGGTGGAGACCATCGGCAGCGCACCGGATGCACCCATCAGCATGTTTGCTTCCGATGATGCGGTTACCATCGTGGCGGGAGATCATTCCCTGATTCGGGTGGATCTTACCAGCACCACCTTCGCCAGCAGTTATTATGCGGCCATTTCCCAGAATACGGCAGCGGCTGTATCTGTGGGTGATAAGCTCTACCGCTTCACCTACGATGAGCAGAATCACTATCTGCTGGAAGGCACGGATACCATTGCGACTGCTTCAGCCCAGAGCAACAGCGGAGCCCTCACGCCTACCGTGACCGCAACCGCGACTGCCGCTGTGCCTACAGCCACCCCTCGTGCAACGGCTACACCCCGAGTGACTGCTACGCCTCGTGTAACGGCCACCCCGAAGGCCACTTCTTCCACCGATGATGACGGCTCCATTCGCTATGGCGCACGTGGCTCCAAGGTGCGGAAGATGCAGAACCGCCTGATCGAGCTGGGGTATCCGCTGGACAAGGCAGATGGCGTGTACGGCGAAAATACCCGTTTGGCGGTGAAACTGTTTCAGAGCACCATTGGCTACCATGAACGGAATTATGCTACCCAGTCTATGCTGAATGTGCTGTATTCCAAGGTAGCTCCTGTGTTCGATCCGCTTGTGCAGGTGAAGTTGGGCGATTCCGGTGCTCGGGTGCTGCTGCTGCAGACAACCTTGAAGGCGAAGGGATTTGATCCCGGCAAGCTGGATGGTGTCTTTGGCAAGAATACCACCACTGCCCTGACGGCCTATCAGGCCAGCATCGGCCTTGCACAGACCGGCTTGGCAGATACGGATACCCTGATTCGTCTGTACGAAGTGCCTGTGGTAACGCCTACCGTTGCGCCTACGGATGCAAGCAAGATTACCCTTGCGGGCACGGTGACCATTGCCGCTTCTGCTTCTGAGGGACAGGTACTGACGCCTACGCTGAGCTTGAATGCTTCCACTGCAAACCTGGTTTACACCTGGTTCATGGATGGCGTTTCCGTGGGCGTGTCTACGCCTACCCTGACGGTAACCGGTTCTATGGCAGGCCATAAGCTGATGCTCATGGTGACCACTGCCGATGTGCAGTATGTGGGCAGTGTCTTCAGCAATGAATGCACGGTGGCCGGTGCGGTAACACCCACGGTGGCTCCCACGACTGAGCCTACGACGGCTCCCACGACCGAGCCTACGACGGCTCCCACGACCGAGCCTACGACGGTTCCTACGACTGAGCCTACAGCCGAACCCACGGCAGAGCCGACAACAGCCCCAACGACTGAGCTTCCAGCCGAACCTACGGCCGAGCCTGCTTCCGATACGGATCTGTGAATTGAATAGCGACGCAGCAGCTGGCGAATGTCAGCTGCTGCTTTTTGCGTGCGCCCGGCGGCGCCCGTTTCTAAAGGGTGAAAGACCCGAATCCGC
>CAVKHY010000024.1:0-26237 GCA_963656345.1 bacterium | reverse complement strand
GCCGAAAGCAGTGGCAATCATATCACTCATGACGTCGCCGTCATAATTTTTGCAGGCCCAGATGAAGCCTCCCTTGGAGCGTACAACACGGGCAACCGCATCATCAATCAAGGTGTAGAAGTAGGTGATGCCGACTTCCTCGAAGACAGCCTTGTAGTGTTGGTCGTAAATTTCCTGGAAGATATCCTTGAACCGATGGTCGTACACCTTGGAAATCGTGTCCTTGGTGGAGAACCACAGATCCTGCTTCAGGCTCAGCGCATAGCGGAAGCAGGAATGAGCAAAAGAAGCAATGGAAGCATCCACGTTGTGCATACCCTGTACGATGCCGCTGGAAGTGAAATCAAAGATTTTTTTTCGGGTAACGGTTCCGTCTGCTCCGGTGAATACAAGCTCAGCGGTTCCGGGGCCTGGAATGGCCATTTCCACATTCCGGTACACATCGCCATAGGCATGACGGGCAATGGTAATGGGCTTTTCCCATGTACGAACGGTGGGATGAACCCCCTTCACCAGGATAGGCGCACGGAACACCGTGCCGTCCAGCATGGCACGGATGGTACCGTTGGGGCTTTTCCACATTTCGTGCAGATGATATTCTTCCACCCGCTGGGCATTGGGGGTAATGGTGGCACACTTGACAGCCACACCGTACTTCTTGGTTGCCAAGGCACTGTCGATGGTCACCTGATCCCGGGTTTCGTCCCGGTGCTTCAGCCCCAGGTCATAATACTCGGTTTTCAAATCCACAAAGGGTTCAATCAGCAGCTTCTTAATGTCCGCCCAGAGGATTCGGGTCATTTCATCCCCGTCCATCTCCACCAAAGGCGTTTTCATCTGAATCTTTGCCATTGCTTTACTCGTTATGATCATTCAAAAACGAAATCATACATTCCTTTCATCATGATCGCATTTCATCACATGCTGCAAGCGTGCCCAGGAGGAACCACCTTCCGGCACGCAGCCTGCTCCACTATACCATACTTTGCCGGCCTGCACAAGGATGGCACTGCATCCTCATGTCGTAAAAACAGACGAAAAACAGAGTAGCTGACGTTGAATGCTTTCAAACGATTGCCACCACATAAAAAATCTCGCCGCATTGCGACGAGATTCTTGTGTACGTTATACGCTACATTAAGCCTGAGCGGGAGCACCAACGGGGCAGACGCCTGCGCAAGCGCCGCACTCGATGCACTTATCGGGATCGATTTCGTACTTGCCGTCACCTTCAGAGATAGCGGACACGGGGCATTCGGCCTCGCAGCTGCCGCAGCTGATGCAGTCATCGGAAATCTTGTATGCCATGGTGTTTCACCTCCTATAAAATTACCACGTGGGCGGATTCCCACATGATTCCTACGGCACTATGATACCATGCCGGTCGGAATTTTTCAAGAGGTGATTGTAACAAAAATGACAATGCGGGCAACATCGAACGAAACGGTGCTCAAATGGTGTCGTCTTCGTCAGGCGTTTCCTCGAACAGGTGCGTATCCTCGTGATCATCCGGGTCGATGGCGGTTGTTACCTGCTCATCTTTTTCTTCCCCCATGGCAGCACGAAGTGCCTGTTCTACTGCCTGTTTCCACGGGCTGACGACCGGCTTTTGCTCGGCGGGAGCGGCAGGCTTTTCAACAGCGGGTTTACTCTTTTCCTTCGGCAAGTCGTTACGTACGGGACGGGCAGGCTGAGCCTTTTCCGTGCTGCGTTCCGGCTTCCGCTCACGCTGGCGAACTGGGCGCTCAACCTTGACGGGGGTCTCATCCGGCTTCTGGTCTGCCTCTGCTGTTTCGACCGGTTCGGCAGGCTGCTGCACGGTTTCCTCCGGCTGCACGCTTGCTGCACTTTCGGCAGCCACGGTGGAGGCTTCGTTGTCGGTGCTTTCGGCAGACGTTGCAGCCGAAGCAGGAGCACCAATCTTCTGAATCTGCTCCAAGGGATAATCCTTCAGCTCGCTGCTGTCGCCCTTCTGGATCCGCACCCGAACAGACTCCTTGATAATGTTCAAATCCCATACTACGCCGGGACCGTCGGGCGTGGATACTTCCTTGCCAACCTTGGGCATGCGCTTGCGGGTCTGCTCATAATTATCCTGCTCGTACTTCAGGCAGCACATTAGCCTGCCGCAAACGCCGCTGATCTTTGTGGGATTCAGGGACAGGTTCTGTTCCTTTGCCATTTTGATGGACACAGGCTGGAAGTCACCAAGGAAAGCACCGCAGCAAATGGGTCGGCCGCAGGGGCCTAGGCCGCCAAGCATTTTGGCTTCATCACGAACGCCGATCTGCCTCAGCTCAATCCGGGTTTTGAAGACGGCCGCCAAATCCTTTACCAGGGAGCGGAAATCGACCCGGCCGTTGGCCGTGAAATAGAACAGGATCTTGCTGTTGTCGAAGGTATATTCCACGGACACAAGCTTCATGTCCAGTTTGTGCTCGCCAATCTTTTTCTGGCAGATGGCATAGGCCTCTTTTTCATGCAGCTTATTTTCCTCTGCATGCTGCACATCCTGTGCGCTGGCGATGCGCACCACCTGCTTGAGGGGAGAGGACAGCTGCTCGTCGTTTAATTCCCGAACACCTGTTACAACCTCGCCAAATTCAATGCCCCGGGTAGTTTCTACAATGACGAAATCCCCGGGTGTAGGCCAATAAGGACCTGGATCAAAGAAATAAAGTTTCCCGGCGTTCTGAAACCGAACGCCAATTACATTTGCCATCGGACGCTTTCCTCCATCAGACTAAACAGCAGCTTTTCCACTACCGCCTGCCACGTTACCTGATTCTGACGCATTTTACGCGCCTGCCAAACGGCATCGATCAGTGCTGAAAAATGATCATAAGGGGCTTCCTGCGCCATGCGCTGCCACGATGCGGGAAAATCGGCAGCCGCACTCTCCGGCAGCCGTTTCAGGCGAATCATCAATAGGGTGCGGATCATATCCTCCACATCGTCAAGAAGCTCGGGCGCATCATCTTTTTTATCTTTCCACTTGGTGGAGATGCGGAGAATATCGCTTCGCTCCCGCAAGGAAAAGAAATCTTCCATCACGCTCTTCCGCCGCAGCCAGTAATCCTCATCTGCTGCGATGGTCAATGCCTTGCCGATGGATCCTCCGCTGACACGGATGGCTTCCTCACATCGATGATCATCAATGCCGTGATCTTTCAGCACACGGCGCAGCACTTGATCATCCCATGGATGCAGCTTCAGTGACCTGCACCGGCTGATGATGGTAGGCAGCAGCTGCTCCGGCGCTTCCGCAATCAACAGAAACACAACCCCTGGGACAGGTTCCTCCAGGGTCTTCAGCAAGCAGTTCTGTGCTGCACCGTTCATCTTTTCTGCCTGGGGGATGATGACCACACGATAGCCGCCTTCGTAGGTGTGCTCGCCGACGGTCTTAATCACTTCCCGCATGACGCCGACGGAAATGACGTTCTTCCCTTTTTCAGGTACAACCGTCATCACGTCCGGGTGATTGTCATCCATCACCTGCATGCAGCCGGAACAGTGACCGCAGGGCTTGTCTTCCTCACGGCACATCAGGTACTGGGCAATCCGCCGAGCCAAGGTCTTCTTTCCCATGCCGCTCAGGCCGCTGATCAGATAGGCATGCACAAACGTGCCTTCCTTCAGGGTCTTCATCAATCCATCATAAACAGCGCCCTGCGCTGCGAAATCACAAAGCAAGGGCGCGGCGGAACGATCAGCCACCTTTACATTTCCTCCCTATGCTGTCCTTACAGCTTCAGGAACTGATCCACCGTCAGCACAAACACGGTTGCGCCGCCTACCGTTACTTCAATCGGAATGGGGGAGTAGGATGTGCCGCCCATGCCGGACATGCTGGAAGGCGCAGTCGCAATCTGCTTGCGGGACTTGCAGACCTTTTCGATGATATCCATAGCGCCCTGGAACTTATCGTCCTCTACGCCAAGAAGCAGCGTGGTGTTGCCGGCACGAAGAAAGCCGCCGGTGGTGGCCAGCTTGGTTACGCTGTAGCCCTCGTTCATCAAGTTGGAAACCAGGCGGGATGCATCCTCGTCCTGGACAATGGCAATAATCAGTTTCATCAGGAATCCTCCTCGTTTTATCAGATCAAGGCCTTCAAGGCTCTTTCCGTGCCGCAGCTTCACCTGTGCACGCAAACAAGGGCGAAGCCACGCCACCATCATCAGTATAACCTATACACGGGATTTTTGCAAGCAGGGGCAAGCGTTTGCACTACTGCGATCAAACGCTTCCGCCTCCAAGGATTTTCATTCTTGCTATCGCTTTTTTTAAGAAATTATGGTATGATAGGATGCGATCAAGAATACTAAAGGAGCTGCCATGATTACAGTTAACAACCTTTCCTTGACCTTCGGCGGTCAAAAGCTTTTCTCCGGCGCTGATCTGAAATTTCTGCCCGGTAACTGCTACGGCATTATCGGCGCAAATGGTGCCGGAAAATCTACCTTCCTGCGGATTCTCTCCGGCGAATTGGAGCCTACCACCGGTTCCGTGGTCATCCCGGAAGGACAGCGGCTTTCTACCCTGAAGCAGGATCAGTTCAAATATGACGCTTATCCTGTGCTGGACACCGTCATCATGGGCAACCAGCGCCTTTACGATATCATGAAGGAGAAGGACGCCCTGTACGCCAAGCCTGATTTCTCCGAAGCGGACGGCGAAAAGGCTGCCGAGCTGGAGGGCGAATTCGCCGAGCTGGACGGCTGGAATGCGGAAAGTGATGCGGCTACCCTGCTGACCGGCTTGGGTCTCCCTACGGAGATGCACTATACCTTGATGGGTGACCTGAAGGGCGGCGAAAAGTTCAAGGTACTGCTGGCACAGGCGCTATTCGGCAACCCGGACATCTTGCTGTTGGACGAGCCTACCAACAACCTGGACAACCGCTCTGTTGCCTGGCTGGAAGATTTCCTGATGGACTTCCCCGGAACGCTGATCGTGGTCAGCCACGACCGCTGGTTCCTGAACAATATCTGCACTCATATCGTAGATATTGACTACAACCAAATCAAGATGTACGTGGGCAACTACGACTTCTGGTATGAATCCTCTAAATTGATGCAGTCCATCATGAAGGATCAGAAGAAGCGGAACGAGGATAAGATTCGAGAGCTGCAGTCCTTCATTCAGCGCTTCTCTTCTAACAAGTCCAAGGCCAAGCAGGCTACCAGCCGCCGCAAGCTGCTGGATAAGCTGACCATGGAGCAGATGCCTGCTTCTTCCCGCCGCTATCCCTGGGTGTGCTTTACCCCTGACCGGGAAGCCGGCAAGGATATCCTGCAGGTGACCGGCATTAACTACACCCAGGACGGTGTGCAGCTGCTGAAGGACGTTTCTTTCCTGGTGCAGAAGGGACAGAAGATTGCTCTGGTAGGCTCCAACGAGCAGGCACAGACTGCATTGTTCCGCATTTTGGCAGAAGAGATTCAGCCTGATGCCGGTACGGTGAAGTGGGGCGTTACCATCTCCACCAGCTACTTCCCCAAGGATAATTCTCCTTACTTCAACGGCTGTGATAAGAACATGCTGGAGTGGTTTGCCCAATACTGCCCGGCCAACATGCTGGAAAGCGACATGCGTGATTTGCTGGGACGGATGCTTTTCCGCGGGGATGATGTGTACAAGCAGGTCAGCGTTCTGTCCGGCGGTGAAAAGGTGCGGTGCATGCTGTCCCGGATGATGCTTTCCGGCGCTAACTTTGTCATGCTGGATCAACCCACCAACCATCTGGATCTGGAATCCATTACGGCCGTCAACAATGCGCTGATCAACTTCCCCGGCAATGTGATTTTCACCAGCCAGGATCACCAGTTTATTTCCACCATTGCGGATCGGATCATTGAGATTAAGCCGGACGGCACCATTGCCGATTATCTGTGCAACTACGAAGAATATTTGGAAAAGATCAAGGAGCAGTAAGTATCCTTGCCTGAGGGTGAAGGAGGGAAAAGATGGAAAGTAAGCCGTATCGCGGCGCAGAAGTATTGCTGGTGTGTCCGCGCTGCAAGCAGAAGTACCCAAGACCCCTGTGTCAGGTGGTCAACTGTGTCGAAATGCCGGAGGCTACCGATGCCATTCTGCGGGGAACTTTCTTTGACTTCCATTGTCCTCACTGCGGCAGGGAGGAAGATTCTTTCCTGCCCATGGCATACTTCGATCCGGTCAACAAGTACCTGTTCTACTTGGAAGGCGAGGAAGAGGATAAATTTTGCTCCCTTTTGCTGGAGAAGGAGATCGAGGCACTGGGCGACATCGGTCCGCTTTCCGAGTATCGGATTCGTGAGGTGCACCTGCCTGCTGATTTGGCGGAAAAGATTCGGCTGGGCTATTTGGGGCTGGATGACCGGATCATTGAGCTGTGCAAGCTGCCCATTGTCCATGGCTTTCATCAAAAGTTTCCCGATAAGAAGCTTTACCGGGTTGCTCTGATTGACAAAGTTTTCTTTCAAGAGTTCCTGATCTGCCCCTATAACAGCGAGTCCCTTTATCATGCCGAATTTTCAAGGGAACTGTACGACGATCTGGAACGGCGCTTTTCCGCTTTTCTTCCGCCGGACCGGGGAGAAAAAATCTGCATTGATCAAGCTTGGGCTGTGTCCTTGTTTCAGCCCAACGGCATTCAGCAATGATGAGATGGATGGTCTCTTCCGAACCGTTGCAATGACGGAAGCACAATCATCTCTGGCCGAAAGGAGAAAACGTCATGGATTTTTTGAAAACATTGTTGGTCTATATGACCGCAACCTTAGCAGCCTCCATGCAGGGCGAACCGCTGCCTGAGGCAACGCCCACCCCAACGGCTACCCCCATTGCCATTGTAACCCCTGGGCCGGATACGGCGGCAACCACGGAAGTGCCCACCATTACGGTTGCCGGTGTGCCGGTGGTTGTTACGGCTACGCCTGTGCCTCAGCCCACTATCACCCCCAACACAAGCTATAAGAACCTTTCCCAGGGTGACCGGGGAGACAATGTGAAAAAGCTGCAGGAGCGGCTGATTGAACTGGGCTATCTGACCGGCAAAGCAGACGGCGCCTACGGCGGACAGACCCGTCGAGCCGTGCTCCGTTTCCAATACTACAACGGGTTGAATCAGGACGGTGTGGCAGGCCGTGCAACCCAGACCATTCTCTTTGAGAGCGAAGACGTGGTTCCTTATCCGGGCACTGCTACGCCCACACCTGCACCCACGGAGTCTCCGGATGAAGAGCCTCCTACGCTGGAAGAAGTTGCTGCCGCAGCTGCTGAAGCGGCGGCAACCGCTACGCCCACACCGGTTCCTTCTCCGACCGCTACGCCTTCCGCAGTTGGCAACATGACGGTCACGCCGGTGGAGAACGCTACTGTCACGCTGAATGGCAGCCGCCTGACGATTCTCTCCACAGAGGGAAATGTTATCACCAATGTTTCTCCCAAAGTCTATACGGCTGAAAGCGGCGATGTCTATATCTCTTTGGATGATTTGGTCACTGCCGTGCCTGCATGGACAAAGATGGCTGTCACGGAGGATAGCTTTAATATTGCGCTGAACAACAATCATGTACTCATTGGAAAGACAGAAGCCGGATATCAGACCTGGCTGAATGAGGTGTATACGCCTGCTGCTGCCGGGGACTTCGCACTTGATGGCGAAACGCTTCTGGTTCGCCTTTCCTTCCTGCAGAACTTCTGCGGACTGCATGCCGATTATGACAGCAGCACCCAGACTTTAACTTTGACAGATTAAAAGAGACCCAGCCTGAGCCGCTGTACCTAAATGCACGGCCAGGCTGGGTTTTCTCATGATGCGAATGATGCTTGGACAAAGTGTCACTTGCCGTATTTCACGGTGATCACATGGTATTGAGGCTGATGGAATACGCGAATGGGCAGCCCCACCGTTCCAATGCCGTTGGAAATCAGCAGGGGAATGCGGTTCTCATTCAGCCAGCCTGAAAGGTATCGCTCCTGAATATCAGTGGTCAGCCCCAGCACGCTGCCCAGGTAAGGCGCCTGACCGCCGTGGGTGTGACCGAAAAGTCCGAGATCAAACCAAGCTGTGGAACCGTCGGCACTGGTCGCCTTTAAGGCATCCGAGATGACGCTGGGCGTATGGCTCATGAAGATGACGTAATCATTCTTGTTCACCTTGGAGGATAGGGCGGAAAGATTTGGCGAGCCGGAGGAAGCGTCATCAAGCCCGGCAATCCATACGGAGCTGCTGCCGATGCGAATCTGCGCCACGTCGTTGATCAGGGGCGTTACCCCGGCATTGACCATGGCGGCACGGAGTTCACTCAGGTTGGAGCTGGCGCCTGCCCGATCCGCATCACCCACTACAGCACACACGGCGTAGCGGGCATGGAACTTCGTACTGTTTTTGAAGAAGTTAACGGCGCCTTCTGCATCGGTGGCGTAATCACCGCCAAGAAGAATCAGATCCGGGTTGATAGCGTTGATTCGGCTGATCAGCTCATTGGCACGGCTCTGACTGAAAAAGTTCCCCATGTGGATGTCTGTCACATAAACGATCTGCAGCGTACCAATATCACTGCTCAGGTCGGAAGACGTAAGGGTCTGCCGATCTACCTGAATATTGAAAGGCTCAAAGAAGGGATAGCCGATCAGCACCAGCAAGATCAGAAAAGTGATCAGCCGTGAAAGAAAATGGGTGCGGCGATACTGCTTCTCGTTGGCTCGATGTCTGGGATGATACCCCATGGCGAAACCCTCCTTATGCGCATGATTGACAGCTGCATGAAAACATTGTACACTAAAGCCGTCGTTTCGTAAAGAAATTGATCCGTGAAAGAAGAAGGAGATCGACCTATGAATCAATTTCGTTCTCTGCAGCCTTGTACATTTCTGAACCCTGTGCCTGCGGTGCTTGTATCCTGCTGCGGCAAGGAGGAGGGGGCAAAGCCTAATATGCTGACCATTGCATGGGCAGGCACGGTGAATTCAGAACCGCCCATGGTTTCCATCAGCGTCCGGAAGAATCGTTATTCCCATGACTTAATCAAGGAAAGCGGCGAGTTTGTCGTGAACCTGGTGGACGAGGAGCACTGTAAAGCATTGGACTACTGCGGCGTACGTTCCGGCAAGGATGGCGATAAGTTTGCCGCTACCGGGCTTCATGCCATGCCTGCTGAAGGCATGACCTATGCGCCTGCCGTTGCGGAATGTCCGGCATATCTGGCATGCAAGGTGCGTCAGGTACTGGAACTTGGCAGCCACGACATGTTCATCGGGGAGGTTGTGGGCGTGCAGGTGCGTGAAGACCTTTTCGATGCCGATGGATCCCTTCACCTGGAACGTTCCGGCCTTGTGTGTTACACCCATGGCGTTTATCAGAAGGCGTCGGATGTGCTGGGCTTCTTTGGCTATTCTGTTGCAAGGCCTGAAGTGCTGGCCAAGCGCATGCAGACCTATCAGAAAGAAGGCGAGCGGTGATGCTGACCATTCATGATTTATATGATTTGGAACACACTCTGGCAAAAGATTATCTGTCCCGCTTTACCTATCCCTGGGAGGCACTGGCCGGCATCAAGCAGTTGATTGCGGAAATCGGAAGCCACTTGGATCCCCAGGCTTATACGGAAGTGTCGCCCCAGGTCTGGGTGCACCGTACAGCCGTTATTGCGCCCACGGCTTATTTGGGTGCTCCCTGCATCATTGGCGCAGGAACAGAGGTGCGGCACTGCGCATTCATTCGAGGTGCGGCCCTGGTTGGGGAAAACTGCGTGGTGGGCAATTCTGTTGAGCTGAAAAATGTGATCCTCTTTGATGGCGTGCAGACGCCCCACTATAATTATGTTGGCGACAGCATCCTGGGCTACAAGAGCCATATGGGTGCCGGCTCGATTACCTCCAATGTGAAGAGCGACAAAACGCTGGTGGTCGTCCATGGACAGGGAGAAGATGCTGCCACCGGTCTTAAGAAAATGGGTGCTATGCTGGGGGATTATGTGGAAGTAGGATGCAACAGCGTACTGAACCCCGGTACGGTGATCGGCCGCAACAGCAACATTTATCCGCTCAGTTGCGTGCGGGGTGTTGTTCCGGCTAACGCTATTTGGAAAACGGGCGGGATTGTGGTTGAAAAGCAATGAGTGCCAGGCGCACGGCAGAAGGACACACCAACGCTGTTTGGCTGTCTTGCCTGCTGTACACCATCCCATAATAAATAAACAAAATGCTCCATATGCACAGGACAATCACAGGACCTTGTGCGTATGGGGCATTTGTTTGCTTTCTTCAGAGCCTGAGAGGCCTTACTTCATTCTGCTGGTACGAAATCCTCTTCTGCGTAGCTGTTGCCTTCATCATCCACAATGTAGGTGTCCAGCACACGCTGCAGCATACGGCTGTCTTCCTCCGGCAGGAAGGATTCGTTGCCGTCTGCATCTGCTTCCACTCGGAAGATCAGGATACCATCGCCTTCATCCTCGTTCTCGTTCATGGCAACCAGCAGTACATAATGGGTATCATCAAGGGTAAGATCCTCAAGAATCTCAAAGGGCACATCGTTGCCTTCATCGTCGGTGAGGACCAAAACATTTTCATCAGCATCCATGGTCGTCCCTCCTTAACCGGTACTCCACTGCTATTGTAGCGAAGGGACAACGACGTTGCAATACATCGGCAGAAAAAAATATAAAATTTGTCTGCTAAGATACCTTGACAGATGAGGTACAAAGGAGTATTATGTATCTCGCAGCAAGGAGCTGCGAATGCATCCTATCAAGGGATGCGCTGAAGGAGGAATTCGTGATGATTGAATATATGGGTTTGCTTTCTCATGATGACTGGCGGGATTGGCGGCTTGCTGAACTGCGCCGGTACGAAACGGACACTCGTATGCCTAAGAAGCAGAAAGAAGAAAGAAAGGGGCGGTAACCCATGACCCTTTCGGCTGATATCCTTCGGGGATATACAGATACGATCATTCTTCGACAACTGTCCGAGGGTGATAGCTATGGCTATCAAATTAACAAAAAGGTGTCCGATGTAAGCGGCGGCTCCTTTGAAATGAAGGAGGCAACACTGTACACGGCATTCCGACGATTGGAAAGCGCAGGCCTGATCCGCTCCTACTGGGGGGATGAAAACACAGGCGCACGGCGCAGGTATTATGCCATTACAGAAGAAGGCCGACAGCGGCTGACGCAGGATCGTGCAACCTGGCAGGAAACAAGAAAGTTGATTGATACTTTGCTGATGGAGGCAGAACCATGAACGATCGAGTAAGCAGCATCGTGGATGCACTGTTCCATGACGTGATCTGGACGGAGGAAGTCAAGGCACTTCATGATGAATTGATGGACAATTGCCAGACTCGCTATGCAGACCTTCTTCGGGAAGGTATGAGCGAAGAAGATGCCATTGCGGCTGTGCTGGAAAGCCTAAACGGCATGGAAGAAGTCATTGGCAAGTATCCGAAAAAGGAAAATGAAGCGGAAGAAGAAAAACAGGAAACAACCCATCACGATCGTGTCTTTGACACTCGGGAAATTGACACCATTAAGGTCGTCATGGCTGCCACTGACGTGATCCTTGCTCCCTCCACAGATGAAAGGGTGCACGTGATCTGGAATAACGAAATCGATCCGCTGATTGATTTGATGGGCGGGACGCTCAGCATCTCGCAGCGGGAGAAGAAAAACAGACGGAAGCAATACGGCGACAATTCTGTTTTCAGCGGCAAGAACATCTGGAGCATGATTCGGCAGTCCTTTGGAGAATACATCAATGACACGGAGCAAGTGACGGTGACTGTGCCTGAACATGCGCAGCCCAAGGTGACGGTGCTCACTTCTTCCGGAGATTTGACGGTACATGATGTCCATCTGACATCCCTTCATTACAGCAGCAGCTCTGGGGATGTTGATGCGGATCACTTGACCTGCGAAGAGAGTGTGACCATGAACACAGCTTCAGGAGATGTGAAGGCACGCCACCTGCTGGTGAAAGAGTTCATGAAAGTGGATGCTGTCAGCGGCGATGCACGCATTGACGGCACCTGCCCGGAACTTGCCCTGACCATCGTTTCCGGCGATGGGGACGTGGACGGCCATTTCCAGTGGGTGCAAACGAAGTGCGTTAGCGGAGACATGACGCTGTCCTTCGGTACGGAAATTCAGCAGATCAGTGCCAAGACCACCAGCGGGGATATTACGGTGTACTTGCCCAAGGAAATTGAAAAAATCAACATGGTGCAGCAGTCTTCCATGCGGAATATCAACTGTAATGGTTTCTGCTTCAGCAATGAAGGCCCTGTGATGGATCTGAAGACGTTAACGGGGGATATCTCCATCAGACGGAGCAACAGTTGACACGAATAAAAGGCAATGATTATAATGAGTCCGATGGCGCATCGCTGTCGGACTTTTTACCGTAAAGGAAGAAAACAATGAAGCTGATTTCCTGGAATGTGAACGGTATTCGCTCAGCCATGAGCAAAGGATTTATGGATAGCTTTCACATGCTGGATGCCGATGTATGCTGCCTGCAGGAAACAAAGGTGCAGCCGGGGCAGGTGGAACTGGATCTCCCGGGTTATCACCAATATTGGCATTATGCGGAAAAGAAAGGCTATTCCGGAACGGCCATTTTTATCAGGCAGGAACCTTTGCAGGTTACTTACGGCATGGGCGTGGAGGAACATGACCATGAAGGCAGGATGATTACGCTGGATATGGGGGACTTCTACCTGCTGACAGTCTATACACCGAATAGCAAGCGGGAATTGACCAGACTCAGCTACCGCATGCGCTGGGAAGACGATTTCCTCCGTTATTTGAAAACCCTTGAGCAAACCAAGCCGGTGATCCTGTGCGGCGACCTGAATGTGGCTCATCAGCCCATTGACTTGAAGAATCCGGCTACCAATCAAAATAATGCCGGCTTCACCCTGAGCGAACGAGGCAAAATGACCGCTCTGCTGGAAAACGGCTTCATTGATACTTTCCGTTATTTTCACCCGGAGGAAACAGGGGCGTACAGCTGGTGGTCCTACATGTTCCATGCAAGGGATAACAATGCGGGATGGCGTATTGATTACTTTCTTGTTTCAGAGGCACTGAAACCCCGCTTGCAAAGCGCCTGCATTCATCCTGAAATTTATGGCTCAGATCACTGCCCAGTGGAACTTGTTATTGCATAAAGCCCAAAAGCAAGAGCGCAGTCTCCATGATGGAGGCTGCGCCATTGTGATATGTGAAGGAAAATCGCTGAATGTCGGGGGAAAATTAGCGCTGCACGCGGCCGGTGCCGGAACCCTTCATCAGGCTCTCAACCTCAGCAACGGACACACGGTTGAAGTCGCCGTTGATGGTGTGCTTCAGGCAGGAAGCAGCCACAGCGAATTCCAGAGCGGTCTTTTCATCAGCATAGGTGTTCAGGCCGTAGATCAGGCCGCCGCCGAAGCTGTCGCCGCCGCCAACACGATCCACGATGTCGGTGATGGCATACTTGCGGGAGAGGAAGAAGTCCTTGCCGTTGTACAGGCAGGCGCTCCAGTCGTTGTGGTTAGCACTCTTGCTTTCACGCAGGGTGATGGCAACACGCTTGATGTTCGGATACTTTTCCATGGCCAGAGCGGCGATCTTCTTGTAGTTGTCTACATTGATCTGACCCTCTTCCACAGCAGCGGAGGACTCAACGCTCAGGCACAGGGACTTCTGGAAGTCTTCCTCGTTGGCGATGACGGTGTCAACATACTTGACCAGCTCGGTCATCACTTCGTCGGCACGCTTGCCGTACTTCCACAGGTTCTTGCGATAGTTCAGGTCGCAGGACACATGCAGACCCATTTCCTTGGCAGCCTTCACGGCTTCCAGGGACAGCTCTGCGGCGCCTTCGCTGATGGCAGGGGTAATGCCGGTCAGGTGGAACCAGGTAGCACCGTCAAAGGCCTTCTTCCAGTCGATGTCGCCCACCTTAGCGTTGCAGATGGCGCTGCCGGCACGATCATAGATCACCTTGGAGGGGCGCTGCACAGCACCGGTCTCCAGGTAGTAGATGCCCATACGGCCATCGGTACGAACGATATTGCTTACGTCCACGCCGAAGCTGCGCAGATCACGAATGCAGGCTTCGCCAATGTCGTTCTTGGGCAGCACGGAAACGAAAGCAGTGTCCATGCCATAGTTGGCCAGAGAAACGGACACATTGGCTTCGCCGCCGCCGAAGGTGGCTTCGAGGCTGGGGGACTGGAAGAAACGCTCATATCCCGGGGACTTCAGACGGAGCATGATTTCACCGAAAGTAACAACCTTAGCCATGGGAATAACCTCCTTATTGATCCTATCGAAGAGTGAGAAAATATCTTACTTCTGCACCAGATGGAAAGCGAAACCGCCGATTTCATCCTTCAGGTAGATGGCAATCAGCTTGCCTTCCTTCACCACAGCGCTGCTTTCATCGAAAGCAAAGCCGCGCTGCTCCAGATGCCACTTGGCACGCTTGATGTTGTTGCAGCCGATGGCAATGTGACCGTTCTTGCCGCGGCCGGGCTTCTTCATCATTTCGAAGCCGGTGCCGGCGAAGGTAGAGCTGTTGCCGTCCTTCACAGCCCAGCCCAGCAGCTTGCAGATGGCCTCGGCATCCTTCATGGCCGTGTCGGGATCGCCGGAATTGATGCCCACATGGCGCAGCTCCAGACCCAGCATCTTGTTCACAGCGGAACGGGTCAGCTCGGTGATGCGATCCCAGTCCTTAGCGGCCACAGCATCGCCGGGCACCATCCAGCTACCGCCGCAGCACAGTACCTTGGGGTTGGCCAGGTAGTCCAGCATGTTGTTCTCGTTGATGCCGCCGGTGGGCATGAACTTCATGGAGCCGTAGGGAGCGGACATGGCCTTGATCAGCTTCAGGCCGCCCAGCGCTTCGGCAGGGAAGAACTTCACCGTGTGCAGACCCAGGGACAGAGCCACTTCCAAGTCGGAAGGATTGGCGGTGCCGGGGCATACGGGGATGTTCTTGCTCAGGCAGTACTTTACAACTTCAGGATTCAGACCGGGGGAAACGATGGCGGCAGCGCCTGCGGCCACGGCACGATCCACCTGCTCGGTGGTCAGCACGGTGCCGGCGCACAGCAGTACGTTCGGCAGCGCTTCGTGCACCCGACGGATTGCTTCCTCTGCGGCAGCGGTACGGAAGGTGATTTCAGCAACAGGCAGACCGCCGTCACTCAGTGCCTTGCACAGCGGCACAGCATCTTCTGCATCATTGATGGCGATGACGGGAACCAGACCGGCCAGGGACAACTTCTCCAGAAAATCCATGATTCAACATCCTTTCCATGTTCGATTCAGCATGTGTTTCTCAAAGAGCACGCAGAACGCGCTCAATGCGATGCTTGGCAGTGATGAGCAGCGCACCATAGGTTTCCTGCAGCTCCTCATTCATGCGGAAGGAAGGTGCGGAAATGCTCAGCGCGTAGGCGGGCTTTCCGTCCCGATCCAGAACGGCTACCCCCACGCAGCACACACTTTCCGTGTTTTCCTCATCCTCCAGCGCCCAGCCCCTTTGCCGAATTTCCCGAAGCTGAAGCATCAGCGCATCTGCATCGGTGATGGTGTGGGGGGTAAGCTGCTCAAGGGTATCGCTCATCAGGAGCCGACGGGCTTCCTCCTCCGGCATAGCGGCAAGGAAGGCTTTCCCCATGGCGGTGGCGTGCAAAGGCATCTGTATGCCAACGTGGCTGGCCATGCGAATGGAGCGGGTGCTTTCGATCTTGTCAATGTACAGCACCTTTCGTCCGGCCAATACACCACAGTGCATGGTTTCGTTGCATTCGTTGAAGGCCTTCATCATGTACTGGCGCACGACCTGATTGATATCCGTTCCCTGCACCACAGCCGCCCCAACCTCGAAGGTCTTCAGCGTCAGCTGGTACTGCGCGCCCGGGGTCAGCCGAACATAACGCATGGTCAGCAGAGTCTGCATCAGGTTGTGAGCACTGGATTTGGGCATGGACAGCATGTTGGCAATCTCATGCAGCTCAAGACCGTCCGGATGCTCGCTTAAAAGCTCCAGCACGTTCAGCCCCCGCTGCAATGTTCGATTTGCAACCTCCGCCATGGCACACCTCCGTTCACAATGATGAACGCTGTTCGAATTCGCTTACAGAATAGCACGTAAGCCCTTTCATGTCAAGTGCTATTCACGTTCTTTCTGCGACGTTTTTTTGATTCTTTTAACCAAGCTTTCGGTACCCCAATTTTGCACCGCAGCTTTCCCGGACAATCAGGGAAGCCTCCCGCATCATGGCAAAGGAAGGCCTGGAATTGTCTTTGGAGAAGAGAAGCTCCCGTACGGCGCTTTGGGCCATTTCTTCCGGGTACAGTTCCACGGAGGTCAGGGGCGGATCGGTATAGGGGCAGAAGAACTGATTGTCACAGCCGATGACTGCCACATCCTCCGGAATGCGGAGTCCCATTTTTTTCAGCTGCTTGATGGCGCCTAAGGCAACCAAATCGTTGAAAGCAATGATGCCTGTGGGCCAGTGATTCTTCGGCAGGCCGGAGAGCATACGCAGCACGGCTCGCTCGCCGCTCTCTGCATCATAGCCGCAGTCCACGTGATAGGCCGGGTCGTCCGGCAGACCCAGTACCCTTAACTCTTCAAGAAAGTTTTCGCCCCGTTTGCTGTAGTCATGGAACTGCATGGAGCCGCCAATGAAGGCAATCCGACGATGCCCCAGGGTGTGCAGATGACGCACCGGCAATCGGGAGCATCCTACCAGATCGCTATGGATACAGATACAGTCCAGCTTCGTAGCCGGGGGACAGATGGCCACCACCGGCATGTGGTGACGCAGCCTGGACAGGGCTTCGCAAAGGCCGGAACGCTCGCTGCCCCAAATGTTGCCGGCGAATACCGCACCGTCGAACCGGCGGCGAATCAACTCGTCTACCAACTCCTTGGCAATGGGTTTATGATCTTCTGCCTGAAAAAGCCACATGGTGTAGCCGTTTTCTACAGCGGCTGTATGAGCAGCCTCAAACATGCGGGTAAAGTAAGGATTAAGAATTTGCGGCAGCACAATGGCTAAGGAACGGGAATGACCGCGCTCCAGATCCCTGGCGGCGGCACTGGGGGCATAAGCATAGCGGTCGATGATTTGCTGCACTTTTTCCCGGGTACTGGCTTTCACCCGCGCATCGCCGGAGGTGACCCGTGTGACGGTGGCAGTGGAGACACCGGCCTCCCGGGCAATATCATAGATGGTTACCTTCTTCTCCATGGGAAACGACCTCCTTGATACTTCTATTATAGAGGATCGAACGGCAAAATGCAAGAAAAATGTTATCGGTAACAATTACGAAATTTCAAGACAATAACAGTGATGCATGAAGATGATGAAAATATTGGGCAGAAAAAAGCCAAAAAGTGCTTGACTTATGAATGGAACAACGCTATAATGAAGACAACAAGGTGAGAGACGGCAATGTGAAGCAAAGACAATGCCTGAAAAGAAGGGTGATGTAAACGATAACATTGCACAATCATCACCAATGTACGTTACAAGGAGGAAATCACGATGAAGAAACTGGTTGCCGGCTTGCTTGCCACGATGATGGTTGCCACCATGGCACCTGCGATGGCAGAAACGACCCTGAAGGTTGCTGGATGGGATATCAGCAGCACACCTTACTACACCGCCATTAAGGAAGGCTATGAAGCGGCCAACCCTGATGTTACCATCGAATGGGTGGACTTGGCATCTCAGGACTACAACGTGAAGGCAAGCACCATGCTGTCCGGCGGCGACACCACGGATCTGTACTGCGTGAAGGAACTTTCCGATATGCAGAACTGGGCCAAGGAAAGTCTGATCGTCCCCATGGATGAATACATCAAGGCAGACGGCACAGACATGACCAAGTACGCCGGCATGGACAGCTGCTACGTGGGACTGACTGACGGTCAGCAGTATGCACTGCCCTTCCGTGCAGACTACTGGGTCATGTTCTACAACAAGGATCTGTTCGACCAGGCCGGCATGGACTATCCCACCAATGACTGGACTTGGGATGAATATGCGCAGATGGCTCGCGACATTCATGAAAAGACCGGCGCTTACGGCACCCACTATCACACCTGGCTGTCCTGCGTGGCTAACTGGTCCGTGTGCGACGGTGTAAACACCTTGGCAGACGGCGAATATTCCGATCTGAAGTATTTCTATAACCTGTATCAGAGCCTGGAAGATGAAGGCGTATGCATGAGCTATGACGAGCTGAAGGCTTCCGGCCTCCACTACTCCGGCGCATTTGCACAGGGCAACATCGCCATGATGCCCATGGGCTACTGGTATGCTTCCACCCTCATCGGCTACATCAAGGACGGCACTGCTTCCTTGAATTGGGGCATCGTGGCTGTTCCTCATCAGGAAGGCGTAGCTGCCGGTTCTTCCTTCGGCTCTCCTACCGGCATCGCCATCAGCAATGCCAGCGCGAACAAGGACGAAGCTTGGAAGTTTGCTGCCTGGATGTGCTCTGAAGACGGCGCTAAGGCCATTGCTGCCACCGGCACTCGTCCCGCTTATGTGAGCGAAGCCGTTGCTACCGTACTGGCTGCTGCTGACGGATTCCCCACCGATGAAAACAGCAAGGCTGCTTTGCTGCCCACCTCCATCGCCCTGGAATGGCCCATTGGTGAAGGCGTCAATGAAATCAAGACCATCGTGAACGAAGAGCATACCCTGATCATGACCCGCGAGCTGACCGTGGATGAAGGCATTGCGGAAATGGAAGAGCGTGCCGCAGAATACGTGAAGAAGTAATTCGAACTTCGAAGGGGAAGGGGGAGGCGCTGTGCACTTCCCCCTTCCTTTATAGGTAACATCGCTTTGCTGAATGGAACGCCCATTCGGCAGGGAGCCAGGGGAGCCTCAGTTTCCGGTGGGGTTGGAGTATGATCCCGGTGCTTCCGTTTTGATCAATGAATTTTGCCCGAAAGGATGTGCAGGACATGACAAAGAGTGTTGGAAAGCGCAAAATGGGGAAGTTGGAGCGGCACAATACGCTGATCGCTTACTCCTTCCTGGCGCCGAACTTCATCGGCTTTGTTGTTTTTACTCTGATCCCTGTGCTGTTCTCCATTGTGCTGGCTTTCATGAATTGGAGCGGCGGTTCCAATATTACTTGGGCTGGGCTGGATAACTTTAAGCTGATCTTCAAGGACTTCAGCTTTACCAAGAGCAACCTGGGCATTGCGCTGAAGAATACCGTCTACTATACCGTGGCAACGGTGCCGATTACCATCGCCTGTGCTTTGGGGCTGGCATTGGTGCTGAACAAGGCTGTGAAGGGTGCGAAGTTCTTCCGAGCTGTGTTCTTCTTCCCCTATGTTGCCTCACTGGTGGCCATCTGCGTTTGCTGGAACTTCCTGCTGATGAAGACGGGCCCTGTTAATCAGGTGCTGAGCGTTTTCGGCATCAACATTACCAAGAGCTGGACGTCCAGCCGAGACTTGGCCATTTGGGCCATCATCATTGTCAGCGTATGGCGGAATGCAGGTTACTACATGGTGATGTACCTGGCTGGCCTGCAGGGCGTACCGGCGGAGCTGTATGAGGCAGCTACCATGGACGGTGCCAATGGCTGGCAGAAGTTCACGAAAGTGACCCTGCCCATGCTGACGCCTACCACCTTCTTCGTATCCATCATGCTGGTGATTTCCTGCTTCAAGATTTACGACGTGGTTGCCATCATGACCCAGGGCGGTCCCGGCCGCTCTACCAAGATGCTTGTTACCTACATCTTCGAGCTGAGCTTCGGCGGTGAAGGCATTGCCACATCCGCTCAGTATGGTGTGGCAAGCGCCGTTTCCATGGTGCTGCTGGCCATCGTGCTGCTGGTGACCTACATCCAGTTCCGCGGCGAGAAGAAATGGGTTAACTACATGTAAGGGGAGGCGAGAAAGATGACAACGGTTGTAACGAAGAAAAAACACACCGGCAAGAAAATGACGGCAGGTCATGTAATCGGCACGATCTTCAAGTACGCTTTCCTGCTGGCGCTGACAGTAATCGCACTGATTCCGTTCGTGTGGATGATTTCCTCTTCCCTGAAGACCAGTGTAGATGTATTCTCCATCCCCATGAAGTGGATTCCGGAAACCTTCCATTGGGAGAACTATACGCAGATCTGGGAAAAGGTGCCGCTGCTTGCCTATTTCAAAAATACGGCCGTCTTGGCAGTGATTGTGACCTTTATGCAGATCCTTACGTCTTCCTTTGCAGCCTATGCCTTTGCAAAGATGAACTTCCGTGGACGTGACCTGCTGTTCATGTGCTACATCGGCACCATAGCAGTGCCGTGGCAGGTATACATGGTGCCCCAGTTTATCATGATGCGCTCCATCGGCTTGTACGATACCATTTGGGCTCTGGTGGCGCTGCAAAGCTTCTCTGCCTTTGGCGTGTTCCTGATGCGTCAGTTCTACATGGGTATTCCCAATGACCTGAGCGAGGCTGCCCGCATTGACGGACTGAGCGAATACGGCATCTGGGCACGGATTGTGCTGCCCCTGTCCAAGCCTGCCATTGCCACCCTGTGTATTTTTACCTTCGTGAATACATGGAACGACTACATGGGCCCCATGATTTACCTGACCACGGATATCCGCAAAACCATTCAGGTGGGTCTTCGCCGGTTCATTCAGGCCTACTCGGCAGATTACAACCTGATCATGGCCGCGTCCCTGTGCTCGCTGCTGCCTGTGACCATCGTGTTCCTGTTCCTGCAGCGGTACTTCATTGAAGGCATTGCCACAACCGGCATGAAGGGATAAAATGTTTGCTGCATATGTAGATACCCATCCGCTGCATCCGCTGCTGGGGAAGGATTATCATCCCTTTCCTATGCGGCAGGAGAGAGCGGCATGGGATCACCTTCCAAAGGAGAAACGGACGGAAATCCTTGCCTGGGCGGAAGAATCCGGGCAAGGATTCCCCATGGTAACGGCGACCCAGTTCCTGGCCTTTTGCCGGACGGGTGACCGAATGGTGTATGAGACGCCTTACTTTGCCAGACGAAACCTGCTGATGGGGGCTGCCTTGGGTGAATGCCTGCTGGATGACGGCACCTATCTGGATGCGGTGATTGACGGGCTTTGGTGCATCTGCGAGGAAACCACCTGGGTGCTCAGCGCACACAATGGTAGCGATCATCCCGGCCGTCCGCCGATGAACGAACGGCTTTTGCCGGATGTGACCAACCCCTATGTGGATCTGTTTGCGGCACAAACGGCGGCGATGCTGGCAGATATTCTGTACCTGCTGGAAGATAAGCTGGATGCCGTAAGCCCCCTGATTGCCCGCAGGGTTCGGCTGGAAATTGACCGCCGGATCATCGTGCCCTTCATGCAGCATGACGACTTCTGGTGGATGGGCATGATCCGTAAGGATGTATGCAACTGGACGCCTTGGATCCTTTCCAATGTGATTGACGTGCTGCTTCTGCTGGAGCGGGACAGCTGGCGCAAAAGCGAGGGTGTTGCTCGTGCCCTGCGTATGTTGGACAGTTACCTGGCGGTGCTGCCGGAGGACGGCGGATGCGATGAAGGCGCCGGGTACTTCAACATGGCGGGTGCAGCACTCTTTGATGCAATGGAAAGCGTGTATCAGGCGACAAACGGTCGTGTCAGCTTTTATGAGGAGCCGCTGATTGCCCGCATTGCGGCCTTCCCCATGCATGCCCATATTGCGGGAGAGTACTTCATCAACTTTGCCGACTGCGATGCCAAGCCTCAGTTAGATGGACAGCGAATCGCCCTTTTCGGGCAGCGCACTCATCAAAGGGATGTGGAGCAATTCGGTTGGTGGCTGGAGGGACAAAGAAAATCTGTCCGTCCTGTGGATACGCCCCAAATGAGCCGGGTGCTGCAAAGCCTGTTTGCTCATGTGCCTGCCGGAGAAGAACCGACGGGAGAGTCATTTGCGCTTCTGCCCAATCTGCAGGTGGCTGCCTGGCGGAAGGGGAGGCTGTATGCGACCGCAAAAGGCGGTCACAATGGAGAAAGCCACAATCACAACGATGTGGGAACCTTCATTGTTTATGTGGACGGCCTGCCGGAAATCATCGACGTAGGCAACTGTGTCTACACGGCGCAGACCTTCGGCCCAAGACGGTATGAATTGATGAATACCCGGTCGAGGAATCACAATGTGCCGCTGATTGGCCATAGCGAGCAGGCGGCAGGCAGAAAACATGCCGCCTCCGCCTTTGAAGCGGATGCAGACGGCGTGCGAATGAACCTTGCGGAAGCCTATCCGGAAGAGGCAGGGGTGCAGTCGCTGATTCGCAGCATGAAGGTGACCGACACAGGCCTAACGCTTACGGATGAAGCAGAACTGACTTCCGACCAGGCAGTGACGTTTGTTTTCATGCTCCGTCATGAGCCCCATGTGGCAAATGGACGAATCGACTTTGGCAAGCTTTGCATGCGCTATGATAAAAATTTGCAGCCCCATGCAGAGGCGATTTCTGTCACGGATGCCCGCATGGCGAAAAACTTTCCAGGCGTCCTTTGGCGGCTAACGCTGACAACGCTGCCGGCACGGAAACATGTACATACCTTTCAAATACAAGTGGAGGGTTCGTCTTATGGGAAATTGTGTGAAGAATAATCCTTTACGTACCCGGGCAGATGTGGAAGAAGCAGCGGTTCAGCTGATGGAACCGCTGCTGCCCCTGCTCAGCCCCAACAAAGCTAGGCTGCACTTGGGAGACACAGGTGCTGTGTACCCGGATGACATTGCCCAGATGGAGGCTTTCGCTCGTCCGCTGTGGGCCATTGTGCCGATGTTGGCCGGCCATTGTGCAAGCGTTCAGCCGCTGTGGCAGGCTTGGCGTCAGGGCATTATCGCCGGTGTTGATCCGGAAAATCCGGAATACTGGGGCGAAGTGGTGGATTACGATCAGCGGCTGGTAGAAATGGCCGTGTTCGGCATGGGCATGGCACTGGCGCCGAAGGAGTTCTTCTTCGATTTGCCGGAGAAGACTCAAAAACAGCTGCATACATGGCTGGATCAAATTAACCACCACGATATGCCGAAAAACAACTGGACTTTTTTCCGGGTGCTGGTCAATATGGGCTTCATTGTTTGCGGCGTTCCCCATGATGAGGAACGGATGCAGAAAGACTTTGCCATGATTGAAGAGCACTATGAGGGAGACGGCTGGTACTTTGACTATTTCAACCAACGGGAGTACTACACCATGTGGGCTTTCCACTTCTATGGCATGGTGTATGCGAAAGTCATGGGCAGCAGAGACCCGGAGCGCAGCCAAGCATACATCCAGCGCGGCAAGAAAATGGCGGCTGACTTTGCTTGCTGGTTTGACAGTTCCTGTGAAGCACTGGCCTATGGCAGAAGCCTGACTTATCGTTTTGCCCAAGGCGCTTTCTATGCGGCCCAGGCTTTGGCAGAAGCGGAATGTGAAGCGGTCAGCTACGGACAAATGAAGCATTTGCTGCTGGGCAATATGCGGAAGTGGTTCAGCAAGCCGATCTTCACCCGGGATGGTGTGCTGACGATTGGCTATGGCTATCCCAGTCTGCTGATGGCAGAAGGGTACAATGCCCCAGGCTCTCCTTATTGGGCCATGAAGGCCTTTGCCTGCCTGGCTCTGCCAGAAGATCATCCCTTCTGGCTGGCGGAGGAGGCAGAAGTCAATACACCTAAGGTGTCCCTGCAGCCCCATGCTCGCATGCTGATTACCAGAAGCGACGACAGAAGCCATGTGATGGCCTTTGTCGCAGGCAATCGTGCGCATGAGCATAGTCATGACGAAGCCAAGTATGAAAAGTTTGTCTACTCCAGTCTCTTTGGGTTCAGCGTCAGCAAGGCGCAGAAACTGCTGAAGGATGGCGCCTTTGATAATATGCTTGCCCTCAGTGAGGACGGGGATACTTGGCATCCTCGCTACGGTTGCGAAGAATATGAAATCAGGGAAGGTTGCGTGCTTTCCATCTGGCATCCGTTCGCCGGCGTTACGGTAAAGACGGAACTGCGCCCCCATGGAGAATGGCATGTGCGCATCCATCACATCACCAGCGACCGGGAGCTGTATGCGGCCGAAGGCGGCTATGCTATCTCCCGTGACGGCTGTGACGGCAGCGTGATTTACGGACAGCATGCCCAAACGCCGCTGGAAGTCTGTGAAAACGGTCAGGCAGCGGTGATTGCTCCCTGGGGAATCAGCGGCGTGATGAACCTGCGGGGCTATGATGGTCAGCAGAATGTGATGCCGGAACCAAATACCAACCTGATGGTACCCCGCACGCTGATTCCTACCCTGACGGCAAAAATCGGGAAGGGTGAAACCGTGCTGGTCAGCGCAGTATTCGGCACAAAAACCGGTGGAGAGGAAGCTTGGAAAAATCCGCCGACGGAGGTTTTGCAATATGGAAAAATGGATTGACGAAGCTTTTGCCTGTGCCTGCGAAAAGCTGGAGAAGGGTGCAAAGCGTGCGGCGGAACAGGGCATCATTCCCTACATGGGGCAGAAGGACGGTTATGCTCCTGCACCTTTTGACGGCAACAGCTGGTGGACGGGCGGATTCTGGCCTGGCATGATGTGGCAGATGTACGTGGCCACCGGCAAGGATGTTTTCAAGGCTGAAGCGCTCCGTGTGGAAAAGCTGCTGACGGCGGAGCTGCGTTCCTTCATGCTGCTGAACCATGACGTGGGCTTCATGTATCTGTTGTCGACCGGTGCACATGACCGTATTTTGAAGGATGCGCAGGCACATGCAGATACGCTCCATGCCGCAACGCTCCTTGCAGGCCGTTTTAACCCGGTTGGATTCATTCGTGCCTGGCCGGGGGAAGATCGGGCGGGATATGCCATTATCGACTGCATGATGAACCTGAACATCCTCTACTGGGCTGGCAAGCAGACCGGCGATCCGCGATTCGAAGCCATTGCCCGCATTCATGCGGATACCACCATTCGGGAGTTTATCCGTGAGGACGGCAGCAGCAACCACATTGTCATCTTTGATCCTGCAACCGGGAAAGCATTGGACAAACCCGGCGGACAGGGATATGCGCCGGGCTCCAGCTGGAGCCGCGGACAGGCGTGGGCACTGTATGGGTTCACCCTGAGTGGCATCAATACCGGAGACAGCAAGTATATTGATGTAGCACGCAAGTGCGCAAAGTACTTTATTGCCAACATCCGTGAAGACGGCTTGACCGACTGCGATTTCCGGCAACCCAAGGACGAGGAACGCATTGATAACATTGCCGGTGCCTGTGCAGCCTGCGGCTTGCTGGAGCTTGCCAAGGTAGTTGGCGGCGAGGAAGGGGAAACTTATCGTGCAGCGGCCATGCGGCTGTTGACAGCTTTGAATACGCTTTGCGCTGACTGGACGGATAACAACATGGGCATCCTGCAAAAGTGCACTGCCAGCTACCATAATGACGGTGCCGGCCGGCATGTGAATATCCTGTACGGGGATTACTTCTTTGTGGAGGCACTCTGCAAGCTTCGGGGTACGGATGCCGGTTTGTGGATGGCCGGAAAGTGAGATAGTATGTACAGCATTGAAATTTGGCGTCAAGGCGTCATGCTTGCTCAAAGCAGCGGGGTCCAAGAGGCGGCATTGCTCTACAAAGGGACATACGAAGAGACGGACGAGATTCGCTTCGCTTCGGAAAGCACCCATGTGCTTGTGCAGGTCGACCAGCAGGTGAAGCCTGCCCGTATGTACCTGCCTGAGAAGGCCTTTACCTACCGGGTTCCGCTACCGGGAGACGGGCTGGCGGTTTATCCGCCTCAGGCGTTTGAAGGAGACATGCACCTGATTTCCATTCGTCCGGCGGCAGACAATCCCTACCGTAATTTGGCGGAAAATCCGGCAGATCAGCGGGGCAACGTAACCGCCTACCCCCATGCAACAGCAAACGTGGAGACCAGAAATGAAAGCGGCTTTGCAGCCCGGAATGTGATTGACGGCGAGCATATTGCCTGCGGTCATGGGGAGTGGCCCTTCGGCAGCTGGGGCATCGGCGCAAGGACGGATGCAGCATTGACCCTGGACTTTGGCCGGGAAGTGGAAATTGACACCCTTGTGATGTACCTGCGGGCGGATTTTCCACATGATGCCTACTGGATTTCCGGCACGGTCACCTTGGACGATGGATTCACGAAGACCTTTCCTCTGGAAGGGCGGGATGGGGGACAATCCATTGCGCTGGGCAGCCACAAAACGAGGAC
>CAVKHY010000023.1:0-26389 GCA_963656345.1 bacterium | reverse complement strand
TTCCAAAGTTTCCACCTGAGCAGTCAGATCCGTCACCTGAGTGTTCAATGCCGTTGTATTCTCATCGGATGCAGTCATGGCCGCCTCATGGGTACTTGCCTGGCTTTGCAGCTCAGCAATGGTAGCATCCTTGGCGGCAGACTCTTCCGCCAGGGTTTTCTTTTCAGCTTCCAGTGCTGTTACCTTTTCCGTCAGGTCAGCCACCTGCTTTTCCAGGTCAGCCTTCGTTGCTTCCAGTGCCGTGACGGTCTTCTGTGCTTCGTCCTTGGAGGAAGTGGCGGCGGTAAGCTCTTCCGTCAGGGCTGCGTTGGTGGTCTTCAGTTCGTCCACCTGGGTTTGCAGCTCAGCTGCACGGGCAGTTGCTTCCTCCAGGCTGGTGTTTGCTTCCTTCAGCTTGTCTTCCACATCCGACAGCTGAGCCTGCAGTTCTTCCTTCTCGGCTGCAATAGTTTCCCAGGTAGTGCGGCTGGTCGTTAATTCTTCATTCAGCGAGGCGATCTGACTGTTCAGCGAGCTCCGCTGCGTCGCCAGCATGATCGCCAGCACAACAGCCACAAGCAGCACAGCGCACAGCAGGATCAGGTTGATATTCTTCTTGTTCTTGGCTTCGCTCATGTGTACTCCTCCATTTCATGTTTGGTAACGTTCTATCTTCACGCATGGCGCGTGGGATACATAGTCAGTCCAGCTGTGCCTGAAGGCCATCAACCTGCTGCTGCAGCGCCTCAATTTCCTTCCGGAGATTTTCCGCCTGCTGCATTGCTTCCGTTTCCTCTGCTTTTGCCGCTTCGACGGCCGCCTCCAACGTTTTCTTTTCCTCCCGGAGGGTTTTCCGCTGCGCCTTCAAATCGGTCACCGTGGCCTGCGCCGCCTCTGCTTCCGGCAGCACGGTATCCAGCTCCGCCTGGGTCTTAGGCAGCTTTTCCACCACCTGATCGTACTCGTACTGCTGCTTCTTCTCCCTTTGATGGCTGGTATCAACGCTCCGTGTCAGATCTTCCACCTGATACCGCAAGGAAACATCCTCCACCGTACAATAGGCAACAACGACGCACACCGAAAGCATCACCAAGGCAAACGCCAGGCGAAACCACATCGGCAGGCCTGTGGAATGTCGCATCAGGCAAAAAACCTCCCACTTGATTCTTGTTTTATTGTAGCATAGATTTCTGAAAAAGAAAAGCAAACCGGAAAAATAAAACAGCGGAGGCACTGTTTTTTCAATGCATCCGCCGCAATTCATCTTCTTTCCAGAACAGGCTTCAGGTATTGCCCGGTAAAGGAAGCCGGGCAGGCCGCCACTTCCTCCGGTGTGCCGGTGCATACCACCGTGCCGCCGCCGTCGCCGCCTTCAGGTCCCAGGTCAATCAGATAATCTGCCACCTTGATCACATCCAGGTTATGCTCGATCACCATCACGGTATTGCCCGCATCCGTCAGCCGCTGAAGCACGGCAATGAGCCGATCCACATCCGCCATGTGCAGGCCGGTGGTAGGCTCATCCAGCAGATAAATCGTTCTGCCTGTATCTCGCCGGCTCAGCTCCGTAGCCAGCTTCACCCGCTGCGCCTCGCCGCCGGACAAGGTGGTAGACGCTTGACCCAGCTTCATGTAGCCCAGCCCCACATCGTAAAGGGTCTCCAGCTTACGGCAGATACCCACGTGATTCTCGAAGAAGTGCATGGCCTCTTCCACGTTCATGTCCAGCACTTCGTAAATATTCTTTCCCTTGTAGGTAACTTCCAGGGTTTCCCGGTTATACCGTTTGCCCTTGCACACCTCGCAGGGCACGAAAATATCCGGCAGAAAATGCATTTCAATCTTCAGCAGACCATCGCCGCCGCAGGCTTCGCACCGTCCGCCCTTCACGTTAAAGGAAAAGCGATTTTCCTTATAGCCCCTCGCCTTTGCCTCCGGGCACTGGGCGAAGATTTTGCGGATCATGTCAAACAGGCCGGTATAGGTCGCCGGATTGCTTCTAGGAGTGCGGCCAATGGGGCTTTGGTCGATCATGATGATCTTATCCAGCTGCTCCACGCCCTCCATGCTGCGGAACTTGCCGGGGCGGGTCTTGGCACGGTTCAGCACCCGTGCCAGATGCTTGTACAGGATCTCATTGACCAAGCTGCTCTTTCCCGATCCGCTGACGCCGGTGACACAGCACAGCACGCCCAAAGGCACCTTCACATCAATGTTTTTCAGGTTATGTTCCTGTGCGCCGTGAATGGTCAGCCAGCCGGCAGGGGCTCGCCGCTGCGACGGCACCGGAATCTTCCTCTTGCCGGAGAGATATTGTCCCGTCAAGCTTTCCGGGCAGGACTTGATGTCCTCCACCGTACCCTGGGCAACAATGTTGCCTCCGTGGATACCTGCTCCCGGGCCTACGTCCACAATCCAGTCCGCGGCATACATGGTATCCTCATCGTGTTCCACCACAATGAGGGTATTGCCCAGATCCCGCATCCGCTTCAGGGTGTTGATCAACTTCTGATTGTCCCGCTGGTGCAGGCCGATGGAAGGCTCATCCAGCACATACAGCACGCCCATCAGGGCTGAACCGATTTGGGTCGCCAGCCGAATCCGCTGCGCTTCCCCGCCGGAAAGGGTGCCTGCCGCCCGGCCAAGGGTCAGATACCCCAAGCCCACGTCGATCAGGAAGCCCAGCCGGGCATCGATTTCCTTCAGGATCTGGGCGGCAATCATGGATTCCTTTTCCGTCAGCGTCAGGTTTTGAAAAAAGGCTCTGGCTTCGTGAATGGGCAGCGCGGATACTTCCGCCAGATTCTTGCCGTTCACCGTTACCCCAAGGGCTTCCGGCTTCAGCCGCCGCCCATGGCAGGCAGGGCATTCTTCCTCCGCCATGTATTCCTCGTAGGCCTGCTTCATCACGTCGGATTTGGTTTCCATATACCGACGCTCCATGGTGGGAATGACTCCCTCAAAGGGCGTGGCATACTCCGCCATGCCTCGTGATCCCTCATAATGGATGGTTATTTTTTCTTTCCCTGTGCCGTACAGAATGGCATGCCAGGCTTCCTTGGAAAAATCCTTCACCGGCGTATCCAGGGTAAAGCCATACTTCTCCCCCATGGCACTGAAGTATTGGGCAGCAATGCCGTTGTCCTCTTCCGCATTGAAGCCCATGGCATTCAGTGCGCCCTGCCGCAGACTTTTGCTCGGATCCGGAAAGAGGATGTCCGGGCTGATCTTCATCCGTGTCCCTAAGCCGGAGCATTCCGGGCAGGCACCGAAAGGGCTGTTGAAGGAAAACATTCGGGGAGTAAGCTCCTCAATGGAGATGCCGCAGTCCGGGCAGGCATAATTCATGGAGCACAGCAGCTCCCCTTTGTCGAACAGGTCAAAGATGACCAGTCCCCCGGACTGATTGGCCGCCGTTTCAATGGAGTCCGTCAGCCGCTGACGCATTTCCTTACCGGAGCGCACGATCAGCCGATCCACCACGAATTCGATGGTATGCTTCTTCTTTTTATCCAGGTCAGGGGTGTCATCCAGCTCATACAGGGCACCGTCAATCCGCACACGAACGAAGCCGCTTTTTCTGGCCTTCTCCAGCACCGCCGCATGCTCGCCTTTCCGGGCGCGCACCACTGGGGCAAGCACCTGCAGCCGTGTCCCCTCCGGGTACTGAAGCACCGCATCCACCATTTGATCCACAGTCTGCTGTTTGATTTCCTTGCCGCAGACCGGGCAATGGGGAATGCCGATTCTTGCCCACAAAAGCCGCAGATAATCGTAAATCTCCGTCACCGTTCCCACGGTTGACCGGGGATTGCGGCTGGTGGTCTTCTGGTCGATGGAGATAGCCGGGCTTAGACCTTCAATGGCATCCACATCCGGCTTTTCCATTTGCCCCAGAAACTGCCGGGCATAGCTGGAAAGGGACTCCACATACCGGCGCTGACCTTCCGCATAAATGGTATCAAAAGCCAGGCTGCTCTTTCCCGAACCGGACAGGCCGGTGAAAACCACCAGCTTATTTCTCGGCACAGTCAGGCTTACATTTTGCAAATTATGTTCTCTCGCACCGCGAATGATCAGTGCATCGTTGGCCATGGGTACACCTCGTACGTTACTTGATGGTAATCAGCTCATACTCCCTGGTGCCCAGGCCGATCTTTTCGCCATGGGACAGCTGCATCTGCCAATGGGTATCCGGGTAGCTGTTATGGAAGTGATCTTCGCTTGCATGGGGCATTTCGCTCAGGCGGGAACCGGGGATAGGTTCCTGCTTCAGGCAGGCATCGGCGCAGGCCTGATCCAGCGCCACAGGGTCAAAACTGGCAAACATGCCTACATCCGGCAGGATGGGCAGATCATTTTCCGCATGGCAGTCGCAGCAGGGGCTGATGTCCATCACCAAGGAAATATGGAACTGAGGACGATCCTTGACCACAGCCAGAGCGTACTCCGCCATTTTGCAGCAGAGCAGATCATTGGTCTCATCCCCGGCCGCATAGGTGGCATCCTTGGGGCAGACGCCGATGCACCGGCCGCAGCCCACGCACTTGTTATGATCAATGGAAGCCTTGTGATTGGTAATGGTAATGGCGCTGTGGGCGCAAATCTTCTGGCACCGGCCGCAGCCCACGCACACGCTTTGGTCTACATCCGGCTTGCCGGCAGAATGCTGTTCCATCTTGCCTGCCCGGGAGCCGCAGCCCATGCCGATATTCTTGATGGTGCCGCCAAAGCCCGTGCCCTCGTGTCCCTTGAAGTGGGTCAGGCTAACAAAAGCGTCCGCATCCATGATGGCACGGCCGATCTTTGCTTCCTTCACATATTCGCCGTTCACGGGCACAAGGGTTTCGTCCGTACCCTTCAGACCGTCAGCAATCAGCACATGACAGCCGGTGTTATAGGGGTTAAAACCATTTTGATAAGCAGTTTCAATATGATCCAGGGCGTTCTTCCGGCTGCCCACATACAGGGTGTTGCAGTCCGTCAGGAAAGGACGGCCACCCAGCTTCTTGATGTGATCCGCCACCACCCGGGCATAGTTGGGGCGAAGGAACGCCAGGTTGCCCATTTCACCAAAGTGAATTTTAATCGCCGTGAATTTATCCTGAAAATCAATGCTGTCCATGCCGGCTCTGGTCATCAGTTTATCCAGCTTATCCAGCAGGGACGTGGTGTTGTGGGTACGCAAATCGGTAAAATAAACCTTGGATGCGCTCATGTTTTTTCCTCCTACCGTTTCCCGTGATGTTCCCGAATAGTTTATCACATCTTTCCCTCTTGTCAACGGGAACACGAACGGGCATTTGTCAGCTGCTGCTAAGAAAAAAGGCCTCGACTGCTTGCAGTCAAAGCCTTTCTTCCGAATCACATTCTTCACATTCAGCTGTCATGAAAACATTCTCGTCAGGTATTCCAAAGACGCCTTCAGTTCTGCCTGGCTGTTGTTGTTCACCACAAAGAACTCATCCGTCACCGTACGGTCATTCAGCAGACCGGGAATATCGTAATTCACCTTGGCGCTGTACTCGTCCCAGTGCTGGATCTTCCACACATCCCGATCACTGTTCCGTGCCAGCATCCGCTGATGCACCACTTCCGGATCCGTCTTGACCCAGATGACAGCCAGCTTGACGCCCTTCTTGTTCAGCCGCAGGCGGAGATTCCGCATGTACTCCGCATCGCGCACTTCCCGGGTAAAGGGAGCATTGATGAGGCAGCGATCCGCATAGTCCAAGGATTCCAGTGCCAGATCCACGATGGCATCGTACTCGTAGTTACGGATGTTATCCTCGAAAAACTTGGAAGAGCGATTATATTCCTGCCCGGCCACAACGAAAATTTGCTTGGACAGCACAATCAGCGTGTCCTTATCCAAGTAGACAATGGGATTCAGTGCCCGAGCCAACATCTTAGACACATAGGTCTTGCCGCAGGCAGGCGGCGACGTTACCAGAATCAGGTGCTTCATGGGTTTCCACCGACCTCTTTCGGTTAATTTCTATGAAAAAACGCTTTGAATTGTAACCAATCTGACGTGAATTGTCAATAAAATGTCGTGAGCTTCCGTTTTTTTCGTGATGAAAGCATTACCATGCGCTAATGAACCCTGTCAAAATGAACAAAGTCAAGCATCGTTTCAGCGGCATATCGTAAAAGATTCACCGAATTTGAAATTTTCTTGCTTTCTTACAAAGATTCGGCTACAATGATAGCACAAACCAATAGTTACTTTCGGTTTTGTAAGGGATAAAGGATGTGAGACGATGCAATACTTGATCGGTGAAGTCGCCCGCGCCATGGGGCTGACGCCTGCCGCCCTGCACTTCTATGAACGGGTGGGCGTCAGCGAAGTGCGGATCAGCAACAAAACCCGGCGGCAATATTCCGTCAAGGACGTTTTGCGTCTGGCCAGCTACCGTAAGTATCGCTGCATGGAGCTACCCATGAAGGAGATTGCCCGTCAATTTGCCGATGAGGAAGGCTCCTTTGAGGAGATTGGCGACAGGTTGGGGCAGCAGGCCGTCCTGACCCTGGAGATGGTGGAAAAATACCGGCAGCTCCATGAGGATATCAGCTGGTTTCAGCAGGCCATCGCCCGTTCTGTGGGCCGTATCGAGCATATTGACGTGGCAGGCATTCCGGAGTCCTACGTGCTTTCCTACGGTGCAGACGGCGTTATCAGTCACAGCAAAGAAGAACAGCTGCACCTTGCTCAATGGCTGGAGCACATGCCTGCCACCAGAATCAGCGAAATCTGTGCCCCTGACGGAAGCGCCCGGTTTGCCTACAGCATTGATCTGCATCGCGGAGAGGCGCTGGGGCTCCATCAGACCCCCGGCGTGTTTGCCATCGCCTCCAAGCCTGCTCTGCACACCTACATTTCCCGTAGCCGAAAGTTCAGTGAGCAGCCGGAAGTCACCTTTGCCCTGCTGCGAACCTACCTGGAAGAGCATGGCTTTACCCAGGACGGCGTAGGGCTGGGCATTGACCTGTGCGTTTCCCGGGCAGGCAGCGAACGGAACACGCTATGTGAAGTTTGGCTTCCAATTAAATAGCGTTGATGTTCGCCGTTTTTTTTCTGAAATGCGAAAAAATTGTGAAAATTTCTTGAACCGAAAGCAGCTTTATGATGTATACTCCTCTTGTAAGGCATTGACAGTATTTTGTCAATGACATGATGAAGGAGGAAAGACAAATGAAGAAGCTGCTTGCTATGCTGCTGAGCGTATGCATGCTGCTGTCCATGGTTACTTTTGCAGCCGTGGCAGAAGGCAAGTATACCCCCGGCGAGTATGAAGGCACTGCCCAGGGCTTCGGCGGTACGGTTACCGTCAAGGTCACTGTGGATGAAAACGCCGTGACGGCTGTTACCGTAACGGGCGAAAACGAGACTGCTGCACTGGGCGGCGCTGCCATCGAGGGTTACAACACCTCTCTGGTGGGTGTCACCGATGCAGACGCTGTGGAAGTGACCAGCGGTGCTACCGTGACCAGCACGGCCGTGAAGGACGCACTGGCTCAGGCACTGGCTGCCGCTGCCGGCGAAGAGCTGACCACCGGCGAAATCAAGTTTGTTCCCGGCGAGTATGAAGGTACTGCCGCCGGCTACAACGGAGACGTGACCCTGAAGGTTACCTTCGGCGAAACCACCATCGAAAACATCGAAGTGGTCTCCAGCAAGGAAACCGAGCATGTGGGCGATGTTGCTTTCGAGCCCATGTTCGAAAACATCAAGGCCTTCACTTCCACCGGCGTGGATGTGGTATCCGGCGCTACCTTCACCAGCCGTGCTGTGCTGAACGCAGTGAACGACGCTGCTGAAAAGGCCGGCTGCGACAAGGCTGCCCTGACCAAGGGTGCCGTTCCCTTCGCTTATGAAGCCAAGGATGCCATTGAAGAAACCTATGACGTGGTTGTGGTTGGTGCCGGCGGCGCCGGCATGGCCGCTGCAGCACAGGCTGCCCAGGACGGCAACACCGTGCTGGTCATTGAGAAGAACGCTGAAGTCGGCGGCAACACGCTGGTTTCCGGCGGTCAGTATCAGAGCGTCATGCCCTACCTGGTGTGGGATGCCAACGATCCTGATGCCACCACCGGCGTCGGCTATGACGGCAAGACCTACAACAAGGTTGTGGAAAGCATCGCTACCGTGGATGAGCTGAAGACCATCCTGAACTGGAGCGAAGAGCCCTTCGACGAGGATTACTACAAGGATCACGAGTTTGTGGCAGGCGACATTGAAGAGCTGAGCAAGCACGGCGTGCATGCTGAGTATCTGCCCACCCTGCAGGCACTGAAGGTCGAAATCCAGGCTTATCTGGACTGGGCACAGCCCAAGATCGATGCCGGTGCCGGCGAGCTGACCCTGTTCTCCACCGTGAACCTGCACATCTTCCAGACCTACTATGGCGGCCTGCGCCCCTCTGCTGACATGAGCAGCTGGATCTATGGCGACTTTGACCTGGTGAATCAGTTCATCCAGGGCGGCCAGGAGCTGAAGCAATGGCTGGAAGCTCAGGGTTCTACCTTCGTGGAAGACACCCAGCCCACCCTGATCGGCGCACTGTGGTATCGTGAAAACGAGTTCGTTGGTGCAACCATCGACGGTGTGGACTATGCCGGCCGTTGGGGCACCTACTTCAAGGCTCCCATGAATACCCTGCTGAACACCGCTGAAACCGCCGCTTCCAACAAGATCATGCTGCGCACCACTGCCAACGAGCTGATCTATGAAGACGGCAAGGTTACCGGCGTAAAGGCCACCCAGTATGACGGCACGGAAGTGACCGCTCATGCCACCAAGGGCGTAATCCTGGCTACCGGCGGCTACGCTGCCAACCTGGAAATGGTGGTTGACACCAACGTTTACTGGTCCAGCGAGTATGTTTCCACCAACACCAAGACCACCAACCGTTCTTCCCTGCAGGGCGACGGCATTGTCATGGCTCAGGCTGTGGGTGCTGACGTAACCGGCATGGGCTTCACGCAGATGATGCCTATCAGCTGGGTGGACAACGGCAACCTGGCCTTCGGCGGCGGCAACTATGCCATCTACATCAACCCCACCACCGGCAAGCGGTTCGTGGATGAAACCTCCGAGCGCGACGTGCTGAGCCTGGCCGAATTCCGCAACGGCGTTGAGCACAACGGCACCAAGGGTGTGTTCATCGAAATCGCTAACGCTTCCTCCAAGATCCCCGGCCCGTACCTGTACGGCGATGAGGATGTGGAATGGCGTCAGTACGTCCGCACGGTGGACGAGCTGGCTGATCTGTTCACCTCTCTGGGTCTGCCCACCGATGCCGAGACTGTCCGTGCTACCATCGAGAGCTACGACAAGGCAGTCATGGCCGGTGAACAGCCTGAAGACGTGAAGAAGACCAACCCCAACGCCCTGATCGGTTCTGCTGAGAAGGACGAAAACGGCAAGTACCTGCCTGACACCTACACCCTGGACGGCGTTGAGCTGCGTGTCCGTTTGCTGGCTCCTTCCACCCACCACACCATGGGCGGCGTGAAGGTTGACACCGAGCGTCACGTGCTGGACACCAACGGTGCTGTCATCTCCGGCCTGTATGCGGCTGGCGAAGTCACCGGCGGCATCCACGGCGGCAACCGTCTGGGCGGCAACGCCATCGTTGAAATCTATGTTTCCGGCCGCACCGCAGCCCAGGCTGTAACGGCTGACAACAAGTAAGATTTCTCACGGTATTCCTTCCCCCTGCAGGCACTGCTTGCAGGGGGATTCTATTATCATGTTGCATGGGTGCGCCCTTTCGCTGTTTTTCGGGTGGGTGCGGGAGGGGCTTTTGACTCAAAAGCCGCCTCCCGCAAATCACTCCGCACCTCATGAATTTCTGACAAGTCCTTGACGATTTTTGCCGGGTGCGGTATGATGATATCCGGCTAATTTGTATCATCGTTCGTAAGGAGCATGTATGAAGAACGTACTTCGCAATAAGAATTTCTGGATTATCGTTGTGCTGGTGGTTGCCATTGCAGTGATCGTGATCGTCAGCAAGCATATGCAGCCTTCCGCAAACGCTCCCCTGGTGGAAGGGAATTCCGAAAATGTGACCATTGACATCCACACGGCTGTGCCATCGGAGGAGGTCACAGAGGCACCCACCGCAGCACCCACTGAGGCACCGACGGAAGCACCGACAGAGGTTCCTACCGAAGTGCCGACGGAAGTTCCCACTGAAGAGCCGACCGCTGTGCCCGAAACTGCAGCGGAAGAAGATAACCTTGCTTTGGCTTCCGCTGAGGAAGATGGTTTGGCTGTGGCCGATGATGCTGAACCGGCTACCGACACCGATTTGGCAACGGATACGGATCTAGCTACCGATACAGACCTGGCCACGGATACGGACTTGGCCACTGCCACCGATGCATCCATGCCTAAGGCTGTCGTGGTTGTGACTGCCGGCAGCGAGAGCCGGGTGTTCCCTGTCACGGGCACGGAGTATTCCTTCAGCGTTACCTTGACCCAGGCGGACGGAACGGAAACAAAGAACGTTATCCACGTTACCGCAGACGGAGTGTACATGGAGGAATCCACCTGCGATAATCAGGACTGCGTGGAGCAGGGCATTGTCACCTTGGAAAACCGGGATGACCGTGCGCTGTACAACATGATCGTGTGCCTGCCTAATCAGGTCATGATTGAGCTTTATACCCCCGAAGAGTTGGTGGCGCTGTTTACAACCACCACCAGCGACGCTCAATAAAGGAGTTCCCCTATGGCAAAGTTGTCCATTCGTGAACAGAACCGGCGGATTGCCCTGTCAGGTCTTCTGGTAGCGCTGATGCTGGTGTTGGGATTTATCGAAAGCCTGATTCCCGTCGGCAGCATTCCCGGCATTAAGCTGGGGCTGTCCAACGGGGTGCTGATCTTCGCTATTTATATGCTGAACATTCCCACTGCCTTCCTGCTCATGGTGCTGAAGGTGGTGCTGTCCGGGCTGCTGTTTGGCGGCGTCAGTGCCATGATGTATGCCTTTGCCGGCGGCATGGTGAGCATGATTTGCATGTCCCTGCTCAGCCGGATGAAGGACATTCACCCCGTGACGGTCAGCATGGTGGGCGGCGTTGCGCACAATGTGGGGCAAGTGGGCTTGGCCATGATCATGCTCCACACGCCGAAGCTGCTCTATTACATGGCCATCCTGATGCTCATTGGTCTCTTGTGCGGCGCACTGACCGGCGTGTGTGCCACCGGGGTGATGAAGCACCTGAAGCACATACAAAAGAAAAGTTGATTTTTCACAAGAAGTCGACAGTCGTCGGCTTCTTTTTTTGTAAAGCATTCTCAATCCATTGACACAGCTGCTGCCGTCTGCTATAATAAGAACAAACAATCCCGTTGACAATCAAACAAAGGAGGCTACTTTCATGAAGCGCGTGGTGGCACTTTTCATGACCCTGATCCTGTTGGCAAGCTGTTCTTCGGTTCTGGCGGAGTCCCAGTCCTTTGCCCCGATCATACTGCCCTTGCTGGAGTACAGTGCCAGTGATTGGACGAACAACAGCACCGCCCGGGCCTATTTCGCCGTGATGGCCTTGGTGGAGTACAACGTTGCCGTCGATGAAAACATGGAAATCGACTACACGAAGGACATTTATGTCAGCGTCAATGACGGCTTGGTTCTTGCCTCCTTCTGCAAGGATGGCGGTGATTACTTTACCATTGGCTATTCCCCTGATGCAGGCATGTTGTATCATGACCCTTCCCAGAGCTTCGGCAGCAGCAGTTCAGTCATGAAGAATGCTCTTGAGCAAACCACAGCCGCTACCTACATTGTTTCCTTGTCCGACCTGATTGATGCGGCAGATACCCTTTCCGGCATCTTCACGGATGAGTAATACCCCTGAGTAAAAGCAAACCGTCGGAACCGAGCTTCTCGATCCCGACGGTTTCTTTTATTGCATGCCATTTAGACCGCCACAGGCACAGCCCCCGGCGCCCAGGACAAAACAGCTTTCGCCATCAGTTCCTGCCCCTGCGCATTGGGATGAATGCCATCCAGGCAATACAGCTGGGTCAGATTCGGCTGATCCAGGAACACGGCGCGCAGATCCAACAGAGGAACGTCTTCCTTCCATGCCACTTCCCGGACGGCCTGGGCATACCGCTCTTGCCAGCGATAAATATGTTCCACATCCCCCAGGTAGTTCAGAATCTTTTCTCCGTCTCTGCCCTTGCAGACCCAGTCATAATAGCGGCTGCTGATCAGCGGCGGAGGCGTCACCAGCATGGGCGACATGTGCCGCTGTTCCGCCTGGCGAATGAACATGCTCAGCAGCGCACGGAAATCCGCCAAGGGGGTCTTCCCGTCATGGAACACTTCCGGATGCTCGGCGACGGCGTTCCAGTCCAGGTCGCAGTCGTTGCCGCCAAACTCGATGGCCGCCACATCACCGGGCATGGTCTCTGTTTCGCAGAAGTCCGCATACCCGTCCGCCACGGTTGCGCCCATCCGGGCATGGTTCTCCAGCTTGATACCTGCTGCTGTAATCAGTGTGCTGCACCGATCCTTCGCCAGGCAGTACCGCCGGCGATTCTCATCATAAATAACACCTTTACCAATCGAGTCGCCCCAAAGATGCACGTTGCGTTCCATCTATCATCACCGCCGTATCGTTTCATCTAGTTTTCAATACTAGGTTATCACGTTTACGCGTTTATGTCAAGTGATTTTTGCACACTTGTTTTCTGTTTTTTTACGTGGTATAATCAAGGTATCAAGGAGGATGATTCGTATGGAAGAACAGCAGCTGCGGGAACAGCTGGATCAATTGAAGCTGCCCGCATGGGAGCTTTTGCCGGACTTCGGGCTGTACATGGATCAGCTGGTTACCTATGTGGAACGGTGCTTCACCGTGGACGGATGCTTTTCTCTGACCCCGGCCATGATCAACAACTACGTGAAAGCGGAGCTGATTGATCGGCCAAAGGACAAGAAATATTCCCGTGAAAGTTTAGCACAGCTTCTGATGGTGTGCCATTTGAAGCAGACTTCCTCCATGGACACCATGAAGCAGCTGTTGCATCCTGCCAGTGAGGATACCACCGAGGCCATTTACCGCCGCTTTGCGGAAACCCAGGTGCGCATTCTGCAATCCTTTACGGCGCTGCCCGTAGCTGATCCCATGGCCTGCGCCTTGGAGGCTTCCACCTGTCAAACCTTGTGCCGTCTGCTCCTGAAAGGCCTGACGGACGCAGAAAAAGAGGAATAAGCATTGTATGGAAAGAGGGGCTTCCAACCCATACCGCTGGTTGGAAGCCCCTCTTGCTGTCTTCAGTTGTCGAAACACTGCGGATGGTTAATCCCACACGACGTAGTTTTCTTTTCTTGCCTTCGGTGCGGCAGGTTCTGCAGCGGCATAGCCAAGGATGCAGTGCCCGATGCCTTCCCATTCACCCTCAATGCCCAGCTCACGAAGGATGGCTTTTCCCTCATCGGACTCGAACTCTTCCTTTGCCCGGTGAATCCAGCAACTGCTGACTCCCAGCGCATGAGCCGCCAACATCAGGTTGCCCATGACCAGGCTGCCATCATACACATGGGTGGGTACGTTCTTATCCGCCAGTACCACCAGCACCACCGGCGCGCCGTAGAAGGGATCCTGATCCCTGCCCATAACGGCGGCATTCATCCTGGAAAGACGATCCCGCAGGTTCTTGTCCGTCACGGCAAGAATCCTGGGGGACTGCCGTCCCATGCCGGTAGCTGCCCAGGTTCCGGCCTCCACAATCTTCTCCAGCACATCCTGGGGAACCATGTCCGGCTTATAGCTGCGGCAGCTGCGGCGGGTCTTGATGTCTTGCAAAGTTTGTTCCATGACGTTCTCCTCCTTATCAAAACAATGGCAAATCCCCTGTAAGAGGATCAACCTTCTCAGCCTCACAGGGTTCGAAGGCAAGGCAGGTATAGGTAGGCTGACCGTGGAATTCCGTGAGCCCACTGTCCTGAATCAGCACAGACAGGATGCCCTGCTCCAGTGCCTTCCGGTGGATGGCCAGCAGTTCTTCCTCGCTGTCCACATACACGCAAACCTTGGCTTCCCCCTGGGTGAACCAATCATTCAGGGTGGTTCCTTCTCCCATGCGAATGATGCCGTCCTCCACATGCAGTGCAGCTGCGCCGTCCCGGCTGAGGGCTTCCAGCACTGCATTGACGCAGGCATGACCTGCCTGAGCAGCAATTTTCCCCTTCCGCATGTGCAGATCCCGGCGCATGACGATCATTTGCTTGATGCGCATGTCAGTCCTCCTTCAAGCTTGGTGCCCAAGGGTTTCTTCCCAGGAACCCCGGCCTTTCTTGGGTACATCTTGGGGGTGTGCATAGTCTTCTTCATTTCCAGCAGCATGTGCTGCCAATCCCGTCCCGGAATGGAGCAAGGTACAGGCTCCCCCACTTTGCCGCCTACCAGGAAGGCAGCTCTCCGACCCTCCCCCATTTCGTCCAGTAAGGCTGGGCCTTTCCAGCACAAGGCACTGCCCCCCACCTTCACCATGGGCAGCATATATTCCGCCAGCACGCTTAGGGGCGCAACAGCCCGGGCAACGGCCAGATCAAACTGTTCCCGATAGTCTGCCTGACGGCCTGCATCCTCCGCCCGGCTGTGAAGCAGCGTCACGTTGGTCAAATGCAGATCATCGATCACCGCCTGCAAGAAATTCAGCCGCTTCTGCTGGGCGTCCATCAGGGTAAAAGACAGATGGGGGCAGGCCAGTGCCAGCACCATGCCGGGCAGTCCCGCGCCTGTGCCCACGTCAATCACCCTGCCGCTTGCCGGCAGAAGGCCGGGCTTTGACAGCACCACCAGGCTGTCCACGTAGTGGCGATCCAGCATTTCCGCTTCGTCCGTTACGTTGGTCAGATCCATTCGGGTGTTCCAGTCCAGCAGCATCTCATGATAACGGACGATCCTTCTTGCCAGTGCCACATCGCAAGGAATGTCGCAGGTCGCCAGCCGATTCATTACCTGTTCGGATTGCATGCCAAAATCCTCTTTATCACAAATACTTTTCATACCAATATTTCAGCCAGCTCAAGGCTTCCCGGGCATGATTCTTCAGCCAGTACTCTGCCTTGGTGGGGCTTCCCTTGCCGGTTGCGGCAAGACCCATATCCTGAGCCAGCGCCATGGCACGGGGCAGGTGATAGTCGCTGGTGACAATGGCGATTTTCTCTGCGCCTGTGCCTTTCAGCAATTCCGCTGCATGCTGCAGGTTCTGCCGGGTATTGAAGGAAGTGCTGTCTACCAGCAGCTGGTCTTCCGGCACGCCCTTGCCCAGCAGGTACTCCCGCATGACTTCTCCTTCCGGAGCAGGCTCGTCACTGCCCTGTGCGCCGCAGGTAACGATCAGGCAGGGATGCTCCTGCCACAGCTCAAAAGCCGTATCCATGCGCCACTGAAGCTGTACGGAAGGTGTACCGTCTGCCTTGACCTGGGCGCCAAGCACCACAATGGCATCATAGTCCTTCAGTTCCGGTACGTTGACCTCCTTGATGCAGATCATGGCAATCACGCCTGCATAGGCAAGTGCGCCAATCAAAATCAGCGTGAGGAGGATCTTCAGAATGTTTCGAATCACTTTGCCGTCTCCTTATCGTTTGGGCTTTGCCGTTCGCTGCCCATTCAAGTCTCCGTGCAGGGTCATGCTGTAACTGCCGCCATCCGCCACAATAATATGATCCAGCAGCAGAATGCCCATGGGCGTCAGCAGATCCTGCAAAAGGAGGGTCGTCTCCACATCTGCCTGGGAGGGTTCCGGCACGCCGCCGGGATGATTGTGACACAGAATCAGCTTGGCAGCGTTCAGGTCAAGGGCAATCTGCACCACCGTCCGGGGATAAGCCTGCACCTCCCCCAGTGTACCTTCTGCTACCATCCGGCAGCCCAGGAGCGTGTCCTCCGTGCTGAGGGCAATCACATAAAGACGTTCGCTGCGCATGCCGGCCATGAGGGCTTCACAGTAGGCCTGTGCCTGCCGGCGGTTTTCAATCCGCTTGCTTTCTTCCGCCACACAGGCGCCATATCGCCGCCACAGAGGTAGCAGCAGGGAAAGCAAGGTCGCCGTTTCTTCGCCCACCCCCGGCACAGCCATCAGCTGCTCCGGCTTTGCCTCCAGCACCCCCCGCAGGCTGCCGAACTGATCCAGCAGTGCATGAGCCGTCGGATTCACGTCTCCCCGTGCACGGCCGTAAAACAGCACCAGTTCCAGCACCTCATGGGGGGCAAAGTGCTCCAGGCCTTCCTTGCGGAATCTTTCCCGCATCCGCTTTCGATGCCCGTCATGGGGATTCGTCATGGGCAGTCATCCTTTCCGCAGGCACGGTTTCTTTCCGCCGCAATGAAATCTTCCAGCACCTGCCCAACCTGTGCACCGCACCGTGCCACTTCCCCCAGGATCCGCTTTCTGCCCCGGGGGGACAGATACCAGTCTCCCCGGCTCAATCCCGGGCGATTGGCCGGACACACAAGCAATTCCGTCTCCGGAAAGGCTGCCTGATAATACAGCAGCGCCCGCCGGGCATGAGCCGCATGGCAGCACAGGAGTCCCCGGCGTATCGTCAGCCCCAAAGCATCCGTTACCTGCCTGGACTTCAGGGCATTATCCCAGGTGAAGGTTGCCTGATCTTCCCGAAGGATCGCCTGCTCCGGCACGCCGCCCTTCCGCAGCACATCATGAAGGAACGCCCACTCCGTATCATAATCGGCAGGATAATCCTTCCGATACTCCTCCGGTACGCCGGCAAAAGCACCAGTCGTTTTCGCAAACCGGCCTGACGGCAGCAGCAAAGACGCATACCCCTGATGGTACAGTTCTGCCGCCAGCAGGGCGTGCTCCGGGTGAACATTGCCGGGGATGAAGATGACGTCCGCGGGCTTCGGCGCATCCTCCACAAAGATAAATTCCGTGACCGCCTCCACAAAGCCGGCGGCGGCACCCATTTGCTTATTTTCCATAATAACGCCAAATATCCAGACAAGCCTGCGCCTCGTTGGGGCGCAGGGGTGTAAACGCTCTGCGGTAGATCTTGCGAATATCCGCTGCCGTAAGCGGAACGGGATGATTGCTGAGCCGCTCCACATTCACCGTGGCCACCAGCCGATCCATCATATCATCCTCCGGCATGGCCGGCGCCGTCATCTCCAGATCCAGCAGCATGCCGCACAGCAGTTTGGGCCCCATAAGATCACTGCCCAGGCGCATAACCTCCGCAAGGGACGCAAGGGTGGGAAGCATTTCTTCGCAGTGGGTCATTTGCTCCCACAGGAAGGGCAGGGTCAGGGCGCAGGCATGACCATGGGCAATGCCCAGGTTCTGGGTCAATCCATAGCTCATGGCATGGGCTGCCGTCGTGCGGCTCACCTGAATAGCTTTCCCGCTGCGGTAGGCTGCATCCAGCATGGCATCCTCGGCATGAGGATCTCCCTGCAAGTAGGCCTGCAGGTTATCCAGCACCCCCAGAATGGCCAGATACGCATCCACCCGGCTGTCCTCCGTGGCAGCTTTCGCCCAGTAGGATTCAATGCCCTGACAAAGGGCATCCAAAGCACAGGACTTTTTATGATACAGGGGCAAGGTGGCCAGCAGCGTACTGTCCAGCACGACGCCGTCCGGCAGCAGGGTGGGATGGGACAAGGAATGCTTTACATGGTTCACATAAATCACGGCAAAGGGCGTAGCTTCCGCCCCGGTGCCGGCACTGGTGGGGATGGCAATATGCTTGGGGCCTTCGGAGGTATCCACGCCCTTTAAGGCTTCCTCCGGGGAAGAAGCTGTCAGCAAGGCCTTCACTGCCTTTGCCGTATCCATGGCAGAACCGCCGCCGATGGAAATCAGTCCGTCACAGCCGTTTTCCCGGTACAGGTTCACCGCCGCAGCACAGTCCTCCCAAGCCGGATTGGCATGGTAACCGGTAAAGCGGGGCGCATCCGGGAAGGGCAGCTTCTCCACCTGCGCTCTGCCGATGATCAGCGGATGCCGGATGGCCATTGCATCTGCCGTATCCTTCACTTGAGGCAGTTTCCCACGGCCTCGCAGCACCTTTTGCATGGAATCAGCTCCTTTCACACTACGGCCTTATCATACCATTTTGGAGGTAGGTTGTAAATGAGGAGAAATCAGGCGCATAGCGGTGCAAGCATGGAGAAAGACAGGCGTGGGCGCAAACTTTTCAGCGCCTTGTAGAAGGACTTTTATTGAAGATTATCGAATATATGTTCTGGATGAATGACATGAGAGAAAATGATTTCGCAGATGCTGTTTTGACTTTGAAGGAGGTTGGATTCATGCAGGAAGTTTGCTTTGCCCATATCTGCCGGGAGGATGCCGGGGTGCGGTATCAAACCTTGACCGATCATAATCGAAATACTGCGCAATATGCCAAGACAGCGCTGGAGGAAGCACACCTGGGCAATGCGGCTTACCTTGCAGGATTGGTTCATGACGCCGGAAAAGCAACGGAGGCATTCCAGACCTACCTATACAAGGCCGTGTTTGAAGGAGGTATCGCCCCCGGTTCAGTCAACCATACCTTTGCCGCTGTGCGACTTCTGCTGAATCGCTACCACAAACAGCAGGGGACGGATCCCTATGCGCCCCTAACATCAGAGTTGTTGTCCTATGCAGCAGGGGCTCACCATGGTTTGTTTGACTGCGTGGATGACGGCAGTCATTCCGGTTTTCAGCATCGGTTGGAAAAAGAAAATACGCAGGCCGAGGAAGCAATACCTAATTTTCTTAAGCAATGCACTTCTTTTGATGAGATCGATCCATTGTTTAATCGGGCTTGCAGGGAAATCGAAGCCTTCTGCGTTCAGTGCATGCCGGCACCAACGCCGAAAGAAGGCGAAGTCATGTTTTTTATCGGAATGCTGGCGCGACTGCTATGCTCCTCCGTGATAGAAGGCGACCGTCGTGATACAGCCGAATTTATGAGCAACCAGTGTTTTCCCTCAGCGATCACAGGAGAAACACGAGCGACACTTTGGCAGACGCTGTCCGGCAGAGTCGACCGCAAGATTGATGCTATGGACGGAACATCCGTTATTGGTGCAGCCCGGCAGAAAATTTCCTGGCAGTGCAGAGACTTTGCAGACTGTCCCGGCGGTGTGTATCGGTTAAACGTACCCACAGGAGGCGGCAAAACATTAAGCTCCCTGCGCTTCGCTTTGGCTCACAGTGCAGTGAAAAACAAGGCAAGGATTATTTTCACTTCCCCTTTGCTGTCCATTCTGGAGCAAAATGCCAAGGTCATTCGGGATTATGTCGATGATGATTCGCTGGTTCTTGAGCACCATTCCAACGTTGTCCGCAGCAGAGAAAACGGTGAGGATTTGTCCATGGCCGATTTGCTGACGGAAACATGGGATGCGCCCATCATCATCACCACCCTGGTGCAGCTGCTGAATACGATGTTTGATGGCAGAGGCAGCAGCATTCGCCGGTTTCACAGCCTGTGCAACAGCGTCATCGTCATTGACGAGGTACAGACGGTGCCCAGCAAGCTACTCAGCCTATTCAATCTGGGTATCAGTTTTCTGGCAGCAGGATGCGGTGCAACGGTGCTGCTGTGCTCTGCCACTCAGCCATGCTCAGAGGCAGCGGCACATCCCATTACCGTGCCTGCAAGGGATATGGTACCCCATGATGCGGCTCTATGGCAGGTGTTTCGCCGGACAACGCTGGTGGACGCAGGAAGTATGTCCTTGGAGGATGTGCCCGGTTTAGCCGCTGAAGTGCTAGATGAGGCAGACAGCTTGCTCATCATCTGCAACAAAAAAGCAGAAGCGCGAACCCTGTACCAAGCCATGAAAGACTCCTACCATGTGTTTCACTTGTCTGCCGGCATGTGCATGGCCCACCGCCGGCAGGTGTTGAAGCAGGTGCAGGACGCTTTGCAGCACCCTGTGACAGGAGAAAAGGTGGTCTGCATTTCTACGCAGGTCATTGAAGCTGGCGTAGACATTTCCTTCGCCCGAGTGATCCGCTTTCTCGCCGGCATGGATAGCATGGTGCAGTCCGCCGGACGATGCAACCGCAACAGGGAAAGTGAACAGCCTGCGCCGGTTCGGCTGCTCCAGTGCAGGGGCGAGGACTTGAGCAAATTGCCCGATATCTGCATGGGAAAGAACGCTTCCTTTGCCTTGCTGGCGGAGTTCAAACAACACCCGGAGCAATTTGACAACGACCTGACTTCGGATGCGGCAATCCGCAGATACTACGTAGAGCTCTACAAGGAATTTGCCGCTACCGATGGGTTGCAGGACGGTTCCATAAAGCCTGACGGTATTTGCAGGAAAAAAACCACTTTGTACAGCATGCTGTCAGACAACAAATGCTTTTACGATGCAGCACTGGATGCAAATTGCAAAAATTTCATCATGGCTCAGGCTTTCAAGACAGCCGGGAAGGAATTCACGGTTTTTGACGAGAATACTACTGATGTATTGGTACCTTATGGAAAAGGCAAAGAGCTAATCACGGCGTTGAACGCCTTGACCCTTCCCCGGGATTTCAAGTGCATGAAGGATCTGCTGGAAGAAGCCAAGGCCTACACAATTTCCTTGTACGCCGGGGAAAGGGCACGGCTGGAAGGTGATCATGGTTTGATCCCCTTGTGTGACGGCGCCGTGCTGGTCTTGCAGGAAGGGTACTACGATGATAATTTCGGATTTGTAAGCGAGCGAAAAGCAATACCATTTACGGAGGCATGATCAAATGGAGCATCCGAATATTGTGGAATTCCTGGTTACCGGTGACTACGGATTGTTTTCCGACCCGATTATGCGGGTGGGCGGAGAAAAGTGCAGCTACCAGATTCCTACCTACGAGGCATTGAAGGGCATCCTTTCTTCCGTGTACTGGAAGCCTACCTTCATCTGGTACATTGACAAGGTGCGTATCATGCACCCCATCCAAACGGAGGTAAAGGGAATTCGTCCCATTAAGTACAACGGTGGAAATGACCTGTCCTACTATACCTACCTGAAAGACTGTGCCTATCAGGTCAGTGCCCACTTTGAGTGGAACGACAACCGACCGGAATTGTTTGTGGACAGAAATGAGAACAAGCACCACAACATTGCCAAGCGCATGATTGTCAAGGGCGGAAGACGGGACATTTTCCTGGGTGCCCGAGAATGTCAGGGGTACGTGGAACCCTGCGTCTTCGGCGAAGGTAAAGGCAGCTACGACGATTTGCCGGAGCTAAGCTTTGGCCTCATGTATCACGGATTGACCTATGCAGACGAGGCGTACTCAGAGGACACCAAGGGACAAATGACCGCTAACTTCTGGCGGCCTGTAATGAAGCATGGCGTAATCACCTTTCCCCGCCCTGAGGAATGCCCCATGCACAAACCATTAGGAAGCATGGGTGTGAAGGCCTTTGGCTATGCAGAAAACAATTTCTCCGGACTGGGAGAATTTGGGGAGGTGAAATAATGGGTCTATTGCAGAAAGCAGTGGAAACCTATGATGCCAACAGTGCGCTGGTGGGCATCATAGAAGCCAATCGACAACCTTTGGCGCCCATTGGGCATGTAGTTACCAGTGCAGTCATTGAGGTTACCCTAGATGCACAGGGTCACATGGTGAATGCGGCAAAGGTAGGCAAGGATCATGAGAAAATCATTATTCCGGCAACCGAAGAATCCGCCGGACGAACACGCGGCATTGTCCCTCACCCCTTGTGTGACCGCTTTGATTACCTTTCCGGGCAAGACGAAAAACGTTTCCATACATACCTCTTGCAACTAAAGGCATGGACAGACTCCGACTTTACGCATCCTATGCTGCCGCCCATCCTAAAGTACTTACAGGGCAAAACGCTACCGAAGGATTTGAATGACCATGGCATAACGAATCTGAAAAACGATGCTTTGATTTGCTGGAGTGTCTTTGGCATTGGAGAGGAAAGTGGTCCTTGCTGGGCGAACCTGAATCTGTTTCATGCTTATACAGCTTGGTACGAGCATCACCGCGAAGAGAGCAACCCACGCCAAAGCCTATGCATGCTTTCCGGAGAATTTTGTACCCCCTGCAGCAACAGTCCAAAGGGCGTTGTTCCTTTTTATGGTAATGCCAAACTTGTATCAGCCAATGATAAGTCTAATTTCACTTTCCGCGGACGTTTTACGGAAGATTGGCAGGCTGCTACTATCAGCTATGAAGCCACACAGAAAGCACACAATGCACTGCGTTGGCTGATTGCAGATCAGGGCGTAAGCATTATGCGGGGCGGGCGAACTTTTCTGTGCTGGAATCCGCAAGGGAAGGAAGTGCCCCATGTTGTGCTGCCATTCTGTACCGTTCCTTCTACAGCAACGACACCCACTGATTATCGCAGTGTGCTGTGGTCAACCCTGCAAGGCAGGCAATCCCAACTGCCAAGCGGCAGCGGCGTGGTTATTGCAGCCTTTGATGCAGCAACCACAGGCCGTCTGGCACTGACTTACTACAATGAACTGCAAGCGTCGGACTTTTTGCAGCGACTTTATGACTGGGATGCCACCTGCTGCTGGTGGGGTTGGAATCCGGAAAGTAATCGATATGATGCTATTCAGTCCCCCGATTTGTTCCAGATCGTTAACTGTGCCTTTGGTACCCAAAGAGAAGAAAACAAACGTTTCAAGTTGGTAACAGATGATCGAGTACTGAAGCAGCAGATGCAGCGATTGATTGCCTGTCGGGTAGACAAGGCACTTTTCCCAGCCGACATTGAGCGTGCACTGGTCAACCGGGCTTCTACGCCCCAGGCCTACGATGCTCAGGTGTACAGACGACTGCTTGTCACTGCCTGCGCAGTGATCCGCAAATATTATGTTGACCACAGGAAGGAGGAACTGACCATGGCACTGGATCAGGAACGAAAAGACCGCAGCTATCAGTTTGGACGGCTGCTGGCGGTGTTGGAGAAGGTCGAACGGGATACCTATGGCGCAAACGAGGAGCGGGAACCCAATGCTATTCGTTTGCAGTCCGTCTACTGCCAACGTCCGCTGCACACGGCTAATACGATTGAGTCCCAGCTGGAGCGTGCCTATTTCCCTCGCCTTAAGCCGGGTATGAGAAGCTATTACAAGAATCTCATCGGTGAAATCACGGAGCAGATTTTCGCCAGCCCAGAGCACGAATGGAACAAACCTTTGGGAGATACTTATCTCATTGGTTACTACCTCCAGCGCAATGAGCTGTATAAGTCCCGCAAGCAAAAGGAAGACACCAACGAAGAGGAGGAAAATGAACAATGAGCACTTTGCAGAACAAGATTGACTTTGTTGCCCTGGTAACCGTCCGAATGGCCAATAGCAACGGTGATCCCCTGAATGGCAACCGTCCCCGTACGGATTACAACGGCTTTGGTGAAATCTCCGATGTATGCATCAAGCGGAAGATTCGCAACCGGATGCAGGATTTTGGTAACAAGATTTTCGTTCAGTCCAATGATCGCTGTGATGATGGCTTTAGCAGCCTGAGTGAACGTGCATCCAACACGTTGAAAAATGTCAAAGACCGGGATACCTACCAGAAGACCGCCTGTGAAACTTGGTTGGACGTACGTTCCTTCGGGCAGGTCTTTGCCTTTAACACCTCTAAAGGTGCAAAGAAAGATGAAGAAAAGAACGGCAAGGGCGTATCTGTTGGCGTACGTGGGCCGGTATCCATTCACCAGGCAGTAAGCATTTCCCCGGTAGAGATCGAATCGCTCCAGATTACGAAGAGTGTCAACGGAGACCCGACAGAAAACAAGGGAGAACGTTCCTCGGACACCATGGGCACGAAGCACTTCGTCCGGTTCGGCCTGTATCAAATCAAGGGTTCCATCAATGTGCAGCTGGCAGAGAAAACCGGGTTCTCTGAGGCGGATGCAGAAACCATCAAGGAGTGCTTGCGCACCCTGTTCGTCAATGACGCTTCCTCTGCTCGTCCCGATGGATCCATGGAGGTGGTGAAGCTGTACTGGTGGAAGCACAACTGCAAGGATGGTCAGTATTCTTCCGCCAAGGTACACCGCTCGTTGAAGGTAAAGCTGACGGATGAAACCGCCCAGCCCACCGAGCTGGACGACTACGAAATCACCCTGGAGGATCTGGATGGCCTTGTACCGGAAGTGATCGAAGGTGTATAAGCAGGAGGATTACCTCCAGCTATCCGGCCTGCAGCACTTCAAGTTTTGCCGAAGGCAGTGGGCGCTGATTGCCATTGAGAATCAGTGGGCAGAAAATTACCGCACAACAGACGGTGAAATTCTTCACGAACGTGCCCATGACCAGGATTTTACGGAAAGTCGCGGAGACACCCTGATTACCCGGGGCATGCAGATTCATTCTGCATCCCTCGGGGTTTCAGGCGCCTGCGACGTGCTGGAGTTTCACCGCAAGGCAGATGGGATTCTCCTTCCCGGAAAGGATGGGCTTTGGCAGCCTTACCCTGTGGAATACAAGCGGGGCGTGCCGAAGGGCGACACCATGGATGAATTGCAACTCTGCGGTCAGGCCATGTGCCTGGAAGAAATGCTTTGCTGCGACATTCCCACCGGTGCGCTGTACTATGGCCAGCCCAGACGGCGGCAGGAAGTGCCGTTTACGCCGGAGCTGCGGCAGGAGGTTCAGGAACTGCTGAAGGAAATGCACGACCTATACGACCGGGGCAGCACCCCGAAGGTCAAGCCCACAAAAGCCTGCAATGCCTGTTCCCTGAAGGCACTGTGTTTACCCAAACTGATGCGGAATCGTTCTGTTGCCGACTATCTCCGCCATGCCATGGAGGGCGAACCATGAGACAGCTGCTGAATACCCTCTTTGTTACTTCTCAGGATGTGTATCTTTCGCTGGATGGAGAAAACGTGGTTGCCAACCGGGATGGCGAGGTGGTGCAGCGGTATCCCTTGCATACGATTCAGGGAATTGTATCCTTTTCCTACGCAGGCGCATCCCCTGCGCTGATGGGCGCCTGCGCAAAAAAAGGCATCGCCATGTCCTTTTGCACACCAAGGGGAAGATTTCTGGCTCGCACAACCGGCTTTACCCAAGGGAATGTGCTGTTGCGCCGTGCCCAGTATCGCACTGCCGATGATCCGGCGCAAAGCTGCCGGGTGGCACGGATGATGATCTTTGGCAAGATTTTCAACAGCCGATGGAGCATCGAGCGCACCAGCCGCGATCATGGTTTGCGAGTGGATGGCAATCGATTCAGTGCGGTTTCCGCTCAACTGAAAGATTTGCTGCCACAGGTAGCGGAGGTAACGTCCCCTGACAGTCTGCGAGGGCTGGAAGGCACGGGCGCCGCCGCCTACTTCAGCCTGCTGGACGACATGATTCTTCAGGGGAAGGATACGTTCTTCTTCCACGAACGAAGCCGCCGCCCGCCGCTGGATGCTTTCAATGCGCTGCTTTCCTTCGCTTACAGCCTGTTGGCCGGCGAATGCGCTTCCGCACTGGAAAGCGTGGGGCTGGATGCCTACGTGGGCTTTCTCCACAGGGATCGTCCCGGGAGGACATCCCTGGCGCTGGATCTGATGGAGGAGCTTCGTCCCTGCTTCGCAGATCGATTTGCGCTGACCATGGTAAATAATCGAATATTGAAACCATCCGACTTTGACTTTCAGGAAAGCGGCGCCGTGCTGCTGACAGACAACGGCCGCAAGACTTTCCTGAAAAAATGGCAGGAAAAGAAGCAGGAAACCCTGACCCATCCCTTCCTGGAAGAAAAGATTCCCTGGGGCTTGGTTCCTTACATGCAGGCGCTGCTCCTGGCCAGATTTTTGCGCGGAGATTTAGAGGATTATCCACCCTTTTTGTGGAAGTGATAACATGTTGGTATTGATTACATACGATGTCAACACGGAAGACGCTGCCGGCCGAAGACGGTTGCGTCAGATTGCCAAGCAGTGCGTCAACTATGGTCAGCGGGTGCAGAACTCCGTGTTCGAATGCCTGCTGGACGCTGCCCAATGCCGGAGCCTGCAGCATACGCTTTGCTCCATCATGGATCCGGAACGGGACAGTTTACGCTTTTACTACCTTGGCAAAAACTACGAAACAAAGATTGAACACTTTGGCTGTAAACAGACCTATCTTCCCAATGATGTTTTTATGGTATAGCAGGCTAAAGAGGATGTTCTCTGCCTGTGCGAAGGTGAAGCTCGCAGAAAATCCCCGGGAGGTTCGCACCTTCGAGTGCCGCATAAAAAGCAAAATTAGGAAACCAAGCATAGGTCTGTGACCGTTTTCGCCGAACAAAAGCTTGCTTTTCGGACGAAAACGTCGCCTGCCAAAGCTTCTTTCTAGGTTTTGTTGCAAAAGGCACGATGCATTTTGTGCACTTTTGCTGTCGCACCCCTCACGGGGTGCGTGGATTGAAATTGGAGGCTATCCGGGGAATGCG
>CAVKHY010000022.1:0-26937 GCA_963656345.1 bacterium | reverse complement strand
CGTCAAGGACGCCCGTATCAATGCAGAAGCCAATCAAGTCCGCAATGCCTCCTTCTATTGCGATGATGCAGGCCGTTTCATGACCCGCATGGCCAAGGAAGGTCACGTGCCGGATGTTGTGTGCATGGATCCCCCTCGCTCCGGCAGCGATGTACCCTTCCTTTCTGCCGTCAAATCCCTTGCCCCAAAGAAAATTGTGTACGTCTCCTGTGGTCCCGATACACTGGCACGGGATTTGGATTTTCTGTGCAGGGACGGGCAATACAAGGCGTTGACAGCCGTGCCCGTGGACATGTTTCCCTGCACGGAGCATATCGAAACGGTGGTTTCCATCTCCCGCGTTTCCCGATAAAATGTATAAGGAGGCAAGCACCCATGAAGATCGAACACGTTGCTCTCTATGTCAATGATCTGGAAAAAGCCCGTAGTTTCTTCATGAAGTATTTAGGGGCAAGCTCCAATGACGGATACCACAACCCGAAGTCCGATTTCCGTTCTTATTTCCTTTGACGATGGTGCCCGGCTGGAGATCATGCAGAAACCGGGGATGTCGGATTTACCGAAGGATCTTGCCCGCACCGGCTATGCGCACATTGCCTTCAGTGTTGGCAGCAAGGAAAAAGTAGATGCCCTGACTGCAGTGCTGAAAGCAGACGGCTACCAGGTCATCAGCGGCCCCCGCACAACAGGCGATGGCTATTACGAAAGCTGTATTGTTGCCATAGAGGGTAATCAGGTGGAAATCACGGTCTGAGGCAAGCGATGTCATCTTCCCGGTTGCTCTTTCTGCAAGACTGTACACAAGAGAAAGAAGCCAAGTTTCTCGGCATCGGATACTCCCCGATGATGAGCGGCTTGGCTTCTATTTTTATGATGTTGTGGCAAAAGAAATCACCCGCCGAGGTTCATTGCCTCGGCGGGTGATGCTGTATGATGTTTTAGTTATCCGTAGGAGATGCCACAAAATCTGCCTGCACATAGCACCCGTTGCTGGTTGCATAGCCAACCACGTTGCTGTCCAGGGAGGTAATGCGAACCGTAACGGACTTGCCGGCCATGCTGCTCGTTAGCACAAAGGAGGAAGAGCCGGAGTTCTCCAGCAGACCATCCACGTACCAGTCATAGGTCACCTGAGAGGCATTGTTATTGGTCACGGAAGGAGAAAGCACGCTGCCCACAGTGCTGGTGCTGGGCAGGCTGACCGTGCCTGTATAGGCAGTGGGAGAAGGTGCTGCTGCAGAGACAGCGCAGGAATTGCTGGTCACAGAGCCGGTGTAGCCATCCGTGCCGTTGGCGGTAGCCGTCACGGTCAGCACGCCGCCGGCCATAGAGTCACTTACAGTAATTGAGGAGCCTGTAGCACCAACAATGGTGCTGCCGTTCAGCTGCCAGGAGTAGGACACGTAGGAGGAGTTCAGGGCAGGAGCCGCCACTACAACAGATCCCGTTGTTGCCGTAGACGGAATGCTGATATCGCCCTGCAGCTGCTTCTTGGCGGTGGATTCGGTGATAGTCATTTCACCGGATTCCACATAGCCGGTGTAGCCGCTGCCGCTCTTGGCGGTGGCACGTACCTTCAGCTTGCTTCCTGCATTATTGGGCACCTGCAGGCTGCTTGTGCCAGAGGACATGAGCCATCCGTCCAGATACCAGCTGTAATCCACCTGCGTGGTATTCAGATTGGCCAAAGCCGTGACCGTACTGCCGGCCGTGGTAAAGCCGGAGATGGACAACGTACCGCTCAAGGGCGTGTCCACAGTGCCGGTGGTTACGGCGGCCGTGTTGGAGGAGTAAGCAGTTCCGCTGTAGCTGCCGGTACCCACTGCCACGCAGTACAGGGTACGTCCCACATCGCTGCTCTTCACCAGGTAGGTCTGACCTGCGCCCACTGCCGTACCGTCACTGCGATACCATACATAGCTGGCTGTTGCCGCTGTAGGATTGGCTGTTGCGTACAGCGTCTGTCCTACTACAGGGCTGTAGGAGTTCAGATTCACGCCTAAGAGGGTTGTGCCGCTGTTGGTAATGGTATTGGACAGGGTGCTGGTAGCCGTGCCGGTGTACAAGCCTGTACCGGTCACGGTCACACGGATACGTTCGCCGGTATCATAAGGGGTAACCACATAGCTGGAGCCAGTGCCCACCAGGGTGCCGTCGCTGTAGGTCCAGCGATAGGTAACGGTAGCAGCGGAAGGCGTTACCACAGCCACCAAGGTATCGCCCACCTTGGGAGACGCATTGTTCAGCGCAACCTTGGAAACCGTGTTCACTACCTGCGAAGTAGTCAGGAACTGAGTCATCATGTAGCCGGTACGGCTGCCGATGCGGATATAATCCCACGTGCTTCCGTGGGTCAGCACGGTTACTTCCGTGCCCACGCTATACACGCCCAGCACCGCATAGCCTGTGCCTGCACCTGCGCGAAGCCGGACGCCCAGGCCGTTTTTACTGGTCACCCGTGCCAAATAGCCGGAGGAAGGAGTAGGCGTTACAGAACCGTCCGTCAAAAACTGGCTCATCATGTAGCCGGTCTGAGTACCTACGCGGATGAACCACCAGTAGGTACCCTTCGCCAATACGGTCACCGTTGTGCCTACAGGTACCACCTGGATGATGCCATATGCCACGCTGGGGCCGGTACGAAGCCGCACGCCCAAGCCGTTGCTGCTGATCACCGTAGCCGTGGAGGTGCTGCCGGAATCGCTGGAAGCTTTCAGGTACTTGGCGTACATGTAGCCTTCATAGCCGTCGCTGGCTCGCACATGATACCAGTTGCCGTCGCCGGCTGTGCCCAGTACGGTCACTTTCGTGCCCGTATAGTAGCTGGCCAGTGTAGTGGCTGTGAAGTTAGGCAGTGCCCGGAGCCGCAGCCAGCCTCCCGTAACCACCATGGTCGTTTCTGCGCTGGCCGACATGATTGGAAGAACCCCAAGCAAAAGTGTCAACGCCAGACAGATTGCAAGAAAACGTTTCATAAACCTATCCCTCCAAATATGCTCGGTCAGCCGATGCCAAGTTCATCCGCACTGAAGGAATTCATCATGTAATCGCTGTAGAGCGAGAAGTCCATGGCAAGGGAATTTGCATAGGACAGCTGTGCCTGGTAAACCCACTGACTGGTTACAATGTAGATATCCACCACTGTCCGGCCATCCTGCTGGGTCACCACACGACCGCAGCCGCTGATCTCATTGACGATGGTGTCTGCCTCAGGATCTTGCTGCTTTCTGGCTTCAATCACCTTTTCCAGCGTCCAGGAGGAAGTGTTGCTGGTCTTCTTGGCAAAGAAGGAAGCCGTGCCATCCGCCAGCTTGCCGCTGATGCCGTCCTGACTCTCCGTCAGGGTATCATCGGTAAACACTGCCGGATACTGAATAGCGAAGCCCAGGTTGGTGTTGATGTACTCCACCATGGTTTCGTTAAAGTAGGTCAGGGTGCTTTCCTCCATGTCCAACTCCGCATCCACGGAGAAAGTGGAAACCTTCCAGCCAAGGGGCGCTGCGCTGTCCTTCACAAGATCCATCACAGCCCGCTTATCCAGCCAGCGAACCTCCGCATACTCGTCCTCCGTCAGCTGATCCAGCCGGCCGTTTGCCTGATACAGGTTGCCGATCAGCCGCACGCTCTTTCCGTCGGCGGACAAATCAGCATCCATGATGCAGACACCGATGTAGTCGTAATTTTCTCCCGTGCTGAGGATGCCGTCCAGGGAAGGAATGCTGCAGGAGAAGGTGTTCTTCAGGTAGGTTTCCTGCTTGGAGGTGTCCGTCAGCATATCAGCCGTCACACCGAGAGATGCGTCCGCCTTTTGCCCAATCAGGAAAAAATTATGGATGAACGCCTCGGACAGGGTACCGTCCGCCGTAATAATCTCCGGGGATTCTCCTACCCGCATGGCGGCTGACGCTGTCAGATCCACCAAGGGCGTTAAGGTATTCAGATCTGTTTCTTCAGCCCGAGCGCAAGTCATCATGCCGCAAAGTGCCAGCACCAATGCCATAAACAGCGCCAGGCCGTTTCTATTCTTTACCATGCTTTCATGCCCTCCTTGATTGCCGGGCCAGGGCGGCCTTGCAATTCGCTTTTCACCCATATAACGCACGAGGTGCTTCTTTTCTTGCAAATTTTCGAAGAAAAAAAGAAAAACCTCTGTCCTCAGCGGGACGAGGTTTATCTGGACGCGTTTCCCTCACAGGATCACACGGCAGCAGCCTTGCTCAGCTGCTTGGCCAGGCGAGCCTTCTTGCGATTTGCAGCGTTCTTGTGGATAATTCCCTTGGACGCAGCCTTATCGATCGCGGAGGTGGTCGCGGTCAACTGCTCATTGGCGGTCGTAGGATCGGCACTCAGCGCAGCAACAAACTTCTTTTCGGAAGTACGCATGGCGCTCTTGACCATCCGATTGCGGAGATTCTTCTTCTCGCTTACCTTGACGCGCTTCTTAGCGGACTGGATGTTCGGCAACTCTGTTCACCTCCTTAATCAGGATCAAAAATTGTCGCCTATGATTGTATCATGCCTTCGGTGAAAAAGCAAGCTTTTCAGAAAAAAAACTCTCGAAGCCATTCAAACGTTGCCGAAGCGTGGAGAGGACATCTTAATTTTTACAACACTTTTACTTGTTTTTGTTGAAAACTGTGCTTCTGTGCGCTATACTATCCTTACCCTTTATCATAGGAGGATGAAGCAATGCTTCAAATTGATCACCTGTCCAAGATCTACGATGGTTCCAAGGCAGTGGATGACCTGTCCCTGCACATTCATCCCGGCGAGATTTACGGTTTTATCGGTCACAACGGCGCCGGCAAAACCACCACCCTGAAGGCTGTTGCAGGCATTCTCCGTTTTGAGGAAGGACAAATCCTCATCGGTGGCAAGTCCATTCAGGAGGATCCCATTGCCTGCAAGCAGATCATGGCTTACATCCCTGATAACCCTGATCTGTACGAATTCATGACCGGCACCAAGTACCTGAACTTTGTGGCCGACGTGTTCCGTGTTTCCACAGCAGATCGGAAGGCGCGGATTGCCGACTATGCCGCCCGGTTCGAGCTGACCGGTGCTCTGGATCATCCCATTTCTTCCTATTCCCATGGTATGAAGCAGAAGCTGGCCATTATTGCCGCATGGATCCATCAGCCCAAGCTGGTACTGATGGACGAGCCTTTCGTCGGCCTGGATCCCATTGCTGCCCACCTGCTGAAGGGCATGATGCGTGAGCTGTGCGATCAGGGCGGTGCCATCTTCTTCTCCACCCATGTGCTGGAAGTGGCAGAAAAGCTCTGCGACAAGGTGGCCATCATCAAGGGCGGCAAGCTGATTCGCTCCGGTGCCATGGATGAAGTCCGCGGCGATGCTTCTCTGGAGCAAGTCTTCCTGGAATTGGAGGGTGAGTGAGCATGCTGAAGGTTCTGCTGAAAAAGCAGATGGCGGAAATTCTCCGGAAATTTTATCGCACTTCCAAAAACGGCAAACAGCAAAATCAACTTTCCCACATGATCGGCTTTGGCTTTTTCATGGTGTTGTTGGTTGCCATTCTGATCGGTGCTTTCATCACGGTTTCTCTTTCCGTTGGCAACAGCCTGATTCCGCGTGGGTTTGACTGGCTGTATTTTGACATCATGGGATTGATGGCCATTTTCATGGGCTGTTTCGGCAGTGCTTTCAACACCTACGCCAGCCTGTATCTTGCCAAGGATAACGATATGCTGCTGTCCATGCCCATTCCGCTTCGCAGCATTATCGCATCCCGCCTGACCAGCGTCTACCTGATGGGTTTGCTCTACAGCAGTATCGTCATGTTGCCGGCTGTCATTGTCTATTGGATCCTAGGCACGGTGACTGCTGCTTCCGTCATCAGCTCCATTTTGCTGCTGTTGCTGATTTCCCTGTTCGTTCTTGCCCTTTCCTGTGCGCTGGGCTGGGTCATTGCCAAGCTGAGCCTGAAGCTGAAGAACAAGGGCTTGCTCTCTGCCATCGGCGGTCTGCTGCTGTTCGGCCTGTATCAGCTGCTGACCCGGTATTTCACCAAGGCGGTGCAAACGTTAGGCGAAAATGCCCAAACCATCGGCTTGACCGTTCAGGGCGCCGTCTATCCCCTTTACCTGTTCGGCAAAGCCGGCACAGGGGATTTTTCCGCTTTGCTGCTGGTGGCGGCTGTGGTGCTGGTGGTCTTTGCATTGGCCTGCCTGCTCCTTTCCCGCAGCTTCCTGAAGATGGCCACGATGACCACCAGCGTATCCACCAAGTCTGTCCGCAAAACCAAGCTGGAAGCCAGCAGTGTTTCCCTTGCCCTTTTGCGGAAGGAACTGGATCACTTCTTCAACAATGCCACCTACATTATGAACTGCGGTGAAAGTTTGATCCTGCTGCCTCTGGCCGGTCTTGCAGTACTCATTAAGGGCGGCGAATATGTACCCATGCTGCAAGGTTCTCCTTTCCTCGAATCCGGCCTCGTGGCCGCCGGTGTCAGCGGTCTTATTGCCATGCTGGCAGGCATGAACAATATTGCAGAGCCTTCCGTTTCCATGGATGCCAAGCAGATGTGGCTGCTGAAGTCCCTGCCCTTGACCCCCTGGCAGCTGCTCCTGGCAAAGATGGAAGCTCATTGGGTATTGACCGGCCTGCCGGTGCTGTTCTGCTGCATCTGCGTGCTGATCATTCTCCCCGTCAGCCTGCTGCAGGGCATCTACCTGCTGCTCTTCCCGCAGCTGTTCGTGGTGTTCTGCGCCGCACTGGATCTGTTCATCGGCCTGAAAATGCCGGTCATGGACTGGACCAATGAAATGACGGTCATCAAGCAGAGTGCAGGCGTGTTCGTCTCTCTGTTAGCCTCCTTTGGCTATGTGGCGGCGCTGGGCGGCCTGTATGCCCTGCTGATGGAGCACGTTTCCGCTAATATCTACATGGTCTGCGCATGCTTCGTTACCCTGGTGCTTGATGTACTGCTGATCCTGTGGCACCGTCAAAAGGGTGCTGCATGCTTCCAGGAGCTTCACTAAGCGCTTTCGCCGAATCGGCTTTCACTGCACATGTTGCTGAAAGCCCATTGACAGTTGAAGGGCTTGCGAGCCCTCCAACGCCATTCTAAGTTTGTTGATGCCATGATCGTCCGGGCGTAATACCTGGACGATTTTTCTTTGCTGGACATTCCGCCTGCATGGTGTTATCATTAGCAGTATCATCGGGTAAAGGAGGCGGAGCGCATGAACGTGGATCAGTTGGCAGATCAGCTGCGCCGGGATGAAGCATTCATGGAAAATGTGGTGCGATGGGAAGAGCTTCCTGCCCGGCCTGCCCGCTACGCTCCTTTCCCCGATACGCTGGATTCCCGACTGATTCCTGTGCTGGAAAAGCGCGGGATTCATCAGCTGTATACCCATCAGGCGCAAAGCATTGCCGCCACTGCCGCCGGAAAGGATGTGGTGGTGGTAACCCCTACCGCTTCCGGCAAAACCATGTGCTACAACCTGCCCGTGCTTTCCGCCATTTTGCAGAATCAGGATGCCCGGGCACTGTATCTGTTCCCCACCAAGGCATTATCTGCCGATCAGGTCAGTGAGCTGTACGAGCTGATTGAAGCCATGGATGTGGACATCAAAACCTACACCTATGACGGGGATACGCCGGGAGCGGCTCGGAAAGCTGTCCGTCAGGCAGGGCACATTGTGGTCACCAACCCGGATATGCTTCACAGCGGCATTCTCCCCCACCACACCAAGTGGGTGAAGCTGTTTGAAAACCTTCGCTACATCGTTATTGATGAAATTCACACCTACCGTGGCGTTTTCGGCTCCAACCTGGCCAATGTACTGCGTCGGCTTATGCGGTTGTGTGCCTTCTACGGCAGTCATCCGCAATTCATCCTATGCAGCGCCACCATTGCCAACCCCAAGGAGCTGGCCGAAACCCTGATCGGCCGTTCCGTGGAGATGATCGATGACAACGGCGCCCCCATGGGCAAGCGGCACTTTGTGTTCTACAATCCTCCGGTGGTCAATCGTCAGCTGGGCATCCGCAAGGGTGTCATCCCTGTAACGAGGGATATTGCCAGCATGCTGCTGAAGTGCGGCATCCAGACCATCACCTTTGCCCGGAGCAGATTAACCGTCGAGGTGCTGACCCGCTACCTGAAGGATCTGGTGCGGGATCCCCTGGGCAACGCCGGCCGGGTACGGGGCTATCGGGGCGGCTACCTGCCTACGGAGCGTCGAGAGATTGAACGCGGCCTTCGTGCGGGAAAGATCGATGCGGTCGTATCCACCAACGCGCTGGAGCTTGGCATTGATATCGGTGCCCTGAATGCCTGCGTCATGTGCGGCTATCCCGGCACCATTGCCAGTGCATGGCAGCAGGCCGGCCGTGCAGGCCGCCGAAAGGATACCAGCATCATTTTTTATGTGGCTTCTTCTGCGGCCATTGATCAGTACATCGTATCCCACCCGGATTATTTCCTTCGGCAGTCCCCGGAAAATGCGCTGCTGAACCCGAACAACCTTTACATTCTCCTAAGCCACTTCAAGTGCTCCGCCTTCGAGCTTCCTTTTGAGGATGGAGAAAACTTCGGCAATGCACCTGGGAGTGAAGAATTGCTGGAATACCTGACGGACAGCAGCATCCTCCGCCATGTGGACGGTCGGTATCACTGGGCTGCCGAGGATTTTCCTGCATCGGAGATTTCCCTGCGTTCCGCCGCCAGTGAAAACTTTGTCATCGTTGACATCACCGACCCGGCTCATCATCGGGTCATCGGCGAAATGGATCGATACACCGTACCCATGCTGCTGCACGAGAATGCCATCTACATGCACGAAGCCCAGCAGTATCAGGTAGAGAAGCTGGACTTTGATGCCTGCAAGGCCTTCATTCGCAAGGTGGATGTGGGCTACTACACGGATGCGGACTTGAACGTTTCCCTCTCCCTGCTGGATGTGGAGCAGCAGCAGGAAGCCCCCGGCGGCGGCATGTGTGCCCTGGGTGAGGTGAAGGTAACCACCCTGGTGACCATGTTTAAGAAGATTCGCTTCGATACTCACGAAACTCTGGGCTTTGGTCATGTGCGGCTTCCGGAAACAGACATGCATACCACTGCCATGTGGTGGACGCTGTCCGATACGCTGGCTGCCCGTTTCTCCAGCGACACGCTGAAAAACGGCATGCTGGCCGTTGCTAACCTGCTGCGCATTGTGGCGCCGCTGTACCTGATGTGCTCTCCCCAGGATGTGGTGGTGGTGTATCAGGTCAAGAGCCCCATCACCGACCAGCCTACCATCATTCTGTACGACAGCTGCCCCGGGGGCATCGGGCTTGCTCAGAAGGCCTACGGCATGCAGCGCCTGCTGCTGGAAAAAGCCCTGCAAATTGCACAGGATTGTCCCTGTGCGAAGGGCTGCCCTTCCTGCGTTGGCCCGGAGGGGGAGATCGGTGAGGATGGCAAAAGCACCGCCATGCTGCTGCTGAAGGAGCTGACACGATGAATCTTCGCGACAAGCTCCGTGCCATTGATACACCGAAGAAGCCGGCATCAGCACCTCCGGCACGCACTTTTACTTCCTGCTGGAACAGGCAGGAGATTCGTGATCTAGACAGCTTCCCCGAGGCTTTTCAGCTGCACCGTGCCACCGTTGATCTCATGTGCGGCGCCTTAGCCCCTCCCCTGCCTCTCATTCTTGATCCGACCCGCATTCTTTATTTGGATACGGAAACCACAGGGCTTGCCGGTGGCACAGGCACGGTAGCTTTTCTGGTAGGGCTGGGACGGCTTACTCAGGAAGGCTTCGTGGTGGATCAGTACGTTATGCGGGATTACCCGGAGGAGCGGTATGTGCTGGCTAAGGTGGAGGAAGCCTTGCGGCACTGCGATGTGCTGTGCACCTTCAACGGCCGCACCTTTGATATTCCTCTGCTGCGGGATCGGTTCCTGCTGAACCGGATGCAGCCCGGCTGCCTTGATCTGCCCCACATCGACCTCCTGCACATTGCCCGCCGTGTGTGGAAAATGCGGCTGAAGCGCTGCACCTTATCCCACCTGGAAGAAGCCGTGCTGGGTACGCCCCGCCTCCATGACCTGCCCGGCAGCGAAGCTCCTCAGCGTTATTTTGCTTACCTGAAAACCGGGGAGTTTGCCCTGCTGGACGAGGTGCTGACCCACAATGCGCAGGATATCGCCAGTCTGTGCACCCTGCTCAGTGCCATGGCTCACCTGTACGAGCACCCGGATGTCCACCCCCATGAGGAGGACGTATTTTCCATGGGCGTGGCACTGGAGCGCTTTCATCATCCGGAAGAAGCACGGCAATGCTATCACCTTGCCAGCCGGGGCATGACCAGAGCCAAAGGGCAGCTTTATCTGGCACGCAGCTGGCGGCGCAGCGGAGAACGCCAGGAGGCTGCAGCCATCTGGCAGAGCATGATAGACCGTCACGAAGGGGGCATTGTCCCCTATGTAGAAATGGCCAAGCACTATGAACATGCGGAACGGAATCTGTCCATGGCCATGGAAATGACCCGACGTGCCATGATGCTGCTGGCAGAGCCTACCCTCTTTGACAGCACGGATACGCAGGAACAGCGTGCCGCGCTTCAGCATCGATATGATCGACTGAAACAGAAAATGAAAAAGGAGTGAATCCCATGGGTTTTATGGCAAACCTGAAAGGACAGCAGGCATTGAGTCTGCAGGGAAAGAAAAAAACGGAAGAGGCCAAGGCGAAATACGCCGAAGCCTATGCGGAGGGCATGAATCAGCCCCGGCTGCTGCTGGCCTATGCGGTGCTGCTCATCCGGGATAATGAATTTCAAAAGGCCAAAGAACTGCTGGCGAAGATGCAAAAATCCCCCATGTCCCCTGACCAGAAAAACCAGATGTACATGGACTACGCCGTGTGCTGCTACAAATTAGGGGATCTGGCCAAGGCCGTAAACCTGCTGGAAAAGCAGCATCGCCGTCAGCCTTCCGGGCTGGTCTATGAGACCCTGGGCTACCTGTATGCCGAGCAATTCGACCCGGCCAACAAAGCCGCCTTCCTGGCACAGCCTCATGTCGTCGAGGTGGACGATCGCTTTGGTGATGAAGCCCCTCAGGTAGATCCCGAGCAGGCTTGGGAGGAAGGCAAGCGAAAAGCCCTTGCCTTTAATCAGGAAGCTGTGGAGTACGACGATGAGGATTCTGTGTCCCTTGACAATTTGGGACAAACCTATTATCGTGTCTTTGACGACAAGGAAACGGCGCTGACCTGGTTCACCAAAGCATTGGAGCAAAAGCCGGGTCAAATTGACACTCTCTGGTTCCTTAGCCGCTATGACGTGGAAAACAAGGACTATGCCGCTGCCATTGCCAAGCTGGAGAAGGCATTGGAAGGACGCTTCTCGCCCCTGAATAAAGTTTCCAAGGCCGAAGTGGAGCAAGAAGTTGCCCGGCTGAAGGCATTGACATCATCCCAGCACTGACGTGCGCATGCAGAAAGGCAGGTAAATCATCATGGAGGAGCAGCAAGCTCAACCCCAAAAGCCCAAGAAATCCGTTGGCCGTGAAATTTTCGAATGGGTCATGACCATCCTGGCGGCATTGGCCATTGCTCTGGTCATCCGCACCTTCCTGTTTGAGCCGGTGAAGGTGGATGGTCATTCCATGGATACCACCCTGGCGGATGGCGAAATCATGCTGGTCACCAAGACCGAGTACACTTCCCTGAGCCTCTTCGGCAACAGCTACAAAATTTTTGGCGACCCCCAGCGGTTTGACGTGGTCATTTGCCACTATCCCGACCGGGGAGGCACCAACTTCGTCAAGCGTGTGGTGGGTCTGCCCGGGGACACAGTGGAGATCACCGGCGGCTATCTGTACGTCAACGGGGTCAAGTACGAAGAGGAATATCTGACCTACCGGCCCAATTACTCCATGGCAGCCTACACCGTGCCGGAAGGCTACTACTTCGTGCTGGGTGACAATCGTTCCAATTCCAACGACAGTCACATTATCGGACCCATTTCCCGGGAAATGATCGTCGGCCATGTGCGGCAGGTGGTTTTCCCCTTCAGCGACTGGCGGAAGGTTGAGTAACAGAATACCATGTTCAAAAGGCGGTGCTGATTCTTTCTTCAGCATCGCTTTTTTCATTGGCCTAGACAGTAAAAAAAGTTTGACGTTGTTTGCAAAAAGGTCTTGCGTTAGAGTTAACTCCAAGTACTATACTAAGCTTGTGAGGTGAACAACATGAAAAAAGTACTGATTGCTTATTATTCATGGTCGAACGGAAACACGAAGCGAATCGCCGAAATGCTGCAAAAGGAAATCGGTGGGGACATCATCAGGATTGATACTTTAGCTCCCTATGAAGGAAGTTACGATGACGTGGTCAAGCAGGGACAGGAAGAGGTACGGCAAAAGTATGAGCCTGCCATCAAGCCGATTGACATCCATCCTGCCGATTACGATATCATTGCTGTGGGAACGCCGACCTGGTGGTACACCATGGCTCCTGCGGTGCGCACTTTCCTGCACACAGAAAACTTTTCAGGCAAAACAGTGGTGCCGTTTATGACCAACGGCGGATGGCCGGGACACGTGATCAAGGACATGAGGACAGCCTGCAGAGGTGCAGACATTGCCTGTGAAATGCAGGTTCGGTTTGATTCCGAAGGAGGAAGCAATCTCGTAACTCCGCCAGAACAGATTCAGCAGTGGATTGAAAAGGTCAAGGGCATTCTTTGACAGGGAGGCTGCACATGACGATTAAAGAAGTATCGGAAAAATACAACCTATCGCAGGATACGCTTCGCTACTACGAACGTGTAAATGTGATTCCTGCGGTTACACGAACCTCCAGCGGCATTCGTGACTACCAGGAAGACGACTTGAAATGGGTGGAACTGGCCGTCTGTATGCGCAACGCGGGGCTACCCATCGAAGTACTGATTGAATATCAAAGACTTTTTCAGGCGGGAGATTCCACCATTCCGGCAAGGCTTGAACTTTTGAGAGGACAAATGAAGATGCTCGAAAAGCAGAAGCAGCAAATCCAGGAAACCATGGATCGACTCGCTTTCAAGATATCGAGGTATGAAGAAGCCATGGAAACCGGTGTACTTACATGGGTGAAGAAGGAAGATGAGTAAGCATGGCGAAACTGGTTGCGTTTTATTCAAGAGCCGGTGAAAACTACTTCGGCGGCTCAAAAAAATATATTCAGGTAGGCAACACAGAAAAGGCAGCGAAGATGATCGCAGCCCTGACCGGTGCAGACCTGCTTCGGATTAAGCAGAAGATTCCCTATGCAGCAGATTACAATACATGCATCGCCCAGGCGCAAAGAGATAAGCAGTCTGGTAAAAGACCGGAGCTTGTCTCCCTCCCCGATCATCTGGATACTTATGACGAGATTTTCCTTGGCTATCCAAATTACTGGGGCACCATGCCGATGGCGGTTTACACATTTCTTGAACGCTTCAACTTTACTGGCAAGAGGATTTACCCCTTCTGCACACACGAAGGCAGTGGTCTTTCCGGTACGGAGCAGGATATCCAAAAAGCCGCAAAAGATGCCGTTGTGAAAAAAGGTCTGGCAATCTACGGGAGCAGTGTAGACAACGCCAAAGCCGTGCTTGAGCAATGGATCCAGGAGGAATGCTTATGAACTGTGAAGAAATCCGCATTGATTTAAGCAAAGCATCCGACGAGCACAGTGCACAGCGACTGCGTTCGTCGCAGCTGCTCTTTCAGCTGAATCACAGCCTTCCCTTTTCAGATGAATACAACACGCTGCTCCATGAACTAATGGGGGAGAATTTAGGCGAGGGCAGTACGATTGCGCCTCCCCTTTCCGGAGCGGCACTCAACATGCTGAAGGTCGGCAAGGATGTATTTATCAATTCCAATCTTCTCGCCATGGCCCGCGGCGGTATCACCATCGGAAATGGTGTCCGCATTGCTGCCAATGTCCAGCTTATTTCCAACAATCATGATCCCTATGATTTGAATGTGCTGATTTGTAAGCCAGTTGAAATCGGAGATTACGCATGGATCGGCGCGGGTGCGACCATCCTGCCCGGCGTACGTGTAGGGCACCACGCCGTGATTGGCGCAGGCTCCGTTGTCACGAAGGATGTGCCCGACTACGCCGTTGCCGTCGGAAATCCGGCAAAAGTCATCAAGATGCTGGATCGGGAAAGATTCCAAGAAAATGATGCGGAATAAAGTATGCAGGGCTGCTTCACTTCATCATCGTGAGGCAGCCCTGCATATGGTCTGTTCTTCTTTACTCCGCCGGATAATACTGTCCGTAAATAAACTCATGAATGGACTGAATGTTTTTCTTCAGGTTGTTGGTGCTCAGATAAATCACCGATGCGCCGTTAATGTCCTTGTAGCTGTAGCACCCATCCATAGGCACCCGGTGCTGCTCCAGCAGTTCCTCGCCAGCCTTGGCGCGGCTGATGATGTCGCTGCTCAGCACCGTCATGCCCAGCTCCACCATGGTGCTGGGGTTCATGTTGGTGGTTACGTAGGGGATGCAGGTTTCAATCAGCGTCATCATCTTATCCAGGCTCATGTCCTGCATGACTTTTTCCAGCAGAAGCTCCAGCAAATGCCGCTGCCGTGCCGTACGGCCAAAGTCATTATCGATCTTCCGCAGGCGGGCATACATCACAGCCTGCACACCGTCCAGGTGCTGTACACCATCCTTCTTCTCCAGCGTCACACGCTGACTGCCGTCCGTATTGTCATACTTCGGCGGATGCTTCCGCAGGTAGGTGTTAATGGCACCCGCCTCCGTCTTGGTCAGGTCAATATCAATGCCGCCGATGGCATCAATGATGGAGGCCAAGCCGTAAAAGTTAATGGTCACATAGTTTTGAATGTTCATTTCAAAGTTCTTATTCACCGTGCGCATGGCCAGCTGACCGCCGCCCCGGGCATAAGCCACATTGATGCGGTTCATGTTTTTGTAACCGGGAATGGTGACGTACATGTCCCGCAGCAGGGAGGTAAGCTTGATAGAGCCTGTGTCCTTATTGATGGAAAGGATAATCTGCACATCGCCCTGCTGCAGGCCGGAAGTCAGGCTGGTATCCCGGGTATCAATACCCACCAGCAGAATGTTGATCACATTGTCCGGCAGTTTCGTATTCATGTCCAGCGTGTCCGGATCAATGGAGGTGTCCACTTCCATATCCTGCTGCAAAGCGTCAATGGCCGCCTGGGTACTGTCATCAATGATGAATTCACCCATGTCATCCTCTTCCTCGAGGGTTTCATCCTCTGCAGGGGCTTCCGTGGCGGTAATGACCTGGCTCATATCCCAGTCAGTATCGTCATCCTCCACTGCATAGGCAGAAGTCGTACCCAGCAGGCATAGCGCCGCTAACAGGGATGTTGCTCGCTTTAGTACACTCTTCAAAAAAGGGCTCCTCCTTCATATGCGAATAAACAGTATCATTATACGATGTTCAGTTTGAAAATGCAATAAAAGCATCATGAAAATGACAAAAAAATTACGAGTTCGTAACTTCTCAGAAATACATTTCTGTGCGGCTGTCTTTCACGCAAAGGGTTTGGATTGACAATCTTTTCCCCGCACCGTATAATGGAGAAAACAACAACCGTAAGGAGCGTATACGGCAATGAAATATGTACTTGGTATTGATTTAGGCACTTCGGGAACGAAAACCGTGCTGTTCGACCAGCTGGGCAAGGCCGTGGCCTCTGCTTTGGTGGAGTACCCCCTTTATCAGCCCCAGAATGGCTGGGCAGAGCAAGATCCGGAAGATTGGTGGCACGCAGCAGAACAGACCATCCGCACGGTGCTGGAAAAGAGCGGAGTCAATCCTGGCGACGTAGTTTCCCTAGGTATTTCCGGACAGATGCACGGCCTGGTGATGATGGATGCAGCAGGCAAGGTGCTCCGGCGTTCCATCATCTGGTGCGACCAGCGCACCCAAGCAGAATGCGATGAAATTACCGCCAAGGTAGGCTATGACAACCTGATTCGCATCACTGCCAATCCTGCCCTATGCGGGTTTACGCTGTCAAAGGTGCTGTGGGTACGGAAGCATGAGCCTGAGATTTACGCCAAGTGCCGGCACATTCTCCTGCCCAAGGATTATGTGCGGTACATGCTGACGGGAGACTTCGCCACGGAAGTGTCCGATGCCAGCGGTATGCAGATGCTGGATGTTCCTCATCGCTGCTGGTCGGATGAACTGCTGGAAACGCTGGATATTGACAAGAGCCTGCTGGCAAAGGTGTACGAATCCTGCGAAGTTACCGGACACATTTCCGCCGAGGCTGCCAAGCTGACCGGACTTACAGAAAGCACGCTGGTGGTAGGCGGTGCAGGAGACAATGCCGCTGCAGCTGTAGGCACCGGCGTGGTAGAAGACGGGAAAGCCTTCACCACCATCGGCACCAGCGGCGTGGTGTTTGCGCATACGGATCACCTGTCCATTGACCCCAAAGGACGTGTTCACACCTTCTGCTGTGCCGTGCCCGGCGCATGGCACGTAATGGGCGTGACCCAGGCGGCAGGGCTTTCCCTGAAATGGTTCCGGGATACCTTCTGCATGGCCGAGAAGGAAGCGGCAGCCTCCATGGGCGTTGATCCCTATGACCTGATGAACAAAGAAGCGGCTTTGTCCCCTATTGGTGCCAACAAGCTGCTGTATGCCCCCTATCTGATGGGCGAGCGCACCCCTCACCTGGATGCGGACTGCCGCGGCATGTTCTTCGGCTTGAGTGCCATGCATCAGCGGCGTGATCTGCTCCGTGCCGTCATGGAGGGTGTCAGCTATTCCCTGAAGGATTGTCTCGGCATTCTGGAAGGCATGGGCGTTGCCCCTGAGCAAATGCTTGCCTGCGGCGGCGGCGGCAAGAGCCCCCTTTGGCGGCAGATGCTGGCTGATGTATTCAACTGCCCCGTAGCCACCACCATCAACACGGAAGGCCCTGCCTTGGGTGTAGCCATTCTGGCCGGCGTAGGCGCAGGCTTGTATCCTTCTGTGCAGGAAGCATGCCGAGCCATGATTCACTTAAACCCTGCACAGAACCCCATTGAGGAGAACGTACCTAAGTATGCCAAGGTATATGATGTTTACACCCGGCTGTATGAAGCCAACAAGCAGGTTTTCAAGGCCTTGAAGGAAATGGCCTAACTCAAGATCAACACGGAAAGTCTGTTTTTGTTCCGGTTGAATCCATTGTGAAAAAAGTGTATAATAAACTCCGGCATGGTAGTGGGAGACAGCTTTGCCTGTCTCCCTTTTATTGAAGTAACAACGAAATGGAGCGGATGGAATGAAACGAATTCTCCCTTGGCTGATCCTGCTGATTTTGTGCCCCATTTTTGTCCTTGGTGAAGCCCTGCCGAGCGGTGAAGCTTCCGCTTACAGTGCAGATGGCATGAGCTACGATGACGGCACCCTTTCTATCCGCATCGAAACCGACCATGCCTATGATACCAACATTTACTACGTCTATGTTACCCTGACGGAAGCCGATCAGCTCCGTACCGCTCTGGCCGCCAATTATCCATCCAAGACAGTGCGCCCTGTCAGCAGCATGGCACAGGAGAACAATGCGGTGCTGGCCATTAACGGGGACTATTTCTCCTACCATCACACGGGAGTTGTGGTGCGCAACGGGCAGGTGCTCCGGGAACAGCCGGTTGCCACCCGGGATACGCTGATCATTGACGCTGATGGCAATTTTACGATTCTCACGAAGAATACACGGAAGGAATGGGAAGCCTACCGTGATACGGCCGTGCAGGCATTCTGCTTTGGTCCCGGGCTGATTGTAAACGGTGAAGTGCAGCACTTCAAAGCCGGCGACAAAGTGAGCTGCGGTGCCAACACCAAGGCGCAGCGGCTGGCCATTTGCCAATTGGATACGCTGCAGTACCTGCTCATTGTTACCGAAGGGCCTGAACAACAAGGGCAGGCCGGCCTGACTATTGCAGAGCTGACCGACCTGATGGTGCAAAAGGGTGTTCAGCAGGGGTATAATCTGGACGGCGGTTCCTCCACCACCCTCTGGTTTGGCGGCCGCCGTGTCAATGCACCGGAATCAAAAAACCGCAACGTGGGGGACATTATTTATTTCGTATCCTCTGCCGCTGCCGAAGAATAACTGACTCTAACCTTATGGAGGCGTGTTTCCTGTGAAAAAGTTTCTTTGTGTGCTGCTCTGCCTATGCTTTCTGCCACTGGTTGCCCTGGGCGAGGACGCTGCGGAATCAGAGGCTGCCCGTGAACTGATGATTGCCGCCACGGACGGTAAAAATCAGCTTGACATGGATGCCCTTCGGGATCGCTCCGATGATACGGTCGCTGCCTTTAAGCGGGGCAAGAGCCTAACCATCGCAGCAGAAATTCCCGAGGAGGAAACCTGCGGACAAATCTATCTGCGCATGGATACGGCCCCGGAAAGTATCACCCTGCGCACAAAGGACAATAAGCGCTGGGTGGATGCAGAAACTTTCTCCGACCCCGGTGCTGAATGCGTGCTGGACGTTCAGGTAACAGGTGCTATCCAGCTGGTGGTGAATTTTTCTTCCGCTGTCAGTGTTTCCGTCAGTGAGCTTCGATTCTTCACAGGCGGCACATTGCCCGGCAGCCTCCACGCTTGGCAGCGTGATGCCCAGGCAGATCTGCTGCTGGTGGCAGAAACCCCTGCCCAGCTGAATACGGACAAAATTGCCGCATGGGTCGCCGAGGGCCGCAGCGTGGCCTGCCTGCTCATGACCTCCGATGAAGACGTCTCTCTGCTCACCCTCTATGACACCCTGTGGGATGCCGGCGTTCGCCGCACGCCCACCATGCTGAACCTGGCCGCTCAGTCAGCAGGCACAGAGGAGAAAAAGCTGGACAAAGCTTGGACGGATAAGTTCTTCCTGTATCCTTTGGTCAGCGCCATTCGGTCTGCCGCACCCATGGTGGTGCTTTCCGCATCCGCTGATGGCCGGGAAGGCTATCTGCTGCAAAAGGTGACGGATGCCGCAGCAGACGCCCAGGAATCCACCTTCCAAACCGCTGATGCCGAAGAGAACGGCATTTGGGTCGTTCCCCATGTGTATGCGGTGGACGATGCCGCGTTGACTGATACCCTCAGCGCATGGGAAGAGCGCAGCGACCGTTACATTCGCGCCCTATGCTGGCGGCAGTATGACGGTGCCGTGCACAGCGACCCGTCTGCCATTCCGTACCCGGAGGACCGGCTGGAGGATGGCTATCTGGCGGAAGGCGAGTTTGTGTACGAGGATGCGGATAATGGCCTGTGGGCTTACCTGTCCTCCACCATTCAAATTGAAATCGTCCGCTACGAGCTGCCGGAAAAGCCCCAGGTCTGGTTTGTGACCGATTTGAAGTTTAAGCCGGAAAGTGAATCCTTCGCCCAGGTGCTGTATGCCAATGCCTCCTTTAAGGGACAGCAGATTTATCCCGAAACGCTGGCGCAGACCTCCAAGCTTGTTCTGGGCGTAAACGGCGACTATTACCCTTACCGGGTGGATCGGAAAACCGGCGTAGGCAACATTCTCCGCAATCGGGAAGTGCTCTACAACTATGATGCAAAAAAGCGCATGGCCTATCCCAACCTGGATACCATGGCGCTGCGGGATGACGGCACCTTGTCCGTTTATGCAGCCAGTGAAATTACCGCCACAGAGCTGCTGGCGGAAGGAAACGTCCATGATGCCCTGTCCTTTGGCCCTTACCTGGCACGGGACGGCAAAATCCGCATTTACAGCGGCGAAGGCTATGATGCCACCGAGCCCCGCAATGCCATCGGCATGATTGAAGCCGGTCACTACTGCATCATCACCGTGGAAGGCCGCATTAACCCCGGCCCGAAAGGCGTCACACTGAACGTGCTGGCCGAAATGATGTATGCCCAGGGCGTTACCGATGCTTTTAACCTAGATGGGGGGTCCACCTCCGTGCTGATTTTCATGGGTACCAAGCTGAACCGCACCGGCGCCAACTCCGGTCACGGCGTAGGCAGTCCCCGGAACATGCACGAACTGTTCGGCGTAGGCACCTCTGACCTGGTGCATACCGATGCGGTCAACAAAAAATAAAAATGCCAAAGGAGGCCGCTTCACATGAAAAGAATCCTTACACTGGTTTGTGTACTGCTGCTGTTAGCGGCTTCTGCCACAGCGGATACGGTGGATCTGACAGATCGTGGTGAAATTGCCGACAAGCAGATCACTGCCTTGATTGACGAGCTTAGCCTTCTGCCTGAAGGCACAGAAGTCAACCTGATGGATGTAAAGCTTTCCCTAAAGGGAAAAAGCCAGCTTTCCGCTGCCCTGCCCCAGCTTGTTTTTCGCTGGACAGTGGAAATCGGCAGCTATACCGCAGACAGCCTGACCACCACACTGGATCTGGACGGGCAGGAGAAACGTGCCGGGTACAATAATTTTTCTTTAGCATTGGGTGCTCTCCCCTACCTGAAGGAAGTCACCATGTATGATTACACCTTTTCCACCAAAGAAATGGAAAAGCTCATGGCCGCCTATCCCAACATTCACTTCAACTGGACCATCACCCTGAACAATTATCGCATCCGTACCGATGTCACTGCCTTTTCCACAGCTAAAGGACGGCAGGAACCTCGCTACACTGCAAAAATGTTGGATGTGCTGAAATACTGTCCTGATTTGCTGGCACTGGATGTGGGGCACAACAACGTCAGCGATCTATCCTTTTTGACCCAGTGGCCGCACCTGAAGCGGCTCATCGTCATTGACTCCCGCACGCCGGTGACGGATATTTCTCCTCTGGCAGAGCTGGACGATTTAGAGTATGTGGAGCTATTCATGCAGAACATTACCGACCTGACACCGCTGGCCGGCAAAACAAAGCTGCTGGATCTGAACCTGTGCTACAATGACGTGACGGACTTGACGCCCCTGTACAGCTGCACTTCGCTGGAGCGGCTGTGGATTTCCCGAAACTATCACCTGTCCCAGGAGGAAATCGACGCCTTCAAGCAGGCACTGCCCAACTGCGTGGTGGAAACGGAAACGGTCAAATCCACGGAAGCCGGTTGGCGGGAGCATCCCAGATACTTCATCATGAAGGAAAGTTTTGACACCCGGATGTACATTCCTTTTGAATAACGCGTTTTCCATTCATCCCTGCACGATGCATTTTTCCGTGCAGGGTTCTTTTTGCTTTTTTTCATCCCTTGGCGTATAATAAGAAGGCTTCTATTTTGCTTCAGTTCTCTGCAAAGGAGGAATTACCTTGCGGCTTACCGTTTTAGGCATGAACGGCCCTTATCCAGCACCGAAAAGTGCCTGCTCCGGCTACTTGGTCACGTCAGGAGAAACCGCCATTCAGTTGGATCTTGGCACAGGCACGCTATCTGCCCTGACTGCCCGGATGCCGCCGGAAAGCCTGACCGCCCTTGTGTTCAGCCACTGGCACTTTGATCATTGCAGCGATGCACTGCCCTTGATCTTCCGTCTGGCGGATCACGCCGGTGACCGTCCCTTGCCGGTGTATGGGCCGAAGGATGACGTTTCGCCTGTCCGTCGTGTGCTTGCCAGCTGTCCCCAAGTCGCCCTGCACGATGTATCCGCCGGGGATACGATGCAGCTTGGTACCGTTTCCCTGACAGCCTATGCTGCCCGTCACCCGGTGCCCGGGCTCATGTACCGCCTCTGGGACGGTACATCCACCCTATGCTTTACCGGGGATACCAACACGACGGAAAGTCTCCCTGCCTTCGCTCATGGGGCAGATCTGCTGCTGGCAGACGGTCTGTTCACCACTCAGCTCTGGGCAGAGGTGAAGCCCCATCTTTCCGCTTATCTGGCCGCAGTGCTGGCACGGGATGCCGGTGCAAAACAACTGGTCATTACCCACCTGAACCCCTTCATCGACCCGACTGCCCTTTTGAAGGAGGCACGCTCCGCCTATTCCAAGGCCGTGCTGGCTCAGTGTGGTGACATATACGAATGCTGATCGAGAAACAAGAGCCTCAATTAGCCTGGGTACTTCCCTGCCTGAGTGCAGGTCTGACCCTTGGTATCCTCTGCGGGAGAAGTGCCTCTACGCCCCTGTACGGTTTATGCGGACTGGTGCTGGGCATGCTGGCGGCGGTTTTTCTCAAGGGGAACGGACGTAAGGCAGCCATGCTGGCCGTCTTCTGCGCCCTGGGGATAGTCGTCGGGCAAATCGGCTATCATCCTTTCCTGCCGGCAGAAGGGGATTACGTGATTGACGGCGTAGTATGCGACAGTGTGGTAACCGATAGTTCCACCAGGCGTACCCGCACCCGGCTGTCCAACGTGACCTTAAACGGCGAACCAGTTTCCGGGGTGGTGTACTGGAGCTGTTACCCTAAGTCAGAAGCAGCTGCCCTCATTACCCCCGGTGCCCATTTGACCTTTACCGCCTCCGTCTATCATCCGTCCGGCGCGGAGAATCCCGGCGGATTTGATTTCCGGGAGTATCTGCTGGGGCAGGGCATCCGCATCGGCGTTTACGGCTGCACGGATCTGGCCGTGTCGGATATACAGGTCTTTTCCCTGAAAGGCACAGCCGCAGCCATCCGGGAGACGCTTTCCCAGCAGCTTTACAAGGTGATGGGAAAGGACAACGGCGCCTATGCCGTGGCCATGGTGTTAGGCAGCCGCTCTGATCTGCCGGAGGATGATCGTTCTGCTTTTTCCCGGGTAGGCGTTGCCCATTTGCTCTCTGTCAGCGGTTTTCATGTGGGCATTCTGGCAGGGCTCCTGGCACTGTTGCTGGGGTGGTGCTCCCCGAGGATCCGGTTTGCCGTGTGCGCCCTTGTATTGGCATCTTATTGCCTGCTGACAGGCATGAATGCCCCGGTCATTCGGGCTTCCCTGCTAGTGCTGCTGGTCATGTACGGCAGGATCTGCCACCGCCGTGCCCTTGGCCTGTGGATGTGGTTTGCCTGCTACTGCCTGACCCTGATATTCCGACCGGCGCAGCTGACCAGTGCAAGCTTTCAGCTGACCTATGCCGCCGTGCTGGGCATCGTCCTTGTGACGCCTTCCCTGCAGCGGCTGTGGAAGCCCCAACATACGTGGAGCAAGAAGCTTTGGAGCACCCTATGTGCTTCCCTAGGTGCGCAGATCGGTGTCTTCCTGCCCCTGTGTTACTGGTTTCAGAAAATCCCCCTGCTGGGCTTGGTGATTAACCTGGCGGCACTGCCCTACGCTTCTCTGCTCATCGGCCTGTACTGGATTGTGCTGCTGCTTTCTCCCATTCCCTTTGTGGGCACCTGTTTGGGCACGATTGCAAGCTTTGGCACAACCCTGCTGACCGCTTCCGTTCGCTATTTGGATACGCTGCCCTTCACCAACCTTTGGGTAAAGCAGGCCAATCTGCTGACCCTGCTGGGATGGATACTGATCATGGCGGGCTGTGTGCGTTTCCTGCCCATCAAGCGCCGCCGCTTGATGCTTCTTCCCGGCGCAGTGCTGATGATCGCCTCTCTGATCGTGCTGCCTCATCATGGCACGGAATACATCCAGTTCAGCGTAGGTAATGCGGATGCCGCCCTGCTGCATGACGAAAGCATCGTCACCGTGATCGATACAGGGGAAGCCACAGGCGAAATCACGGACTATCTCCGCCAGCATCGGCTGTCCGTTGACCATTTGGTGTTAACTCACCTTCATAAAGATCATGCCTTGGGACTGAAGGACTTCATAGACGATGATATTCCCGTGGAGGAAATCATCCTGCCCTGGGGGGCGGAGGATGCAGCGGTCGATGCCTCCGTGCTTGCCCTGCTGCATCAGATGGAGGCTCTCGGCACAACAGTGCGTTATGTAGGTCGCGGAGATACTTTGTCCCTGCCTTCCGGCAGTATGACCGTCCTGTGGCCGGAAACCGGCAGAGTCCGTCCGGGACAGGACGCCAACGAGTCCAGCCTGACCCTGCTGTGCAATATTCAGGGCACCACCATGCTCCTGACCGGCGACCTGGACGGCACCTATGAAAACTACGCTGCTGCGGAAGCCGACATTTTGAAGGTTCCTCACCACGGTTCCGCCGCCAGCAGCTCCGAAACCTTTCTTGCTGCCGTGTCTCCCCATGTAGCTATCATTTCCAGCGGCGATGCCAAGCGTCACCGCAACACTGCCGCCAAACTGCCAAATGCAGCCGTCTATGGCACGGAAAGCTGCGGTGCGGTGATCATTCACTTTGCCCAAGGCACCTACACCGTGGAAACATGGATCGATGATGAGTAAAGGAGGTCCGCCATGAAGGAATCACCATCCAAAGGAATGCACTACAAGGACTTCCTGCAGAGTCTGAAGCAGGGTATGGTCTATGGCGCCTACCTGTTTGACGGCACAGAGGAGAACATCAAAAGCAGCACCCTTGCCGCCGTACGGAAAGCCGTGCTGCCGGAAGGGCTGGAAGAGCTGAATGAATCCGTCATGGATGATCCGGAAACCGATGCACTGATTGCCGCAGCAGAAACTCTGCCTTTCCTGGCAGACAAGCGGATTGTGCTAGTACGTGATCTAGCTTCCCTGACCGGGCGAAGCGAAACCGATGACCGGCTGTGCGAGTATATGGCTCGCGTTCCCACTTCCACCATCCTGATTTTCTACGTTCGCGGCAAAGCAGATGGCCGTAAGAAGCTGTACACTGCCATTCGCAAGTATGGTCACATTGTGTCCTTCGACCGACTCGGCGATGATGAGCTCAATCGTTGGATTCTTCAGACCTTCACCGCCCTTGATAAGCAGTGCTCCCCTGCTACGGCTTCCCTGCTGGCCTTCACCGTGGGCAATGATACAGGCTTGCTGAAAACCGAAATTGAAAAGCTGGCTGCCCACGCCGGAGCATCGTCCCAGATTACCGATGAGGATGTGCGCACCTTGGCCACCCGCTCCATGGAATGCACAGTGTTCGACATGGTAGATGCGGTGGTGGCCGGGCAGCAGGGGCGTGCCTTCCGTCTTATGCAGGATATGCTGGTTATGGGGCAGGATCGGCTCGGCATTCTGGCCATGTTGCTGCGGCAATATCGGCTGCTTCAGCATGTGAAGGTCATGCAGTACGAGAAAAAATCTCCCCAGGATATTCAGCAGAATCTTGGTGTGCCGCGCTTTGCAGCCAGCCGATGTCTGCAGCAGGCCAAGGGCTATACCGGCGGTCAGGTACGCCGAGCAGTGGACATTTGTCTGCAGACTGAATATGCCGTGAAGTCCGGCAAACTTAATCAGGATGGTGCGCTGGAAAGCGCCATGCTGCAAATTTTCGCCCTGAAAGCCAAAGTCTGATCCTATTTTATGGTATAAAGTGAGGAGAAACTGTCATGTATATTAAGCCCTTCGCCGTGGAAGAATGGATGAATGAATTTGAAACCGGCGCCAAGTACAACATTGCCGAAACCTGCGTGGACTCCGTCTCACTGGATGAACTGTTTACCCTGGCCGGCGAAGACAAAACGTCCTTTCTGCAAAAATTGTGCAGCACCCGGCTGACCTACGGTGCCATTTTAGGCAGTGACGCCCTGCGTCAGGGCGTATGCAGCCTGTACCGCACCCTAGTGCCTGAGGAAGTTGTGCCTACCCATGGTGCAGCCGGCGCCAATCATCACGTGTTCTGCTCTTTGATTTCCGCCGGAGATCGGGTGGTCAGCATTATGCCTACCTATCAGCAGCTGTATTCCATTCCCGAATCCATCGGAGCAGACGTAGCCATTATGCACCTGAAGCAGGAGAAGCATTATCTGCCTGATTTGGACGAGTTGCGCCGCCTGGCCACGCCGGGCACGAAGCTGATCTGCATCAATAACCCTAACAATCCCACCGGTGCACTCATGTCCAAGGAACTGCTGAAGGAGATTGTTGCCATTGCCCGAAGCGTTGACGCTTATGTGCTGTGCGATGAGGTCTATCGGAACCTGACCCAGGAAGACGGCTACTTTGCCTCCATCGTTGACCTGTATGAAAAGGGCATTTCTGTCAGCAGCATGTCCAAGGTGTTTTCCCTGGCCGGCATCCGTATGGGATGGATTGCCACCCATGACAAGGATGCGTTGCGTGCTTTCTGCTCCCACCGGGATTACAACCTGATCAGCTGCGGTATGATCGACGATGCCATCGCTTCCCTGGCACTGAAGCACAGCGATAAGCTGCTGCAGCGGAATCGCACCATTGTCCGGGAAAATCTAGCTATCCTCGATCAGTGGATGCAGTCCCATCCCCACTTCTACTACACCAAGCCTCAGGCAGGCACCACCGCCCTTGTCTACTATGACTATGACATTCCCTCCTATACTTTCTGCACCCGGCTGTATCAGGAAACCGGTGCTTTCGTAACCCCCGGGGATTGCTTTGAGCAGCCCCACGCCATGCGCATCGGTTATGCCTGCGACAAGCAGACGCTGGTGGATGGACTTCATGCACTGGAGCAGTTTGCAGAAAAGCTGTAATCAAATTTGCCTCCAGAAACTTTTTCGAAAAAAGATGTTTCATCCACAAGATATAGTGGTATAATAAGCACGTAAACAACAAGATTCAGTAATGAATCCGTTTTTGGAGGCGATTTTTGATGGCATGCTCAGTCAACGTAACCGGTGGCACCTTGCCCCAGGAAGAAATTAACGCTTATATTCTGCGCGCCAAGTCTAGGTTTGGTCGGGAACCTTTCGGTATCGACATCCATGTGGATGGCGACTATGTTGACTTGTCCTACGACTTTGGCACCATGCCCTTCCAACGCATTCGCCGGATTACCGGCTACCTGGTAGGCACCCTTGACCGCTTTAACAACGCCAAGCGTGCAGAGGAGCATGACCGGGTTAAGCACGGAATTTGACGAAGGTCTTCGCTTGCTATCGAGTAGGAGGGAGTGACTAACTCCCGACCTCTCACCGCACCATGCGTACCGTTCGGTACACGGCGCGTCCAATACAAGCAGATCGAATCGCCTCAT
>CAVKHY010000021.1:14098-27382 GCA_963656345.1 bacterium | reverse complement strand
CTGGACTTGGCGGCAGATACCTACACATCCACCAGTTCCAGCTACATGCTGGTTTCTGCCACCACCATGCCGGGGGCGGATATTGAGGTTTCCAGTCCCTACAAGGATTTGAACATTACCAACCTGGATACCACCGGCGCATTCAGCTTCTATGCGGTTTTTGACCATATTGGCGATAACACCATTACCATTACGGCCAGCATGCCGGGGAAAAAGTCCTCTGTGGTGAATTACACCGTGTACTACGTTCCCCCGGCCAATACCTACACCACCAAAGCCTGGGCCATGGACTCCACCAACTATAATGAACTGCTGAACAACATGACCGTTCGCGCAGCCAAAACGCAGGTGTACGTGATTAAGGGCAAGGTGCAGTATTCTGTCAGCGATAAGCCTCAGATGGTGGTGATTAACACCAGCGATGACGGATTGAGTCAGCCGGTGCTGGTGCAGAACTACTCCAAGACGACCTGGGTGGTAGGGGAAACCTATGAGATTTATGCCGATGCTTACAGCACCTACAACAACATGCCTTGGCTGAACGCTCGGTACACGTATCAGCGGTAAGCGAAGCCGTTCATTGATCGATGCCGAAGGGCAAAGGAGACGCCATGAATCCCTGTGACCTGTTGATTATCGGTTCCGGCCCGGCTGCCTACAGCTGCGCCATGACCGCCTGCAAGCGGAACCTGAAAGTGACCGTGGCCGGAGCTTCTGCCAAGGATACCTGGCTGTGGCGGGCGGAGCATATTGCTAATTACCCCGGTCTGCCGGATGTTTCCGGTCAGGCCTTGCTGGAGACTTTCCATGCTCAAGCCTTGCATGCCGGGGCAAATTTTGTCCATGGCGTAGCCAGACAGGTGCAGCCTATGGGCAGCGGCTTCATGACCCTGATCGGCAATGATATTGCGGAATCCAGGGCGATAGCCCTGTGCGTAGGCGCCGCCAGACCCAAAATGCTGCCGGGTGAAGAAGCACTGCTGGGGCAAGGGGTCAGCTGGTGCGGCACCTGCGACGGCATGTTCTACCGGGGCAAGGAAGTGGCGGTACTCTCTGCCTGGGAAGATGGCGTGGAAGAGGCTGTTTTCCTTGCAGGGCTTGCACAGCAGGTGGATTATTACCGCCTTGCGCCGCATGAGGTGCCGGATAATGCTCCCTTTGCCTTGCTGTCGGGGAAGCCTTTGTCCCTTGCAAAGCAGGATGGACGCATTTTGCTGACTACCAGTGAAGGAGCGAAAACCTATGATGGGGTTTTCATCTTCCGGCCGTCTGTTGCCCCTGATCGGCTGCTGCCGGGGCTTAAACTGGACGGAGGATTCATTCAGGTGAATCGGCGGATGGCTACCAGTATGCCTCATGTCTATGCGGCAGGAGACTGCACCGGGCTGCCTCTGCAAATTGCCAAGGCAGTAGGGGAAGGTAATGTGGCGGCCATTTCCGCTGCGGAAGACCTTGCCCGGGAAAACAAGGAGGCACTTTGATGAAACGATTGCTTGCATGGGTTCTTGCCCTGTGTCTTTTCGCCTTGCCCTGCCTGGCAGAAACCCTGACCCTGGATGAAAACGTTTCAGGCACTGCGTATTGGCCGGAGGAAGCGGACGAAAGCTCCGCTGTGTTTGTCTACCGTTACAGCTACCCCCATGCCTCCGGCGATGGTGAAGTAGCGGCAGCAGTGAATGAGTTCTACACCTATTTGATTGACGATGCGCTGGCCTTTACCGTGCCCATTCTGGCAGAGTCGCTGGAAAGCACGGATGTGCAGGCTTACTGCGATGTTGCATCTCAGGTCACTTGCCTGAATGAAGATTACCTGTCTGTGCTGCTCGTTACGGAATCCTTCCAGAACGGCAGCACAACGAAGATTTATTCCGCTCAAACCTTTATGCTGAATGGGGAACGGGCAGGCATCGCTTCCAGCCTGCCCAGATTGCTGGGAATTCTGGAAGATCAGGAAGCGGACACCTGGATGCAGGATCGGCAGACGGCCAAGGCCAATGATTTGGTGTGGCAGCTGGTGTGGGAAACCATAGAATCCCAGCGTGCTGCCGGTACCGTCAACTACCATACGGGTGTGACCTATGAGCAGCTGACCCAGGAATTCTACCCCGAAGAGGATTTTTATCTGGATGAAAACGGCGACCCGGTCTTCTTCATTCAGGCCGGGACCCTTGCCTCGGAGGAAGACGGGGTGCTGCTGTTTCCCTTTTCCTTGGAGGAACTGAAGGACGAGCTGTAAGTGCTTGACGGATGATGCATCCAATGATAAGATACATTTTGTACCGGGGCAGAAGGCCCCAGCGAAACGGAGGAAATACCAATGGAAATCAGCAAGGAAACTACCATGGGTGAACTGATCAGCCTGGATCGCGGCATTGCTGCCATCCTGATGCAGAACGGTATGCATTGCGTCGGCTGCCCTGCTCACGCTTTTGAATCTTTGGAAGACGGCTGCGCAGGCCACGGCATTGATGTGGAAAAGGTCATCAGCGACATCAAGGCTTACCTGGCAACCAAGGAAGCTTGAGCATAGGGCTTGATGATCTGAAACCGTCTCTGTGAGACAGCCATCAACCATCAATGAACCTAGGGGGCGTTGGAGGGCTCGCAAGCCCTTTAACTGCCCATCGTGAATCGGCGACATGTGCGGTGATTCACGAAGCAATCTGAGTCGATGCCTTGGGGCTGTCTCTGTGAGACAGCCCTCTTTTGACATGTTGCTGCATGGGAGGGGGATGCATTCGTGGGAAAGATCAACTGGGGCGAGAACCTGGAACTGAAGATTGCCAAGCTGCCGGAAAGCCCGGGCTGTTACCTGATGAAGGATGATACGGGCACCATTATTTACGTAGGTAAGGCGGTCAATTTGAAAAACCGGGTGCGCTCCTACTTCCGGGATACCTACCACACCCCCAAAGTGGCGGCCATGATCTCCCACATTGCGGATTTTGACATTCTCCTGTGTGATACCAATCTGGAAGCACTGTGCCTGGAGTGCAACCTGATTAAGCTGCACAAGCCTTACTACAATATTCTGCTGAAGGATGACAAGCATTATCCCTATTTGCGGATCAACCTGAAAGAACCCTATCCCCGGCTGACGCTGGCGCGGCGGATGGAGAAGGACGGCGCGAAGTACTTCGGACCCTACATTGGCGCAACGGCTGTAAAGCAGGTGATTGACGCTGTCCGTGGGGTGTTTCCCCTGCGGACATGCAAGCAGACCTTACCGCTAAAGACGCCCAAACGCCCCTGCATCAATTACGACATCGGCAAATGCATGGCGCCCTGCGCCGGCAAATGCACCGAGGAAGCCTATTGGGACATGATGGATGGGGTGCTGGCCTTCCTGAATGGGGATTACCGTCAGGTGTGCGATCAGCTGAAGCAATCCATGAACGATGCCGCCGCCAAGATGCAGTATGAAAAGGCGGCAGTGTACCGGGATAAGATCCGCCGGGTGGAGGGGCTGATGGAACGGCAGATTGCCATCCAGACCGCCGCCGGAGAGCAGGATATTTTCGCCTTGGCACAGGATGGACTGGATGCCATGGTACAGGTGCTTTACGTCCGCGGAGGCCGAATGGTGGGGGGCGATCATTTTTCCCTACCCAGAGAAGGCAGTGAAGACCCGGCGGAAATCCTGGCAGCCTTCCTTCCCCAGTATTATGAAGATGGAGCGCTGATCCCCAGAAACGTGCTCTGTGAAACCCTGCCCGAGGAAGCAACCGAGCAGCTGGAAAGCTGGCTCAGGCAACAAAAGGGAGGCGCTGTCACCCTTTCCACCCCGAAGCGTGGAGAAAAGCACGACCTGGTTCGCCTTGCTGCCAAGAATGCTGCTGACGCACTGGATAAGCGAAATGCCAAGGCGGCCATTCAGCAGGAGCGTACCATCGGCGCCTGTGCCGGATTGGCCAAGGCACTGGGGCTGGCAAAGCCGCCTCGGCGCATTGAGGGCTACGACATTTCCAACACCCAGGGGCAGTTGAGCGTTGCTTCCATGGTGGTGTTTATTGACGGCACGGCAGCAAAGAAGGAATATCGCCGCTTCCGCATCAAAACCGTGGAAGGGGCGAACGACTTTGCCTCCATGAATGAGGTGCTGGGGCGGCGGTTCGCTCGTGGCTTGGAGGAAAAAGCGGAACGGGAAGCGGCAGGATTGCCGGCCATCGGGGGTAAGTTTTCCGATCTGCCGGATCTGGTGCTGATTGATGGCGGCCCCCAGCAGCTGCGCTTTGCCCGTCAGGCTTTGCTGGATATGGGGGCGGGCGAAGTGGCGATGTTCGGCCTGGCTAAGAAGGAGGAAGAAATCTTCCTGCCTGACCGGGAAGAACCTATTTGCCTGGATCACCACACCCCGGAGCTTCACCTGGTGCAGCGCGTGCGAGACGAAGCTCACCGCTTCGGCATCACCTATCACCGGGCACTACGGGGCAAGGCCTTTGTTCACAGCCAGCTGGAGGATATCCCCGGCATCGGCCCCACCCGGCGGAAAGCCTTGATGAACCGATTCGGCTCCATCAAGGGTATTCGCACTGCTACGGAAGCCGACCTGCTGGCGACCCCCAGCATGAACCGCACGGCCGTGGATGCGGTGCTGAAATGGCAAACGCAGAAAAAATAAAAAAAGTTTTGGTCAGCAGGTTTCACTTGCGCAAAATCTGTTGATACTATCATCAGGCGGTAGGAACGCCTGATGCAAAGGAACATCGTGAATGATTATTTTAGGAGGTAGATGGATATGAAGTGGGTTTGCAGCATTTGCGGTTACGTGTACGAAGGAGAACAGCCCCCGGAGAAGTGCCCTGTGTGCAAGGCTCCTGCCAGCAAGTTTGTGAAGCAGGAAGGCAGCATGACCTGGGCTGCCGAGCATGTGGTAGGCGTTGGCAAGGATGCCCCTGCAGAGATTGTGGAAGGCCTTCGTGAGAACTTCAACGGCGAGTGCAGCGAAGTGGGCATGTATCTGGCCATGGCACGGGTTGCGCACCGGGAAGGCTATCCTGAAATCGGCCTGTACTGGGAAAAGGCCGCTTACGAAGAAGCAGAGCATGCTGCCAAGTTTGCCGAGCTGCTGGGCGAAGTGCTGACCGATTCCACCGAAAAGAACCTGACCATGCGTGTGGAAGCTGAAAACGGCGCCACCATGGGCAAGTACGAGCTGGCCAAGAAAGCCAAGGAACTGGGTCTGGATGCGATCCACGACACCGTGCACGAAATGGCTCGGGACGAAGCCCGTCACGGCAAGGCCTTCGCCGGTCTGCTGAAGCGGTACTTCGGCAAGTAATTGATAGAAAGCAAGAAAGAACAGGAGCCGCTCCAATGGGAAGCGGCTCCTGTTTTCGGTATGGGAGAATTACATGCACTTGCGTACCAAGTCTTCATCTTGAATGGCCTCATCAAGCAAACGGCTTAGGAAGGATGTATAGCCTTTGCCGTAGGCTTTCGCCATGGCCAATGTCTTGGGGGAAACACGGAGGGCGACGGTTTGCTTGGTTCGAGGCGCAGCATGCATGCGATGGAATTGAGCAATCTTTTCTGCGGTCATTTCCGGGCTGTCCGCGTCAAAAACGGGCTCTTTTGCCTCTGCGGCATCCAGCTCATGAAGCTCTTCTTCAGACAGGGAAGCAGAAAGCTCATGAATATTCATCTTCACCATGTTCATACCTCGCTTTCTCTGGTATCGTGGCAAGCCTGGCTGAGATAAGGCGGACGGCATTGCCTTGCTTGAAGGTACATACGACGAACAGAACCTTTCCAACCTTGCCGAGTATGTCATACCGTAATTCTTCAGGATGCTCCTCATCCTCACGGATCATCTTGTTAGGGTCAAGAAAAACCTTGGCAGCAGTGGCAAAGTGAATACCATGCTTGCGGAAGTTGGTTTCATCCTTGACTTCATCCCATTCGAAAGAAGCCTTATCCATGTTGAAGTCGAAATACTCATACATTACAGAAAACTCCTTTCAAGGACAGTATAACAGAATGCAATGCGTTTTGCAATACACTCATTGCAAAAACAGGAGCCGCTCCAAAGGGAAGCGGCTCCTGTTTCATTCCTTAAGTTTTACTCACGGCTGGAGCTTCGAGTGCTGTTTGCGGCAGCCTTGGGTGCATTTCCTGCGTTCATGTTGTTTGCCATCTCTTCGAGGCGAAGAAGAGTAGCCTTGTTCTCGGCTGTGTCTTGCACCAGGGTGCCGAAGGCATAGAAAGGAAGGCAGGAAAGAAAACCCAGGATGATACTGCCAACGAGGCAGCCCAAACCAATCACAATGTGCTGCCATTGGGGAAACTGATTCAGCTTCTCAAAATGTGTAACGGAACCGGGAATGATGAAAAGCGCAGCGGCAATGATACCTGCAATGACAAAGAACGCAAAGTAGATTTTGGCAATGACCTGAATCTTGAGTCCGGGATTTTTAAGCATACGAGCATCTCCTATCCATTTTCTTGCGTTCGGCTGTGACGAACACAATCCTCACTGCCATGATAGCAGTATACAATGGAAAAAGCAAGCGGGGCAACGCATGTTTTGTGCGCTGCCCCTGCCTGCTTATTGTGCCTGCATATCTGGATATTCATAGCTGTTTTCATAAATGGTTTCGGGGGCAATGTCGATTGCTCCATCATTCCATGTTACTACGCCATACTCCACTTTCGCATTTTTGAAAACCTTTTCGTTCTTCAATGGCTGAAATGCAGGAAACGCAAGCAGCTGCGTGGCATCGTACAGGCGTTTTTTACCAGAAGTGAAGGTGACAATCATCATCATATCGTCCAGAGGTTTGACAGACTGCACAGCGGGAATCTGCACCTCTGTGCTGGCACAGGCTATGTCATTTTCGCACTGGTTCAATTCCTGCATTTTCATCGCCTCCATGCACATAGTATAACAACTTCAACCGGACATATCAAGCACAGGACGAATTATTCCATCAACAGCTACAAAGAAATTCCGCCGCCCAAGGTGGACGGCGGAACAGGTACCAAGAGCTATCAGTTAACGAAGAACCTCAACATCCGCAATACCCAGCTTTGTAGCGCCACCAACGACAGATGTAACATCGTTCTTTACTTTAATGGTTACGACAACTTTCTTTGCACCAACGGGGACATCCAGTGTTTGTGCATTTGAACGTTTAGAAGCAAGCTGAAGAGAATTTCTGCTTTCAAATGCAACACTATGTTCGCCGTAGGGAAGAAAAACTTCAAACGAGGAACCATTTGAAGCAGAGCCAGCTCGCTGTCCGTCAATATAAATTGTACCGTCGACTGCGACTCCAAAGAGGATCGCCTTGTGACGTTCAAAACGAACGGTGCAGCCGGGCTTGCGGACAGGCGCACCACAGCCGGGGCAGACACTTGCAGTATCGGAAATATCCCGACCACACTCGGGGCATTTCATCATTGCCATTGAAATCCATTCCTTTCTATGTTCATATACCCAAACCATTTGCGGTGTGCTTACACACCTTTGTCATCCTTGCTTTCTGCGCTCATCAGCTGAGCTTTTTCTATCTCCTGAATGCAGCGCAGGGTCTTGGCACTGTCTTCTGCGGTGGAAATACTGCTTTTCACCAGATAGCCAAAGCCGCGGGTAACCAGGAAATCGATGCCGCTGTAGACGCACCCAGACAACAGAATGAGAAGAAAATTACCAAAGTGGAAAGAATGCCAGGTGACAAAGTCATCTTTCCCAAATACGAAAGCCAAGATAACCGTTGCCAGAAGATTCACAGCGAGAAGGATTGCTGAGAAAGTCAGAATGTAATCACCGAAATTCTCAGCTTTGTCGATATTTTTGACCGTTGACGGTACACAATACGGCTTTTCTTCCTCGGGTGAGGGTAACCGTTTCTCGCAGTTTGGGCACACGTCTGGATGCCCCGAGTAGTATTCGTAACAGTTCGGACAAAAGCTCATTGATTATGACCTCCTTGATTTATTGTTGCAATGAACGAATCAATGATGGCGTTAATGCGTGCCATGTATTGATTTCGTCCTTATCGTTCTCTGACGAACCAAAGACGACACAGACACCATAACGTGACAGTCCCAAACACTGCTTAGAAATAACCAGGTTCCTGTTAGTTGCTTCCTTTATCAGCCGCTTTTGCGTTTCTAATTCGGAATCGGTCATTTTGCCGGCTGCGTAATCTGCATTGACCTGCTTAATCCATGCAGACACTCTGTCATTGTCTACAGAATTCATGAGCACTGTGCAGTTTGAACTTTTCATAACTGCACCGTTTTCATCCATAAGGATGTAGATATTGTCATTTCCATTGACAATAACGACATAGCCGTTTTCTGGAACTTGATCTGTATTAATGCCGAATGCTTCCGCTGGCGTGGTTCCAGACTGAGTGTTCAAGTTATCCAGACCATGAAAGTGATAGACGTAAATTGATTCAACGTAGGTGGGGCTTCCTGCTGCTGTGTAAGCTGCCTGAGCTATTGGCTTTAGGCTGTTATCCTCACAACCAGTTAGAAACAGTACGGAGACCATCAGCAACAAGGCCGCCAGTAAGCGTCGAACATTCTGTCTTTGTTCCGGACATTTACGCATCATCATGGGCTGCCTCAACCAAAAACATGCATTGCCATGAGAAAACTTCCGATGGCACTGATAATACCGAGAACAATACCAGCTGTACCAAGACTGGTTTTTCCGCCTACTTGGGTTGCTTGATTACGACCGATGACAGACAGTACAATACCTACGATTCCTGTCAGACCATAGAAACCAAGAATGAAGCAGCTCACCAAAGAAACCACAAAACCAGCAATTTGCAATCCGTTCGTCTTATTCTCCATTGAACCATGCCTTCCTTCCTTTTCAAAATCGTGTTTTCCCTGTGAAAGAGTTTTCCTTTCGTGCCTCCCTTCATCTGTCTGTCATGCCTCCATTTTGCCCCCGATCACGCCAAAAGTCACGTGCAAATCGTGCACATTTCCCGTGCACAATGTGCAAATTACGCACATTTTGGCCGAAATCGACTAACATCTTGCGCACATTACAAAAAATGTTAATTATTTGCGACAAAAATGATCCTTCCATCTCTGCTGAAAATCCTTCCATATTTCCCATTGCGTCTGCCTGAAAATTCCTCTATAATAGTACCATTACCCTCGAAAGGACGATGTTATGGATATCGATGTCCTGCTATGGATGCAGGAGCTGCGGGAAAGCGCAGCACCCTGGGTGACGGATGTATTTGCTTTTCTCTCTGATGCGCTGACCAGTATGCTGCCGGTGATTCTTTGCGCCATGATTTACTGGTGCATCAACAAGAAGGCCGGAGCAAAAATGCTCATGATTTTCAACTGCGGCAACGTGGTCAATGAGCTGACCAAGGATATTGCCTGTGTCTACCGCCCGTGGATTAAGGATAGCCGGGTTCAGGTGGCGTCTCAGGCTGCTTCCACCGCCACCGGGTACTCCTTCCCCAGCGGCCACACCACAGCGGCTACCTCTTTTTTCTGCGGAGCGGCGCAGTGGCTGCAGGAAAAACGCCGTTGGGTGTGGATCCCCGGCATTTTGATTCCGCTCTTTGTGGCCTTTACCCGGCTGTGGCTGTGCGCCCACACCCCGCAGGATGTGCTGGTGGGCTTCTTGCTGACCCTGCTTGTGGTGTTTTTGGTGGGGCCGCTGATGGACTGGACGGAAAAGAAGGAAGGCCGTGACCTGAAGGTCATGGCGGCCGGGCTGGTCATCAGCGCAGCGGTGCTGGTCTTTGTGTCCCTAAAAAGCTATCCCATGGACTACACGGCGGACGGCACCCTATTGGTGGATCCGACGGATATGCTGCCGGATTGCTTCCATAAGGTGGGGGGCTTTGTGGGCTTCCTGTGCGGATGGGTGCTGGAAAAGCGGTGCGTTCGGTTTGAAGTGCAGGGAACCTTCCTGCAGCGGGGATTGCGTCTGGTCATCGGTGTGGCGCTGATGCTGCTGGCCTACCTGCTGGGCAGCCATGTTGTTACGCCCTTGCTGGGGGTTTACGCAGGCAAGTTTGCCTCCCTGTTCCTGGTGATGTTTGTGATTGCCGGGGGTTATCCGCTGCTGCTGAAGCTGGCACATGCAAAGCGTGCACAGAAGTGATTGACAGCGGAACGTTTCTGTGGTACGATCGTTTTGTTCTTCGGCTGAAGCCGATGCTGTGCGCAGAAGCGTGCTCGTTTCTAGACCGTCCATGAATGACTGAAGTGTGATATCAAGAAGGTATCGAGTCCCTATGCATGGGGGAGCGATGCCTTCTTTTTTTCGTGGCGGGTACATATTTATATGGAGGAAATCAAATCATGACAAGCGTAACGGAGACTTCTGTTTCCCGCAGCAAGACGACTACCAATGTATTGAAGCTTACTTATGCCGCTATGTGTCTGGCATTGGCTATGGTGCTGCCTTCTTTGACCATGCATATTCCCCAAATCGGTACGGCACTGTGCCCCATGCACCTGCCGGCACTGCTGTGCGGTTTTCTGTGCGGCTGGCCCTGGGGCTTGGCGGTGGGGGTGATTTCGCCCATTCTGCGTTCCCTGACGGTGGGCATGCCGCCTATGTTCCCCACAGCCGTATCCATGGCGGTGGAGATGGGCGTGTACGGCACCATTGCCGGGCTGATGTATGCCAAGCTGCCGAAGAAGACCGTGAACATCTATCTGGCGCTGATCATTGCCATGGTGGTTGGCCGCCTGGCATGGGGACTGACCCGGTATCTGATTGCCGGCCTGCAGCACACTTCCTTTACCTTGGAAGCCTTCTGGGCCGGGGCTGTGGCAGGGTCTGTTCCCGGCATCCTTGTGCAGATCGTTCTGGTGCCCCTGCTGGTGCTGGCCATGGAAAAGGCCAATCTGGTGCTGAACAAGAAAAACAGGTAAGTCAATTTCTTTCCGTCCCCTGCTTCGGCAGGGGATTTTTTGATGGCCTATCCCTCTTTTCTTTGCAGGGAAAAACGTGTATACTGTTGGCAAAGGAATGAGAACCCGCTCGAAAGGGGATAGAACATGAAACCGGAATGGGAAGACAGGCTGAAGCACTGGCTGAACACCCTGAAGAAGGAATTTTATCAGCCCATGGGCACGATCGACCTGGAAGGATTCAACACCTACGACTTGCTTTCGCCAGAGGAAGCGGAACAGGGAACTTTTGCACCCATGCCGGAGGGTACGGCCTGGGGCTGCACCTGGGAATATGCCTGGTTCCGGGGCGATATTGCCCCGGGTGCGGAGCTGCAGGGCAAGCGGCTGGTGATGAGCCTGAACGCGGGGGGCGAGGCAACCCTGTTTGTTAATGGAGAAGCCTTCGGTACCCGCCGTGCGGAATGGGTGAAAGAGTCTCACCATTACATTTGCGATCAGGTACTGACCAATGATTTTCAGCCGGGGCAGACCTTTCATCTGCTGATGGAGGCCTACGCCGGCCATGATTATCCCCAAAGCGAAACCGGGCTTAGCTGCTCCACCGGACCCATTCGCCCGGACGAAGGCGACTATGCGCACCGGGATGAGCAGGAACTGCGGCAAACCGTGGGGCACAGCACTTGGGGCATTTGGCATGAGGAAGCCTATCAGCTGTGGATGGACGTCATGACCCTGAACCTTGCAAGGTCTGCCGTGGATCCTGCTTCTCTGCGCCTGTGCCGCCTGGAGGAAGCACTGGAAACCTTCATGCTGGAGACGGATTTTGAGCAGCCGCGGCAGCAGCGCCTGGAAAATTATGCCCGTGTACGGGCAATGCTGAAGCCGGCCCTATCTGCCCATAACGGCTCTACTATGCCTCGGTTCACCGCCATCGGCAACGCCCACCTGGATGTGTGCTGGCTGTGGCCTTATCGGGAAACGGAACGGAAGGTTGCCCGCACTTTTGCTCAGCAGATCCGGCTCATGGACATGTATCCGGAATACAAGTTTTTGCAAAGTACCCCGGAGACCTATCAAATCTGCAAAACCCTGTATCCCGAGCTGTATGAGAAAGTCAAGGAGAAGATTCGCACCGGGCAGTGGATTGCCGACGGCAGCATGTGGGTGGAGCCGGACACTAACATGACCTCCGGTGAGAGCTTGATTCGTCAGCTGATTCACGGCAAACGGTTCTATCAGGAAGAATTCGGCATCGATTGCCAAACCCTGTGGCTGCCGGATACCTTTGGTTACAGTGCCGTGCTGCCCCAGCTGCTAAAGGGGTGCAATGTCAAATACCTGACCACCCAGAAAATCTTCTGGACCTACAACGGTTCGGATCGGTTCCCTTATCATTACTTTACCTGGCAGGGCATGGACGGCAGTGAAATCACCTCCTTCCTGCACATGGACTATACGTCCCGTACGGATCCGGCTACCCTGTCGGATCGGTGGAAGAACCGGGTACAGAAGCGGGACTTGGATCGATTCCTGCTGCCCTTTGGCTATGGGGACGGCGGCGGCGGCCCTACCCGGGATGATATTGAGTATCTCCGCCGGGAGGAAGACCTGGAAGGCGTGCCCAAGGCAACCATGGAAGCCCCGGAAAAATTCTTCAGCGATTATCTGGCGGAGGAGGGCGCACCCAAGCATCGGTATGTAGGGGAACTGTATTTCCAGTGCCACCGGGGCACGTATACCGGTCAAGCGGCCATCAAGCGGGGCAACCGAAAGAGCGAAATCATGCTCCGGGAAGCGGAAATGTGGGCAGTGGCTGCCATGGACAAGCGTCCCTATCCCATGGCGGTGCTGGATCAATGCTGGAAGCATGTGCTGCTGAACCAGTTCCATGACATTCTCCCCGGCAGCTCCATTGCCCGGGTATATGACGAGGCACGGACGCTGTATGTGGAGATCCTGGCCAACGGGAGAAACGTGGTCAACGCTTCCTGCGCCGCATTGACTGAGGGGGAAGGCACCACCTATTTCAACAGCCTTTCCTGGGATCGGAATGCATTGGTAAAGACAGAGAAAGGATACGGCATTGCCCATATTCCTGCTTGCGGCTGGACGTCGGAGGTGGATGAAGATCTGCCGGCCTTCCCAGTATCGGTGCAGCAGGATGAAGAGGGCGTGACCATGGATAACGGTATCCTTTGCGTGAAGCTGAATCAGCTGGGCGAAATCATTGACTGCCGGGATCAGGCGGGGCACCAGCGCATCAGCGGCAAAGGCAATGTGCTGAAAATGTACAAGGATGTGCCCCGGTTGTTCGACGCTTGGGATATTGACAGCATGTATGACCGGCAGGGCGTGTCCATCCCTACGGAAGCTACGCTGCAAATTCTTGAAGATACGCCATGGAAAGCCGTGGTGGAGGTTACCCGG
>CAVKHY010000021.1:9599-14088 GCA_963656345.1 bacterium | reverse complement strand
TTCTGGATCGTTCCCTGTGGGTGCAGCAGATTTCGCTGGAGGCAGGCAGTGCCCGGGTGGACTTTGACACCAAGGTGGACTGGCAGGAATGCCATCGCCTGCTGAAGGTAAGCTTTGCAACAGGCATCTGTACCGAGGAAGGCATCAATGAAATTCAATTCGGTTACGTGAAACGTCCCACCCATCGGAGCCGTCCCTATGATGCGGATCGCTTCGAGGTGTGCAACCATCGCTATACTGCCTTGTGTGATGAAAATCGCGGCGCAGCCGTGCTGAACGACTGCAAGTATGGCGTCAGCATGCTGGGGGATGAAATTGCCCTGACCCTGCTCCGTGCCTCTACCTGTCCGGATCTGACGGCAGATCGGGGCGAGCATCACTTTACCTACAGCTATTATGTCTGGGACGGCCCTTTCGTGGAAAGCGATGTGGTACACCAAGGCTATGAGCTGAATGTACCGGTGACCAAGGCACAGGGTACCAAAAAAACAGGCTCGTTGATGCATGTGGAGGGAAGCAGCAGCGTCATCATCGAAACGGTGAAGGCGGCGGAGGACGGATCCGGGGACGTGATCATTCGCCTATATGAAAGCAAGCATGCCTCCTGCGATGCGGTGCTGGCCTTGAATCTCCCGGCAGAAAGAATCACCCTGTGCAATATGCTGGAGGAACCTCTGGAGGAGGTGCCGGACGTGAACGGAAAAGTTGCTTTGACCTTCCGACCCTTTGAAATCAAAACGGTGCGGCTATCCGGACATTGAGACAAGGGGCGCTGATTGCACCTTTTCCGAACCTATGGTATACTGTTTATGCATCTGAGTATAAAGACTGACGGAGGAGCATCAACATGACTGATGTTCAGCAGCAAGCAACAGAAACGTTTTCCTGCAAAGGCTGTGGCGGAAGACCTGTGTGGGATCCTGAAAGCGGGAATATGAAGTGCCCCTTCTGCGGCTCTGTCACGCAGGTGGAGAAAGACCATACGCCGCCTATGGAGTATGCCCTTGGGGATGCACCCACGGCGGTAACACGTGACTGGGGCGATAAGAAGCGGGTCATCCGCTGCGAGGGCTGCGGTGCGCAAACCGTGCTTGGCGAGAATGAAAGTGCCACTTTCTGTCCCTTCTGCGGCAGTCCCCACGTATTGGAAGATCAAAGTGAAGCCGGTATTCGCCCGGAAAGCGTACTGCCCTTTGCCGTGGCGCAGAAGACGGCTGTGACCTCCTTCCGCTCCTGGCTGAAGCATAAGCTTTTTGCACCGAGCAAGGCTAAGAAAATGGCGCAGCTGGGACAAATCGCAGGCGTATATCTGCCTCACTGGGCCTATGACGACAAGGCGGACAGCACCTACGTGGGCGAAGCCGGATACCATTACTATGTGGAGGTTCCCCGTACGGTGACCCGGGATGGAAAGCAGGTGACGGAAATGCAGCGGGAGCAGCGTACCCGCTGGGAACCGGCGACAGGCAGGGTGGATGAAGTCTTTGATGATTTGCTGATTCCCGGCAGCAAGCGGCTGGAGCAGCGGCTCCTGGAACGGGTACAGCCCTATGATTTGAAGGAACTGTGCCGCTATCGGGCAGAATACCTGAGCGGCTTTGCGGCGGAAAAGCCGGCTGTGACCATGGAGGACGGCTGGCAGGATGCCAAGAACCGAATTGAGAACCGCATGCGGGAGAAGGCACAGGAAGACATCCTTTCCTATGCGGACGAGGCACAGATATCCAGCATCCATACCAAGCATACCGATACCAAGTATAAGCTGACCCTGCTGCCGATGTACCTGAGCAGCTTTTCCTACAAAGGCAAGGTGTATCATGTACTGGTGAACGGACAAACCGGCAAGTGCGGCGGTGAAGCCCCTGTCAGCCCGGCAAGGGTGATTGCTGCCATCGCCATTGGCGCGGCGGTCTGCTATGGTTTGTATATGCTCTTCTACAGAGTGATTTGAATGAAAGACCGATCGAGTGTATGCGCCCGGTCGGTCTTTCATGGGGAAAATGAGTTTTTTCGAACAGGATTCAACCAAAGGAGTATTTCATGGAACACAAATGGATCACCCCGGCACGAATTTTTCTGCTGTGCATGACAGCTGTTTTTCTGGCATTGGGTATCGTAGGCTATTGCTGCGATCAGCAGACCAGCGAAACTTCGTCTTCCTTGATTGAGAAGCATACCTCCGGCGTGGGGCAGATTACGGATATTGCCGCCAGCCAAACCTTTACCGCAGCGGAAAACAACTTGAGCATCGTCAGCGTCATGTTTTCCAACTATGCGAAGAAGGTGAAGAACGGCACCCTGACCCTGACCCTGACGGATGAGAACGGCACGGTTGTGGCGGAGGATACCCAGGAGGTCGCCGATATGCGGAACAACGCCTTCGTGTCCCTGACCTTGGCGGTGCCCCAGGATGACAGTAAAGGCAAGGTGTACACCCTGAGCATTACGTCCACCTGCACGGAGGGAAAGGGTGTCACGGTGCGCATGGGTGAAAAGACAGCAGAAGATGCCGCCGCCGTGCTGACCCTGCCTGACGGCACCACGGATTCAGCGAACGCTATGAATCTGCGCCTGACCTACCGGAAAACATTGGCCGGTCGGATGCCTGCCTTCACTTGCCTGCTGATCGCACTGTGCTTTGCCTGTGCCCTGCCCTTTGGCGGCAGAAAGGAGTCCTACCGTGCGTAAGTCATCGATCATCAAATGGATGGTGCTGCCCTTGGTTATGGCAGTTGTTATGTTTGCTGTGGAAGTTTGCTGTCAGCTGCCCCTGCTTCGGCTTCGGGCAGAGGAGAAGGGCGACATCGTGCTGAATATGAGCACCTTTCAGCATGAAACGGCCGGGGAGGAAGAATCCTACGAAGAAGATGCGGAGGAAGATGCCGAGGAGACGACGGCGGATGACACCACTGCCATTACCCTTTCCGGCGAGGGCGACCTGTTGACCATTCCTTATACCGGATACATTCATGAGCTGACCCTGTACGGCACTACCTCCAGTGGACAGTATTACAACGTGACCTGCGTCATGGAGGATGGAAGCACCTATACGGTGCGTTCTGCTTATATAGAATCCCTGAATGAGGATTCCATCATCCTGGATCGGCAGGTAATCGGTCTGGTGGTGGAATTCAGCATGTGGGACGTGACCCTGACCGGAGCCGTGATTCATAACGGCTTCTGCCTGAACTGGAACAGAATGCTGTTGACAGGCCTGTCTGCGGCTTGTCTGTATCTGCTGATCGTCTTCCGCAAGGCTTTCGGGAAAAAACAGGAGCTGGCATTCCTGACGGTGGCACTGTGCGTGGGACTTTTCCTGAGCATTGGTCTGCCCACCAACACCAGCCTGACCTTTGATGACCAAACCCATTCCAGCCGGATTTTCCTGCTGAGCACCTGGCCGAATCCTGTTATTACGGGGGATGCCAGCCTGCTGGACAGCCTGAGCTGGAGCCTGAATGTGGAAAGTACGGCGCTTCATCGGCTGGATACCCAACGGGATGAAGCGGCGCTGTTTCAGGCAATGAGCGTAAAATCGGCGGATATTGAAGATGTGCCTGGGGAGGTGCACTGGAGCTTTTCCGATGTAGGCTACCTGGCGCCTGCTTTGGGCGCAAAGCTTGGTCGGGTACTGGGACTTCCTTTCCCGGTGCAGCTGATTCTGGCGCGGGTGTTCAATATGCTTTTCTACGTGCTGGTCAGCTATGCCGCCGTGAAGAAACTTCACCGGTTTAAGATGACCATGGCCTGTGTGGCCCTCTATCCGGGCGCCATGTATCAGGCATGCGTTCTGTCCTATGATGCTACGGGAACGGCGCTGTGCTTCCTGGGGCTGGCTTTGGTCATGGATGCCATCATGGATAAGAAGACCCGCCTGACCTGGCAGCGGGCATTGGGCATGACCCTGTGCTTTGTACTGGGCAGCCTGACGAAGATTGTTTACATTCCCATGTTGCTGCTGACGCTGCTGCTGCCTGCAAGCAAGTTTGATACCAAGGCGCAGAAAGTCGGCTTTAAGGTGATGATGGTGGTGCTGACCCTGGCGGTGGTGGGTGCTATGGCCATCAGCGTTGCAGGGGGCAGCGTCGCTTTGCAGGATACAAAGAGCGACGTAGCCGATACGGCCGGACAGTTCGCCTTCATCTTCGGACATCCATTGACCTATCTGGGCTATTTCTTCTCCACCATATTTGAAAAGTTCCAATTTTACTTCATCGACACTGTCCGTACTCTGTGGGGCTACGCAGGAGAATGCACCGGATTCCTCAGCTGGCTGCACCTGGGCATGGTGGCTTTCACAGCCTTTACGGACAATGAGGAAAGCCTGAACCAGCAGCTGGATTGGAAGAAGCGCCTGGCCATGCTGATCTTTGCCGGCATGAGCATCGGCATGGTGTTCACCACCTTGTACGTGGCCTTCTCACCGGTGGGTGTCAACGACTTCGGCGGTGTGCAGGCACGGTATTTCCTGCCGGTGATGCCTTTGCTG
>CAVKHY010000021.1:3797-9589 GCA_963656345.1 bacterium | reverse complement strand
TGCTGGGCTGGATGAGCTACACCCTGGTGTGCTGCCAGTACTTCCTGTAAGGCCTGCTGCGCTTTGGTTTCCATTCCGGGGAGCTGTTGAATTTCAGACACTTTTCACCTTTGGAGTTAAAAAAATAACGGAGAAAAGGACTGTACAATTTGGCATTCCCATGCTATAATGTGCTTTGTAACCCAACCAGGCATCATTCCTCCTTTGGTTGTCACGCATATCCTTTGTCGGGACCCCAATAGAAGCAACTGAATGGCAACATGGTATGGGTGCAGAATAAAGGAGGTTTTCCCACTATGTACCAGGATAAGACCCTGACCTGCCGTGACTGCGGCAATGAATTCGTGTTCTCCGCTTCCGAGCAGGCTTTCTTCGCAGAGAAGGGCTTCCAGAATGAGCCCAGCCGCTGCCCTGCTTGCCGTGCTGCTCGTCGTGCTCAGAACGGCGGCAACAATGCTCCTCGTCAGATGTACGAAGTGATCTGCGATGGCTGCGGCTGCACCACCCAGGTGCCCTTCCAGCCCCGTGGAGATCGCCCCGTGTACTGCCGTGCTTGCTTCGAGGCTCAGCGCGCAAACAACCGTTATTGATGAAAAGCCTTCGGGCTGTATCATAACGCTGATAGGCGATGAAGAGAGATTCCCTGCTGCTGTGTGCAGCGGGGAATCTTTTTTACACACTCCGGTAACTTCGGGCAAAGCGGCTGTAAGATACATTTGTGTTTTGGGCGAAAATAGGCTATAATAGAACCGTGCCGAGAGGATCGGCATGGCAAGAACGACTTGCCGAAGACCAACGGGAGGTTTATGGATGTACAAAGTTTTGCTGGCGACCGATCGCCCGGAAGTACAAGCGGCCTTCGGTGCAGTTTCATCCTGGGAGGACATGGGCTTCCGCCAGCCGAGGATTGTTTCCTCTGCCAAGGCGGCTGTGGATTCTCTCAAGGCGCATCACGCCGATGGTATCGCCATGGCGCTTCCTGAAAATGACGAGAAGCTGCTGATGGCGTATCTCTCCACCGATTTTCCTATCCTGCCTATCTTTTCCGCCGGAAAGGATCAGGGGGAAGTGGTCAGTGCTGTGGAGGAACTTCGGCGCTTATTGAATCGCACCCATATGGACTTTTCCAATGATGACTTCGGTGAAAAAGATATGCTTCAGCTCTGCCGCCATGAATTCTTCCGCAAGCTGCTGGATGGTCAGGTGGTAGGCGTTGATCGGGTTAAGAGCCAGATGCTGCTGCTGCGCAGCCGGATGGATCCCAACAAGGCCTGCGTGGTGGTGGATCTTTCCCTGCCGGAGGGTGATGACTTTCTTTCCGGCCGGTGGCATTACGGTTCCGAGCGGCTGGAGATTGCCCTTCGCAACTTCTTTGGCGCAGAGCTGGATGGCATGCGGATGCTGATTTCCGTGCTGCCGGATGAACGGATCAAAATGCTCTGCTGCCCCATGATCGGGTCAGATGTGGCAGGAGATTCCATTACGGCGACGGTTGCCCAGCATGCACAGGACGCCATGGAAAACGTAAAAGAGTATCTGGGCTTGGATCTCAGGATTACGAATATTCAGATTCTTCCCACGCTGACAGCGTTGGCAAAGGAACATTAAGGAGGGGACGCAATGGGCATCTTCAACATGATTCGCGGACAGCTGATTGACGTTATTGAATGGACGAACAGCGATCGGGACACCATGGTATACAAGTACGACATGCACGGCAAGGAAATCATGATGGGTGCACAGCTGACCGTGCGGGAAGGACAGACGGCCATCTTCGTCAATGAAGGACAGCTGGCAGACGTGTTTCAGCCCGGCCGGTATGAGCTGCAAACCTCCAATATGCCGATTATGACGGCGCTGCAGTCTTGGAAGTTTGGTTTCAATTCCCCTTTCAAGGCGGATGTGTACTTCGTGAACATGACCCAGTTCCTGGATCGCAAGTGGGGTACGGCCAATCCTGTCATGATGCGTGACACGGAGTTCGGCATGATTCGCCTGCGCGCTTTCGGCATTTATTCCTTCCGGGTGACGGATCCCGCCACTTTCCTGAAGGAAGTGTTCGGCACTGCCTCCCTTTACTCCACGGATGGGGTGGAAGGACAGATTAAGCGGACGCTGGTCAGCGGCCTCAGCGATGCCATTGCGGAAAGCAAGATTCCTGCGCTGGATCTGGCTGCCAATTATGATGAGCTGGGCAGCTATGCCATGCAGGCCATCAATCCCAAGCTGGCGGGCCTTGGCCTTCAGCTGGTAAGCTTTGTCATCGAGAACATTTCCCTGCCGGAAGAAGTGGAAAAGGCTATGGATCGCCGCACTTCCATGGGCGTGGTGGGGGATTTGAACCGCTATACCCAGTACCAGGCTGCGGAAGCCATGCGGGAAGCTGCCAATAATCCCGGCGGCGCCGCAGGGGCAGGCGTTGGCATGGGTGCCGGCATGGCCATGGGACAGATGTTTGCCCAGACCATGGGTCAACAGCAGACGGCTGCCGCTCAGCCTGCAGCAGCACCTGCTGCGCAGCAGGGTGGCAAGTTCTGCACGGAATGCGGTGCTCGGCTGCCTGACGGGGCAAAGTTCTGCTCGAATTGCGGTAACAAAGTAGGCTGAACAACGGAAATTTGATACGACTACCTTTGAGGACGACTGCGAAATGCGGTCGTCCTTTTTTGATGGGAGAATACTTTGCACTTGTCTTTTATGGATAGAAAATGAACGAAAATGACAAAACATATTGACAAGTTTATCTTACGGCTGTATAATATGGCTAACATTAAACCGTTTCCAACAAACTCAAAGGAGGCTTTTCCATGAAAAAGGTATGCTCATTGGTTCTCTCTCTCGTTCTGCTGGTGACCTTGGCACTGCCGGCTTTGGCTGACGGGCTGACGGTCGGCACCTACGATCCTGCCTCTGCAGGCACCACTGAAGTCGGCTTTGCTTGGTGGGGCAACCAGGTTCGTGACGAAGTGACCAAGGCTGCAACCGACTTCTTTACGGAAAATTATCCCAACATCACCTTTAACCTGAATACCAACGTTTGGAATAACTACTGGGCATTGATGACCACGTATTCCGCAAACCATGACCTGCCTGATCTGATGCAGCAGGACTACGCTTACCTGGAACTGTGGGCCAACAACGGCAGCCTGCTGGATCTGACCCCCTATGTGGAAAGCGGTGCGTTGGATCTGAGCAACGTTCCTCAGAACATTATTGACACCGGTAAGGTTGGCGACGGCATCTATGCCGTGTGCGCCGGCGTGAACGCTCCCTCCCTGCTGTACAACAAGACCCTGACCGACAAGCTGGGCATCGAAGTGCCCAAGAACCTGACCTGGGATCAGTTCGTGGAAATCTCCCGCAAGATTTACGAAGCTGAAGGCATCGGCGCTGTTTATGGTGAAGGCAACTCCGAGAATATGCCTACCTTCTATGCTCGCGGCCTGGGCTACACCTCCCTGTGGACGGCTGAAGGCTTGGCTCCCACCGCTGAGGAAATGGCCGGCTACTATCAGCGCCTGATCGACGGCGTGGCTGAAGGCTGGATGTTCGACACCGACAAGATCGCCGGCGTGAACGTCACCGACCTGGCACAGCATCCTCTGGTATACGGCTCCTCCAACGATGTTCGTTCCTGGTGCGCATTCGCATTCTCCAACCAGATCTCCGCTTTCCAGACCGCTGCAACGGCTGACGGTATCGAGCTTGGTCTGACCAACTGGGCATCTGCTGATCCCGTGGCTTCCAACTACGTAAAGCCCAGCCAGTTCTTCTCCGTGACCACCGATGCCGAGAATCCTGACTTGGCCGTGGCCATCCTGAACTACCTGATCAACGACGTGGAAGGCAACAAGATTCTGCAGGCAGAGCGCGGCATTCCCGCCAGCAGCGCCGTGGCTTCCGCCATCGCTGACAGCATGGACAGCGTGAACCCCACCTACAGCATGACCGTTGAGTATCTGGAATATGTAACGGCCAACTCCAGCCCCATCTTCTCCGCACTGCCCAGCTTCGTCGGCACAGTGCAGACTGAAGTGCTGCAGACCCTGAGCGAAGAATGCCTGACCAAGGGCACTTCCATGACCGCGGAAGAAGCTGCACAGATGCTGGTTGAGCAGACGGCTGAAATCGCTGCTGACTATTGAGTGTAAGGCTTTGCACTGCGCGTCCCTGACAGTGCTATTTGAACAAACGCAAGGAGAGGGGGGCGACACTCGCCCTCCTCTTTCTCTTTCCTTCCATATGATTTGAGCGCAAGGAGGTATGAAAGCCATGACTGTTGCGCCCCGGGCAAAAAAGAAGGGCTTCGCCGCATGGATTGGTAAAGAAAGTACCGCAGGTTATGTCTTCAGCTTGCCGTTTATTTTCGGCTTCCTGATGTTCATGGCCATCCCCATGGGTCTGTCTCTCTATTATTCCTTCTGTAAGTACGATATTCAAAGTGCGCCCACGTGGATTGGGTTGGATAACTACATTAAGATTTTCACCAATGATTCCACCTTTAGCAAAGCACTGACCGTTACCTGCTACTATGCGCTGATTGGCACCCCTTTGAAGGTGATCTTCGCATTGATCGTAGCATTGATCCTGAATCACGAAAGCAAGGCTGTTCCGATTTATCGGGCAACATACTATTTGCCGTCCATCATCGGCGGTTCCGTGGCTGTGGCTATTTTGTGGCGGCGGCTGTTTGAGTCCAACGGTACCATTAACGCTATCTTCGGCGGCATCCTTCCTTTCCTGGACGGTTATAACTGGTTCAGCGAAGGTCCTGCTATCTGGGTGCTGATCATCCTGACCGTGTGGCAGTTCGGCTCCTCCATGCTGATCTTCCTTTCCGCACTGAAGCAGATTCCTCGGGAGCTGTACGAGGCTTCTCGGGTGGATGGCGCTACCGGTCATCAGCAGTTCTGGCATGTTACCCTGCCGCTGCTGACGCCCACCATCTTCTTTAACCTGGTGCAGCAGACCATTAACTCCTTCCTGGCATTTACGCAGTGCAAGTTGATTACGAACGGCGATCCTCGAAAGTCCACCCTGTTCTACACCGTGTATCAGTACAACAAAGCCTTCCCGGCAGTGGGCAAGAGCCAGATGGGCTATGCTTCCGCCTTGGCCTGGATCATGCTGGTTATCATTACGGTGGTTACGGCACTCCTCTTCTGGAGCCGCAGCAAATGGGTGTATGAAGATTAAGAAAGGAGGCTATTCGTCATGGTTGGCAAAAGTCGTTGGAAAGAAGTCCTTTATCACGTGTTAGTTACCATCGGTGCCATTATCATGATTTATCCGCTGCTGTGGATGGTATTGTCCTCCTTTAAGCCGACGGATCAGGTGTTGCCGACGGCTTCCAGCTTGATTCCGTCTACTTGGACGCTGGATAACTACGTCCAGGGCTGGAAGGGCTTCATGGGCTACACCTTTGGCACCTTCTTTGCAAATTCCTTCTTTATTGCGCTTACGTCTACCTTTGGTACCCTGATGTCCTCCGCTTTTGTGGCTTATGCGTTGAAGCGCCTTCGGTTCAAGCTTCGGGGTGTGCTGTTCATCCTGGTGCTGTCCACCATGATGCTGCCGGCGCAGATCCTGATGATTCCTCAGTTCATGTGGTATCGGCATCTGAATTGGGTGGGTACCTACTATCCCATGATTCTGCCCTATTTCTTCGCCATTCAGGGATTCTTCGTGTACCTGATCATGAACTTCATCGGTGGCATTCCTGCGTCCCTGGACGAAGCGGCAAAGATCGACGGCTGTTCCTATTACGGAATCTTCTTCCGCATTATCCTGCC
>CAVKHY010000021.1:0-3787 GCA_963656345.1 bacterium | reverse complement strand
CCTGCCGCTGATTGTGCCCGCCCTTGTGACCTCCGCTATTTTCTCCTTCATTTGGCGCTGGGACGATTACCTGTCCGCCCTGCTGTACGTCAATCGTGCCAGCATGCGCCCGGTGTCTCTGGCACTGCAGCTGTTTAACGACCCCTCCTCCGGCTCGGATATCGGCTCTACCTTGGCCATGTCCACCTTGTCCATTGTGCCGGCGACAGTGATCTTCCTCATCTTCCAGAAGTCTCTGGTAGAAGGCATTGCATCTACGGGTATCAAGGGTTAATCAACTTTTTCGGGTCTGCTCCATGCTGTGGGGCAGACCCTCTGTGGTTTTTGACAAGGAGGAATGCTCATGCGAAAGATTGGTGTGCTGACCAGCGGCGGCGATAGCCCGGGGATGAATGCTGCCGTTATGTCGATTGCCAGAAGCGCATCGCTGTATGGGATGCCGTTGGTGGGCATCAAGCGGGGTTATAACGGCTTGCTGCGCAAAAGTACCAACCTGCGGGATGATGTCATGGAGATGGTACTGGATACGGTGCTGGACATCGCTGACCAGCCGGGCACCTATCTGCGGACGGCCCGGTGCCAAGAATTTCTGGATCCTGTATGGCAGGCTGTTGCGGTCAAGACGCTGCATGATTTGGAAATTGACGGCCTCGTGGTCATTGGCGGTGACGGAAGCTTCCAAGGGGCTATGCGGCTGTGTGAGCTCGGCATCCCTTGCATCGGCATTCCGGGTACCATTGATAATGACCTGGCTTATACGGAAATGACCCTGGGCTTTGAAACAGCGGTGCAGGTTTGTACCGAAGCAGTCCGTTCCATTCGGGCCACTTCACGCAGTCATGATCGGCCTGCCGTTGTTGAAGTCATGGGACGTCACTGCGGCGACATCGCCTTGAAAACAGCCTGTGCCACAGGGGCAGAAATCGTTGTGGTACCGGAAGTCCCATGGTCGGTGGAGGAAATTGCCGCAAGACTGAACAAGCTGATTGCGAAGGGGAATACCAGAGCCAGCATTGTGGTGGCGGAAGGATGTTGGGAATCCATGGCACCCTTTGACATGTATACGTTCCTAACCAGCCGCGGGAAGCAATGCTTTGAAGGGGAGCCTATCAGTGCATCTCGATTTGCGTCGATTCTCAAGCGCATGTGCGGCATGGCAGAAGTGCGGGCGACGGTCATCGGCTATACCCAGCGGGGTGCAGAGCCTGTGGCTAAGGACAGCGCATTTGCCTTTGAGGCGGGCAATCTGGCAGTGCGTCTGCTTCGTGACGGCATCAGCAATCAGGTGATCGGCGTTCATCAGGGCAAAGTATTCTATATGCCGATTGAAAAGGCACTGCAGGCGAAACGGGAGTTCCGCCGGGATTTGTATGACTTGGTGAATACATTGTAAGAAAAATTTCAAGAGAAAAGCGCTGCTGTGGAAAACATTTCTGACAGCAGCGTTCTTTGATGAAAAAATGCAATGTTTTCAATATCTTTTTACAATTCTAAACTGGATAAACCAAACCAAAGGTGCTATACTCCTCTTAACAACTTTGCAAAACACACGGAGGTTTGCATGGCAGAAACGCTTCACATTCCGTCCGGCACGCCGGATCATTTTATCCCCACAGCGGATGAAGGACTTACCTCGGAAGAGGTGGCAACCCGCCAGCGTGATGGGCTTTCCAACAAGGTGAAGGCCGACTCAGGTAAATCTGTTTGGCAAATCCTGATGAGCAATTTCTTCACCTTGTTTAATCTGCTGAACTTTGCCTTGGCGGCATGCCTGCTGTTGGTTGGCTCTTACAGAAATATGCTGTTTCTTGGGGTGGTTTTTTCCAACACCCTTATCGGCACCATTCAGGAGTTGCGTGCGAAACGCACCATTGAAAAGCTGCAGCTGCTGAATGCACCCCAGGCGCATGCGATTCGCAATGGCGAGGAAATCACCTGCACGCCGGATGAATTGGTACAGGATGATTTGGTGGTGCTTCGTGCAGGAGATCAGGTACTGGCGGATGCTATTGTCCGCTCCGGCGGCGGCGCAGCCAACGAATCCCTTTTGACCGGGGAAAGCGATGCCATTGGGAAGCATGCCGGCGATTGGCTCATGTCCGGCAGCTACATTACCGAAGGACGATTTGTGGCTCAACTCGTGCATGTGGGTGCGGCCAGCTATGCTGCGGCACTGACCCGAGAAGCCAAGGCCATCAAACGGCCTAACTCGGTGCTGATGACGGAACTGAACCAGCTCGTTCGCCGCATCAGCATGATTCTGGTTCCGCTGGGGCTGCTGCTGTTCTGCAAGCAGTATTTCCTGAACCATACGGCACTGACGGCTGCGATTCCGTCCACCGTGGCCGCAATGATCGGTATGATTCCTGAAGGATTGATCTTGCTGACCAGCGTGGCGCTGGCAGTAGGCGTGGTGAAGCTGGGGCGTCATCAAACCCTGGTGCAGGAACTGTACGGCATAGAGACCCTGGCACGGGTGGATGTGCTTTGTCTGGATAAGACAGGCACCATCACAAAGGGCGAGATGCAGCTGGAGAAGCTGATTCCGGTTGATACGGATGAAGATACCCTTTGCTCGTCTCTTGCCAGATTCTTGGGCGCATTTGAAACCAGCAACGGCACATTAAAGGCCATGGCAGATGCAGTGAAGCCTGCCGATGTTCATCCCATCGCAACCCTGCCCTTTTCATCCAAGCGGAAGAAATCGGCTGTGTCCTTCTCGGAGGGGGATACTCTGATTCTGGGCGCACCCAGCTTTGTATTGGAAGATCATTTTCCTGATGGGCTGCGCCAAACTATTGACACCTATACGGCAGAAGGCTTTCGGGTGCTGGTATTGGCACGGGGAGAAGGGTGTGTCACGGACACGGATGCTCCTCCTGTGACGCAGGTGCTGGGTCTGATCTGCCTGAGCGATGCACTGCGGGAAAATGCGGCCGACACCTTGGCTTATTTCCATCAGCAGGGTGTGACCATCAAGGTGATCAGCGGCGACGACCCTCGTACCGTGTCCTCCATTGCGAAGCGTGTGCAGCTGGAAGGTTGGGATCGATGGGTAGATGCCACAACCCTGACCACCGAAAGCCAACTTCGGGAAGCGGCCGAAAAATATACGGTCTTCGGCCGTGTAACGCCCATGCAGAAAAAGCAGCTGGTAGAGGCTTTGAAGAGCAATGGTCATAGCGTGGCGATGACCGGCGACGGCGTTAACGATATTCCCGCTTTGAAGACGGCAGACTGCTCCATTGCCATGGCAGGCGGTGCCGATGCAGCGAAGCACGCAGCCCAGCTGACACTGCTAAATGCAGACTTTGCCTCCCTGCCCTTGGTGGTGGATGAAGGTCGCCGGGTCATCAACAATATCACTCGTGCCGCTTCCTTGTTCCTGGTGAAGACACTGTATTCCTTTGCCCTCAGCATCATTACGCTGCTGTTCCCGCTGAACTACCCCTTCCAGCCCATTCAGCTGACGCTGATTTCGTCCGTGACCATTGGCATACCGACCTTTTTCCTGGCACTGGAGCCTAACCGGGAGAGGGTGCAGGGCAAATTCCTGGAAACCGTTATGCGTAATGCCGTTCCGGGTGCGGCAGGCGTAACGCTGTGTGCCATTGCTGCCATGATCATGGCACACTTCGGACACAACGCAACGGCTATTTCCACCATGGCGACCATTGCAGCGGGCACGGTAGGATTGATGGTGCTTACCTCTGTATGCCTGCCCTTTACACTGATGCGGGGAACCCTGCTGGGTGTTATGGTTCTTGGCTTTGCAGGCGCTGTGCTC
>CAVKHY010000020.1:0-27755 GCA_963656345.1 bacterium | reverse complement strand
CACCCTACTGAAGCGTTGTGCACAGATAGGCAAAGAATTGTATGATTATGATCCCGCAACGGAGGCAACAGGTTCCATAGTGAACTCCGGCACGGCAGTAGCTTTTTTGAAGGATGAAAACAAACACTTTCTGTCCTTACGGTTGAATGACGATCAACCGAAGTTAATTTCCGTCTATCTTTCTCTGTATGCGGTGAATGCAAAGACAGAGAATCCGAAGCTATGCATTGAATTGATGGAATCTTTGCTTCAAAATAATTTGGCTCAGAATTCGGCCTATCTCTATCAGAATGCGGAGCCTGTTCCTGATCCTGACTACGATGCGAACGTGGCACAACAACAAGATTTTATTCAAGAATCGGAGAACCAACTTCGCCGTGAGGATTTGACCGATGATGAACGGGACAAACTTGAATACGGCTTGGAACGTCAGCAAGCTATTCTGAAAGATCTATTGGAAAACGAAAACAGAAAGTATATTGTCTCTCCTTCAGCACTCAAAACCTACCGCTCTTATGGGGATTACTTGTATGTAACGAAGCCCGGAACCTTCAGCAACAGTAAGGATGCAAAGAACTTCCGTCAGTTGAAAGCGAGATTTGTGGGTGGTCAATTGACGGCAGAACAGCTGACCCAAGAGCTGACCCGGGTGGCGAAGATGATTGAAGCGGAACAAGGAGAGTAAATGAAATCCGGTTGCCGGGGTTGACTTCCATGGCAAGTCGTGGGATACTATGCCTTGTAAATGACGACGTGCAAGGAGGAATGCCCATCGTGCCTACGGAAGAACAAAAGCACCTGCTTTCCTTGCTGGCACATGAATTGTTTCAGCATGATTTGACAATGGATTTTGCATCTGTCGACTGGTCGGCTGTATTGGATGAGGGCGACCGCCATGCGGTAACGGCGCTGCTTTTCCCAAGCATCATGCAGTTGCCGGATCTCTCCGATGCATTGATGAGCAGAATATGCGGTACGGCGGTTTCTGCTTCCCATGGGTCGGAAGAACTGATGCAAACTCAGCAGGAAGTCCTTGCTTTGTTTAAGCAGCAGGGGATCTCCTGCGCCATTTTGAAGGGCACAAGCCTGGCATGCTTCTATCCTCATCCGGAGCTTCGTGTCTTGGGGGATATTGATATCCTGTTCACCCAGGAAACCGTTGCGGAAGCCTGCCATGTGCTGTATCAGCAAGGCTTCACAAAAACCCACGTCAGCGAAAAACATATCTGCCTGGAAAGGCAGGGCGTAAGCGTGGAAATGCATAGCATGGTTTCCACTTTCCCGGAGAGTGAAAAAGGCCTTTTTGCAAGGAAGTTTATGGCCGACGCCCTTCAACATACGGAAACGATGCACGTGGGGGATGATACCTTTCCTGCACTGTCAGGCATGTATCAAATCATATCTCTGCTGGCACATATGGATCAGCACTTGGCTACAGAAGGCATTGGCTTACGTCAGCTGTGCGACTGGGCTGTGGCGGTGCATGCCCAGCGTCAGCAGATCGGCTCGGAACAGCTTGCTTTGCTGGAAGCGTGTGGGTTGCTGCAATTTGCAAAAGTCATCACCAGGATTTGCGAAAAGTATCTGGCACTGCCGCCTTTTCCATGGTGCGCTGATGCAGATGAATCCCTTGCAGATGCGCTGATGGCAGATATCCTGGAGGGCGGAAATTTCCAATCCAACGGACAGCAGCGCCCCTTCGGAGCTGTGCTGACAGATGTCTATAATGTGGACAACGGTACAAGAAATTCTGTTGTACGCAATTATTTTCAGTACGTCCGCAGGCGAATCAGGTTCTATCACCCATGGGCAAAGAGCGCCCTTTGGATCGTGCCGTTCAGCATTTTTTATCCGGCTCGCTGGACGGTGAGAATGCTGCTGGGAAAACGAAAAAAATTCAGCGTGAAACAGGCGGTTCAATCTGCAAAGAAAAGAGAAAAGCTTCTTCGGGAGCTGCGTTTGTATCAATAAAGATGATATTGTTATTTGTGGGTCTTGCCTTAACGGTGATGATGGTTTACATTACCCGGCAGCTGCAGGCTGGTTTATCTCCTCAGCGGTTTCGGCAGATCATGGGACTGCTGATTCCGGCGTACTTGCTTGTTAACTGGGCTTTTACCCTTTTTACACGTTCCCGGGGGGAGTATCCTGTTGTGTTCGTTCCTTTCCGTGCTTTTATGAAGGCACTCGGCTGGGATATACGAACTTTTTCGTCCCTGATTCAGCTGTTCCGCGGGGAGGCAGAAGCATCATCCGGTTTTACCTTGGAACCGTTGATAGGGGTGGCACAGAATATTGTCTTGTTTCTGCCTTTCGGTTTTTTGATGAGCGGTGCCTATGAACACATGCCAACGTGGAAAATACTGGCTTTTGGCTTCTTACTGACTTTGTTTATTGAAGTGAGCCAGCTGATTTTCCGGCTGGGTTGGTTTGAAGTGGATGATATGATCCACAATGTGTTTGGCACATACGTGGGCATTTACTTATACCGCCGAAGTATTGGAAGGACTTCAACTTCATGAACATGGCGTGGCCATAATAGAAAAGAGCTCCCGCATGGTAATGCGGGAGCTCTTTTGGTAAACCATTCCATGACATTGGTGACTGAAAGACTGCGATTATGCCTGTGCAGGGGCAGCGGCGGGCTCGGCTTCTACCGTTACGCTCTGTTCCTGCATTTCCTTTTCGGCAATCAGGTCCTCAATGGATTCCTTGGTACGCATCAGGTCTTCCACGGACATGGTCTCGAAGCCGGCAGAGGGGGTGTTTACCTTCACGCCGTGACGGCGCATGAAGTTGTCCACCTTTTCCTCATTGTGCTTGTAAGCGCAGAAGCCAACCACGCTGACGCCTACGCCGATCAGGATGCCCTTGACCAGGGGATTTGCATTCAGATTGAACATGTTGAATTCCTCCTTCATGATTGGTTGTATGGAAATTGATTAGGGCTTGGGCGTCATCATCTGCATACCCCGGGTGATCATTTCCCCGGCGTAGCGGACGCCATTACCACCATCGTTAATGGGGGTCAGTTTTACGTTCGGTCCCTTGCGGCGCACCATGTACATTTGCTCGCGAGGATTGTGAGGCAGCAGATGACGGCCGAAGGTCAGAGCCCAGGCGACCAGGCAAGCCTGGATGCTGTTAGGCTTCCCAATGGAGTTGAACAGATACACAACGGACATGACCTCCGGATCGAAGGCTCCGCGGACGTGCAGTTCCTGATAACCATGCTCGACTACAGCGGCCAGGGTGGAACCAACGGAAAGCCAACGGGTCACGTTGGTCAGGCTGGAACCCATGGCGGTTAAGGCACTGTCCAGTGCAATGCAGCCTAGCGCCATATAGCCGCTGGGTGCCATGGAGAAACCTTCTTCCTCACAGCGCTTGACATGCAGCAGCTTTGTGTTCGCCTGGGCGGCATACACTGCACCGAGGCGGATAATGAGCCGTTCTTCCGTGATGACTGCCGGGTCATACAGGCACAGCATGGTTTGAATGCGTGCGTTGTACTGCACTTTCCGTACACCTAGAATATTGCGGAAGGAAACAGTGGATCCGACCGGCTTTTCCAGATGGATGCGGATCCGTCCGGGAATTGCACTGAGTACCTCCAAGTGCAGCGCACCTTGTTCGTTGTGCATGGGTCTGTCAGCTCCTTTCCATGGGCGGGAAGAACATCAGCCGCAGCGAATTGGCGACTACCAGAATGGTGGAGGCATTATGGAGCAGAGCGCTCATCATGACGGAGATGCCGCTGGCTGCGCCGAGAATCAACCCCACCGTGTTAATGCCGATGACCATGGCAAAGTTCTGCTGCACAATCCGCATGGTGGAGCGAGCCAAATGCCGAAGCTCCGGAATCATCATGGGGTCGTCACGGTTGATGATGATATCGCTGGTTTCCATGGCGATGTCTGTGGACTTGCTACCCAAGGAAATGCCCACATCCGCATAGGCCAAGGCAGGAGCATCGTTAATGCCGTCGCCTACCATCACCACACCATTGCCCCGGGTTTGCAGCTTCAACACTGCTTCGGCCTTCTGCTCCGGCAGAAGCTGGGCACGGAAGCCGTCTACACCTACTTGGTCAGCCACAGCACGTGCCTGTGCTTCCATGTCTCCGGTCAACAGCTCAATGTCGCCTACGCCGTCATAGCGGAGGGCATTGATGGCACGGCGGACATTCTCTCTGGGACTGTCCATAGCGAAGAGCACGGCAACGATTCGGTTGTCAATGCCCACGTAATTGGGGATAGCGCCATGCGCATCGGGGATGCTTTTGCGGGTCTTGACGCCGTTTTCCTGCATGTACTTCATATTGCCCACACGGACAATTTTACCATCCACATCGGTTCGGCTGCCGCGGGAAACCTCGGTAACCACTTCTCCGTGGGCGGGAATTTCCGCACCGATGCTGCGACCGTATCCGAGAATGGCACTGGCCAGAGGATGGGTGCTGGTCTCTTCGGCAGCCATGGCGTAGGACAGGATTTCTTTTTCATCCATGTCATCGGTCAGTGTTACCATGGACAGCACACGAGGCTTGCCTTCCGTAATGGTGCCGGTTTTATCCAGCAGCACGGTGTTGGCATTGCTCATCTGCTCAATGAAGGTACCGCCCTTAATCAGCACGCCGCGCTTCACGGCTGTGTTAATAGCAGCGGAGAAGGCAGTGGCCGTACTCAGCTTAATGCCACAGGAATAATCGATAACCAGCATCTTCAATGCTTTCTGCGGATTCTTGGTTACCAGCCACACGCTCAGACACAGCAGGAAATTCAGCGGAACCAGGTAATTGGAGAACTTATCCGCATAGCGCTGGATGGGCGCCTTCTTGAGCTCACTGGCTTCCACCATGCCCACAATGCGGCTGACCACGGTTTGGTCGCCTACCTTGCTGGCCTGCACGTGAATGTTGCCGTTCTTTACAACGGTACCGGCGAAAACCTCGTCCCCCTCGTGCTTTTCGGCAGGAACAAATTCGCCGGTAATGGCGCTTTGATCCACCACGGCACTGCCGAAAACCACTACGCCGTCCACGGCGATTTTTTCGCCGGTATGCACGGCAACCGTATCACCGATAGATACTTGTCCGATGGGGGTCTTGACCAGCTGACCGTCGTTTGCAATCTTCCACACGTCTCCATCGTCAGCGGAAAGCATCTTCTTAATGGAAGAACGGGTGCGCTCGATGGTGTAGGAGGTCATCAGTTCCGCCAGGTCGGACAGTGCCAGGATCATCAGTGCGGAATGGGCATTGCCCAGCATCAGGCTGGCCACAATGGAAGTGACCGTCAGAAAATCGGCATTGGGGCGATGATCCTTCTTCAGCCCCTCCCAGGCATTGCGTACCATGGGCATGGTAAGCCCCAAACTGGCCAAGGCTTCCAGAGAGGTGAAGTTTGCTGCTGCACCGGCCAGCAGGGGAGCGGTAAACAGGGTGTTTCCCAGTACCAAAGCACTTGCATTCACAGCCAGCCGCTTTGCCAGTTTGGCGGTGGTCATGGGTTGCTCTGCCACATCTTCCTTATTGGAAGCGTGAAGAGCACGCATGGCCGGCATGGCGTATTTGGCAAAGATCAAATCTACCTGCTCTGTCAGCGCATCCGTGTCCACTTGTTTGGGGTCAAAGCAAAGAAGCACGCTTTCCGTGCAGGGGGTGACTTGCGCCTTGACCACACCGGGAAGGGAAATCAGCTCATCAGCCAGTTCCTTCATGGAATCGTGCAGAAATGCCAATCCGGTGACACGGAAACGCACACGTCCTGTCAGGCTGTGCATGATGTGGCACTTCATCCAATCCTTTTGAGATTCCTTATGCAGCATTTTCTCAACCTTCTTTGATTTTCGCAAGGCGGAGTTCCAATCGTTCCCGCATCATGCGGGCGATGGTTTCTTCGCTTGCGCCCTGCCAAGTATCTTCCTTCGCCAGGGTAAGGCCTGTATCTACGACCGTATCCACCCAGTGAAGAATTTTCTTGGCGTTTGTTTGATCCTTATCATAGGTAATGAGCACCGTGCCGATGCGGGGATTCACGGCTGCATCGTGCACACCATCCAGAAGCGTCAGCACATCGTAGATGTAGTGCAGGTAGGGAAGAGCCTCTGCCGGAAGAAGATCGGCCTTGCGGAAGCGAATCCGCAGCCGTCCCGGCAAGTCGCTTTCCACCACCGGTTTCAGGTACAGCCGAAGCAGGCCTTCCTGGAAGATGTTCATGCCTTTTCGCCTCCGAACAGGCGAGCCGCCCACCAAAGCATGGTGGCTGCACCGGGCAAAGCCCAACCGGTGGAAGCGATGCTTCGTACAGCGGCCACCGTCAGGGCGGTACCGGTTAAAGCCTTCACGGTTACCAGCCCGTTCGTGGCATCCCACAGTCCGCGGTTTACCGCATCATAGAGGGTCTTGACGCAGGTGGAAATGCGGCTTACCGGCTCACAGGCAATGGCCTCATCCAAGCCCAGCAGCTTGATGACGGCACCTTCCACAACAGCCCCTTCCACCTGCGATTCGTCATAGCGCACCAGCAGGGTGGAGGTACGGCTGGTAATTTCAACGGCATGGACAGCACCTGTTGCTTCCAACTGATGCTTCATTTCCTCTGCTTGGGCAGAATTTGCCGCTAGAGCAGGAATGTATAACCGCATCCGACCGGGAAGGCTGGAACGAACTTCCACCACACCCCGGAAAGAAGGAAGCTTCATCAGGTTATGACCTTGGGGCTTTGATGCGGAAAGGGCGACTGTACCAAGCGCCAAAGCCGCCCACCAAGCATTTTTCATGGTTCCTCCTCAGGATCAATTTTGAAAATCTCTACAACAAACAGCAGTAAGGCAAACCTTGCTGCGGCTTTAGTTTAAGCACCATCGGCGGCGTTTGTCAAGTGTAACGAAAAAAACAAGTATTTTCTGGTGAGAATTAGGGTGTGCTAAAAAGATGCTGCATTTCCTGCACAAAAGCATTCACAAAATCATGTACAATGTGACTGGAGGCACAGCTGTTTTCCGACCAGCGGAGGATCAGCTTTCTACCGCATTCGGGGCTGGTAACCTTCAGCAGGGCGATGCCTTCGCCTGCATCCCCCCAGGTTCTTTCTGGCCAGAAGCCTACGCCGCATCCTAAGGCGATCAGGTTCCGCACAGTGGCAGGACTGTCTCCCTCAAAGGAACTGCGGGGGACAAAACCGGCCTGATGGCACCAGGAGGTGCACAAATCCGTATACTTTCTGTTGCCTGCCAAAGTAATGAAGGTTTCCTCACGCACTTTTTTCAGGGAGATGCTGTCGCTTTTAGCCCAAACAGACTCCTTTGGCACGGCCAGATACACCGGCTCTGAAAAGGTCAGCCCGCCGGTGATGGTTTCATTCATGCCGCAGGTATCGATAACCATGTCTGCTTCTGCACCGCTTTCGTCCAGCATTAAGTCAAAGCGGCATTGGGGATGCGCGGCGCGGTAATTGACCACGCAGGCGGTAGCAAAAGTGGAGGCTGCCAGCAGCTTCAGACGAATGGTGGCGCTTTCCCCACGTGCCAACTTATGAAGCTGCCCGGGAATGGCATCCAGCTTGCTTAAGGGATCGGCCAACAGCTCCTGGAGGGCTCGCCCGAAGGAAGTCAGTTCAATGTTGCGTCCCTTCTTGGCAATCAGCGGATAACCAAGTTCCGCTTCCAGTTTGCGGATGGATTTCGTAAGCGCCGGCTGGGCAATGTGCAGCTCCTCCGCGGCTCGGGTGATGTGCTCTTTTTCTGCCACGGCCATGAAATATCGCAGCTGGTTGAATTCCATCCTCTTCCTCCATTCATAACCAACGGTTATTGATTTCGGTTTAATGATATATTTTACATTCGCCTCTGTCAAGCTTAAAATATCCGTTGCGACTGAAGGCCGCACATTCCCAATGCCTGAATAAATGGAGGCTTTTCACACATGAAGGATCTTACCACAGGACATCCTGGCAAGGTACTGTTCAGTTACATCCTGCCGCTCTTTGGCTCCATCGTCTTCCAACAGCTGTACAACGTGGCAGACAGCTTTGTAGCAGGCCGGTATATCGGCACAGCCGCATTGGCTGCCGTTGGTAATTCCTATGAGATTACCCTGATCTACATTGCCATGGCCATGGGCTGCAACATCGGTGCTTCCGTCATTACCGCCGATTTCTACGGCCAGAAGCGGTACGGCAACGTTCGCACCTGCGTGCATACGGCATTGATTTTCTCTGCCGTCATGGGTCTTGTGCTGACGCTGGTCGGTGTCTGCATTTCGCCGTGGCTGCTGGGGCTCATCAACACGCCCGAAGAAGTCTTCGCCGATTCCGAACTATATCTGAACATTTACCTGCTGGGTTACGTGTTCCTGCTGATCTATAATGTAGCAACGGGCATCTTCTCTGCTTTGGGCGATTCTCAAACGCCCTTCTGGTTCCTGGCTGTCAGCTCCGTTTCCAATATCTTTGTGGACATCCTCTTTGTGAAGGAATTCCACATGGGCGTTGCAGGCGTTGCCTGGGCAACCTTCCTGTGCCAGAGTCTGAGCGGCATCGCCGCCTTGGTTGCCATCCTGAAGAAGGTGCATACCCTGAAGCATGAGGGAGACAGCCGCCTGTTCTCCTTCCCCATCCTGTGGAAAATCCTCCATGTGGCCATTCCCAGCGCCTTTCAGCAGGGCTTCATCTCCATTGGTAATATTATCATCCAGAGCGTGATCAATTCTTTCGGCACGGCGGCCATGGGTGGTTATGCTGCAGCCATTAAGCTGAATAACATGACCATTACTTCCATTACCGCAATCTCCAACGGCCTGAGCAACTATTCCGCACAGAACATCGGTGCAGGCAAAAAGGAGCGGGTACATTCCGGCTCCATGTGGGGATGGCTGCTCAGCGGCGGCTTTGCGGTGCTGTTTACCGCTGTGTATCTGATCTTCAGCAACCAGTTGATTGGTCTGTTCATTACCGATGGGGATGCGGAAGCAACACAGATTGGTGTTAACTTCCTGCGGATTGTAACCCCCTTCTACATTGTTGTCGCCACCAAGCTGACCTTCGACGGCATCTTGCGTGGAGCTCAGCAGATGGCTGTGTTCATGATTTCCACCTCCACGGACTTGGTTCTTCGTGTGGCACTGACCTGGGTGTTCTCCGGCATCTGGCAGGTGACCGGCATCTGGATGTCCTGGCCTGTGGGCTGGACGGTTGGCACCGTGATTTCCGTGCTGCTGTATCGCCGTTGGCACAAGAAGTACGTCCTGTCCGCGTCTCCTTCTCCCATTGTGGAATAAAAACGCATACAGTTTCGCCCCGCTCGTCAGTGATATGATGAGCGGGGCGTTTTTGTCAGAACAGATCCAGCATAGCGTCCAGGTAAATGGCTTCACGTACGTCCAGCTGGTACTCCGGCTTTACCATGTAATACAACAAAAATTCCAGAACCATGGCACTGCCGAGGCCTCTGCCTTCAAGCTTAAATTGGGAAAAGCCCATGGGCAGATAAAGATGCTGAATGTCGTCGATGCTGATGAATCCCGGGTTTTTCATGGCGAGGGAAAAACGGTACCCCTCAGCTGCATGCGGAGCGGTACAATGATGTTCCACGTTTTCACCGAGATTTTTCCGGCTGACGGCTTCGTAACATTGCTTACGTTCCTTACAGCCGAAGAAGCAGCACTCGTTGCAGAGAAATTCTACCTTTGCTTTTAGGGCAGGAGTGAGCGTATCGAACTGTCGGAAGGCCTTGTTCAGCCGAAAATCCGGGACGACATAGTGGAAAGCGGAACGCCGGGCTTCCTGCAACAAATCATCGAAATCCGTTAAGACCTTGGTGGTGGAGGAAACACAGTACAGCTGAGGGTAGCGGGTCGTTATGTAGTCGAGCAGCAAATCCGAATGGAGAATGATTCCGTTTCGCGGATGTTCACTTTCTGCGAAAAACTGACACAGGTTGTTGCACTTCCTGTCGGACAGATGCTCCTTCGTCAGCAGGGAATTGCTGAATGTCAGCCGTGCGGAAATACCGTATTCCCTTGTGAGGGCAAGCACGGCCTTTGGATCGTTGTCCCCGAAGCCAACCCGACCGCCGCCCCACAGGCAGTCCGCCGGGGCACCATAGATGGAACCAATGGCACACCAGGCGTAAAAATATTCCCGGTGGTTCCGATACAGGGGAAGAAAAAGCCGATACAAGTCATAGAACTCAAACAGGCCGGGCAGATGATAGTAAGCGACGGGCTGCTTTGACTGAGAATCGGGTTCGAATGGTAGGGCTTGACTTTGCATTGCACCAGCGTCCTTTATGTGCATGGTTCTGGCGAAATTGATTGTATCAGATTTTCCGGCAAAATGGTTTAATTAGGAGCAGGGCGATACATGGATGAGCGTAGGCAATGCCTTTCTCACTGTGTATGAAATTCTTCGGCTCGTGCAAGCATCGCCAGTTCCAGTAGTCCGTTGCGCCTGGGCAGCTCCATGGGTTCAAACCAGTCCGGCAGATCATGCAGCATATCCTGCCACAGCTGCCCTTCCTCCGGCAAGGTGTGCAGGGACTGCAGCGTGTCCTTGCATCGGCGGAGAATTTCGGCACACAGATCATTGAGCCGCTCTTCCGGAACGATGATCATGGACAGATCCACCTTGCCGTTTACGGTAGCAAGAACGATTCGATCGGTACACAGGCTTTCCCAACTCAGGGACGCCCGCTCATAAACCGGGTATCCGAGGTAGCCGAAATCAATCCACCCGTAATGGGAATGGCTGAGGAACTTTTCACGCCCCTGTGCCAGCAGGAACATTTTCGACAGGGCAAAAAGCTTGCCGGCTTCTTCCTGCGGGTTTTCGACCGGCAGAGGAAGTCCGTAGCGGGGCTTGTACTCCAATACGTTGGGCAGCATAGGCAGGAGCCGGCGGGACATGGCACTGTCCGCAAAACAGAGTAGTGCCAGATTTCGCATCTGGGACAAACGGCCGAAGCGGCAGAAGTTTTCCTCCGGCAGTCGTTCGCCGGGTTCCGGCAGGGAAACATAAGCGGTTACAAACAGAGGGGACAGGCGGCTTTTCCGCTCCGCAGCAGTGTGCCAGGACTCCTGAAGCCGCACGGCCAGGGGAATGCGTGTGGGAAAATTGAGATCCGGGGTAAAGATACCCGTCCGTGCCATGCCGGAAAGCTTGCGTTCCTCCAGTTTCATGGGAAATTTCAGCTGAAACCGTGCCAGCCCGGATACACGTCCTTCTCCGCCGGGAATAGGACAAGGGGCGATCAGCGTGTTCCATGCCATGTGAATCAATGGTTTGTGCAGGGTGAACAGTGCCCACTTGCTACGGAAAGCTGCCAGAAACCGGGGAGGCGTTTCCTCGGCCATGGCAGTGAAAAAGGCAGCAGGACCAAAGCAGAAGGCAGGGTTCAGAAATGCAGATGTTTCGGGGACTTTGGCATAGCGCAAGGGCGTACCTTTATGAAAGCAGAGGCAGCCGGAGGCGTCAAAGCTTTCCGCCGCCACGGGAGAAACGGCATCTACCGGATCATCCGGCGTCGGGGGAAACCCGGTTAAAACGCACTGCCAATCGCTGTCGGAGCGGCAGGCGTGGAGGGCATTCAGCAGCTGCATGTCCCAATGCCGTGCGAAACGCATGGCTGGATGGGACAACAAAACGTAGCCTTCCCCCTGCCAAAGGGCAGGAAAGCTGCTCCAAGGATCATCCGCCGGTGCAAGAAAGAGGACACTGCCCAGTGACCGCATGGCGGTCAGGTCTTCCTCACCAGGCTCCTCCTGAAGGACAATGCCATAGCTGATTCGCTGAGGAGAAAAGGAGTTATCCTTGGCAGAAGCCAGTGCCGGTGCAGCGTCCGCATAACAGTCGGCAGGGATAAGCATCAGGATCCGTTCCATGCGGAGCTCCTTTCACATTCATTCGGTTTATCCGCGCCGCACTTTGCGAAGCGCCAGCGAGACGGCATAGCAGGCGGCGGCATACAGCACGATGGCGGCACCGGCGGACGTATCCCAGGCGTAGGCACTCAACAGTCCGGCAATGCCACACACCAGAGCGATCAGAACACTGTAAAGGGCATGTTGGCGGCTGTTTCGAGCCAGGTTTCGCCCGGCGGCGGCAGGGAGAATCAGCAGTGCGTTGATCAGCATGACGCCGACCCAGCGAATGGCCAGCATGACGGCTACGGCAACAAGAACAACAAAGGCCATTTCACTCAGCCTGGTATGAATGCCGCGACTCTTGGCCAGCGAAGGATTAATGGAGGTCAGCAGAAGACTGTTGTACATCACCATCCACAGCACAATGCCGGCGATTAGGGCGCACACCAGCCAAAGCAGATCCGTGGGGGTAACGGCCAGCACATCGCCGATCAGCAGAGAAGAATATTTGGCGAAGCCGCCGCCTCGGGAAAGGATCACCAATCCCAGCGCAATGCTGGTGGAGGAAAACACACTGATCACCGTGTCGGCGGAAGCAGCACCTGTCTGCTTAATGACGCAGATCAAAATAGCCCAGATGATGCCGAAAATCAGCATAGCCGTCAGGTCACTGCTCATGCCCAGCACAATGCCCAGACCGATGCCGGTCAAGGCGGAGTGCCCTAAGGCATCCGAGAAGAATGCCATTTGCTGATTGACTGCCATGGAGCCGAGAAGCCCCAGCAAAGGCGTCAGCAGCAGGATGGCCAGGAATGCGTTTTTCATAAAAGTAAACTGGAACGCCTCGAAGGGAAGAAGCGTATCCATGACCTGATAAATGCCTTCCATCAGCCTTCCTCCTCTCTGTCACCCGAGCCGAAGACCATATCAAATTCCGGCGTGTTGAAGACTTGCTCTGCAGGACCCTGGCAAAGCACGGTCTTATCCAGCAGCACCACATGATCGGCATATTCCCGTACCAGGCGTAAATCGTGACTGACCAGCAAAATTGCCATGTGATGGCTTTTCTTCAGCCGCACCACTGTGTCCAGGAAAAGCTTCAGGCCGTTTTGATCCACGCCGGAAACCGGCTCATCCAGCACCAGCAGGTCAGGAGCGGGATGCAGTGCCAAGGCAAGCAGCACCCGCTGCATTTCACCGCCGGAGCAGCGGCCTAAGGGACGGGAAGCAAGCTCCTTGCCTTCCACATCGTCCAGCGCTGCCAGCACGGCTTCCTTAGTTTTGCGGCTGACGCCTGTCCACACGGGACGGCGGGAGAAAGCGGCTGCCATGAAATCCATGACCGTTACAGGCATTTCCCGATCAAACTGCAAATGCTGGGGGACATACCCGGTGCATAAGTGGGGCAGATCCCGGCCCTCTCCATCCAGATGGCGGATTTCTCCGCCGTGGGGCAGTTCGCCCAGCAAGGCACGAATCAAGGTCGTCTTGCCGGCACCGTTTTGGCCGATAAGCACCGTCAGCTGACCGCAGTGAATATGCATGGATACATCATGCAGCAGGGTTTGCCCCCCACGAACAACAGATACATTTTCAAGACCAATATGGCAAAGAGAGCAAGCGTGCTCGCTCATAAAGTCACCTCTCTTGATGATACTGCACGGTGAAAACAGTTCACATATATGATAGGATAAAACTGCTTCACCTGCTGTTAGTATAATGCAGACAACATCAAGCGTCAAGCTTGCAGATACAAGGGAAGAACAATGGGACAATGGCATACATGTTCATTTTGACTAAAAAAGAACCATAATTTCTATTTTTCTTGCTGTATAGCAGGGTAAAAGGGTTTACAAACAGTTTACAATCATGTATAATGAGTACATCAAAAGGCAGTAATTGCCTGACAGAGGAGGTACGGTTCCATGAAAAAGGTTGTCACGTTGGTTCTGGCCCTTGCAATGTTACTCTCCTGTGTATCCGTCAGTTTTGCTGAGGATGAGATTACGCTGGACGTAATCATCTGTCAGTATGGTACGAAGACGAACGACTGGTTCACCGGCACCGGTATGAACGGCACGAGCTTTGTGAAGAAGTTCGAGGAAGCCAACCCCGGCATCAAGCTGAACCTGGAAGTTGTTTCCTGGAACGATGTGTATACCGTGGTGTCTACCCGGATCAGCAACAACAACGCTCCTGACATTCTGAACCTGGACTCCTTTGCGGACTACGCTAATGAGGGTCTGCTGCTTCCCGTAAGCGACTACTGCCCCGAAGAGCTGCTGAACGACTTCTTCCCCAGCTTTATCGAACAGTCCGTCATCGACGGAACCGTATGGGCTGTGCCCGACCTGGCTTCCGCTCGTGCACTGTATTACAATGTGGATCTGCTGACTGAAGCCGGCGTGGAAGTTCCCACTACCTGGGCTGAGTTGGAAGATGCCTGCCAGGCACTGCTGGATTACTATGGCGGCGAAGTGTATCCCTGGGGCATTGATATGACCACCGACGAAGGTCAGGCTGCTTTTGCTTACTATGCATGGGGCAACGGCGGCGGCTTCGTGGATGACGAAGGCAACTGGACCGTGAACTCCGCTGAAAACGTGGAAGCTATCGAGTTTGCCATTGGTCTGTACAATAAGGGCTATACCAACCCCAACCCTGCTACCCAGACCCGTTATGACCTGCAGGATATGTTCGGTGCAGGCAAGCTGGCCATGGTCATCGCTCCCAACTCTCTGCCTACCTACATCGCCGATAAGGGATACACCGGCGTGAACTACGCTGTGGCTGACATTCCTCACAATGAGGGCAAGACCTCCAGCTCCGTGGGCGTTATGGACCGTATCATGGCTTTCCGTGACGATTCTGCTCCCGACCAGGCTGCCCGCAACGAGGCTATCGGCAAGTTCCTCACCTTCTTCTATGATCCTGAGAACTATGTGGGCTGGGTCAGCATGGAAGACTTCCTGCCTGCTGTGAACTCCGCTGTGGAAGCACTGGTTGCCGCCAATCCTTCTTTTGAAGCTTGGCTGAAGGTATTGGACGGCTGCAAGTTCTATCCCACTGCCAAGACTGAATGGATCGACGTGAAGCAGGGCGCAGCAGCTGTTGAGCAGAGCGCTTTGACCGGCGGCGACGTGAAGACGCTGCTGGATGAACTCCAGGACAAGATTACCAAGTAAACTGAAACACAAAGGAAGGAGGTTGGACCGTCCGACCTCCTTCCTTCTCTTTTGGGATGTTCCTCATCCGGCGATGCTTACGGCACATCGATTGAAAAACCGAAGGGGGATTTGCGGTGCGTTCTTCTGTGCTTGTTCGTCATAAGTGGGAGCCCTATCTGTGGCTGCTCCCCAGCGTATTGCTGATGACGATTTTCGTGGTTTTCCCCATTGGCATTGTTTTTAAGCTTTCCTTCAGCGAAATTTCCAAGGCCGGCATGGTGGGTGGATTTGTCGGTTTCGATAATTTTGTGGAAGCTGTTTCAGCACCCGTCTTCGGTACAGTGATGATGAACACGCTGATCTGGGTAGTCTCTGTTGTGGGGCTGTCCACACTGCTTGGCTTCATTATTGCCATGGCACTGAATCAGAAATTCCATGGTCGGAAGATTGCCCGCTCCATTGTGGTCTTTCCCTGGGCAACTTCTCTGGTGATTCAGGCTTCCGTGTGGAACTACATTATCAAGTATGAATACGGCAACCTGAACAACGTGCTGCTGAACCTGGGCATTATCCAAGATGCCATCAACTGGCGTGCCAGTTATCAAATCGAGTTTGCCTGGGAATGCTTTGTGGGCATTTTCGTTACCATCCCCTTTGTGACGTTCTGCGTACTTTCTGGCTTGCAGTCCATTGACGGCGCTTACTATGAAGCGGCAACAGTGGACGGCGCTACCTTCTGGCAGAAGCTGCGCAAGATCACCATCCCACTTGTGCGGCCTTCCTTAACGGTGAGCACGGTGCTGAATGTGATCTATGTGTTCAATTCTTTCCCTATTATCTATACCATTACCAAGGGCGCACCGGCGAATAAGACGGACACTCTGATTACGTACCTGTATATGCTGGCCTTCTATGATCAGAAGAAGGGACCGGCAACGGCGCTTTCTGTCATTGGTTTCCTGATTCTGTGTGCAGTAGCAGGCCTGTACATGGCCATTTCTCTGCGGAAGGAGGATCGTACATGAGCAAGAAGAAGAACTTGATTGTGCTGATTCTCTGCTTCTGCTGTGTGGCAGTGGTCTTGGCGACCTTTGCCCTGCCGCTGGTCACCTTCAAGACGGACATCTACGTGAAGCGCAGTGCCAACACCTTCGTAGGGGATGAAAAGTACCTGGAAGCGAAGGCGGAGGTTGAGGCGCTGGCAGCGGAATATGAAGGCTCCTACATTGAAGAAGCCGTAACGGAACGGGTAAACTCCAAAGGTGTCACCACCTCCATGGTGACTTTCACGGTGAAGGAAAACATTACCCGCAGCGGTTTCGATTTTGTGAAGGCCTCCTTTGGTTATGAACCCGGCATGACGGGTATTGGTGCTACCGGCAGTGCCCATGCATGGCTGCTTCTGCTGCTGATTTCCATGGTATTGCTCCTGTGGGGCAGCTGTGGTACGTTAGCTACGCCTCGGGGCGAACTGTCCGCGAAGACACACAGGCTGTATCTTCTGGCAGGTGTTGCGGCATTGTTTGCAGCCATTGCCGCTCATGCTTTTGTTCGTGCCATTATCTATACCTTCTCCAGACAGGTAGATCTGCTGGTGGGTGGACACATTGAGAATGCATCTTTGTTGTCCGATTTGAATACCTTCCTCTACCATGGCGAGGCAGGGGATTCTCTGCTGGATCTGCTGAAGGGTCTGACGGTCAAGATCAACTGGTCCATTACGCCGGCGTTCATTGCGATGCTGGTGCTGCTGTGCGGCATTACGTATCTTCGTTACGGCAAGCTGAAGGACACCCTGGTGCGTGGCGGTCTGTACCTGTTTGTCATCATCGTTTGCATTTTCATCCTGTATCCTTTCTACGTGATGTTCATTACCGCTTTCCGCAGCAATGCGGAAACCACGGATATGTACTTCCTGAATATGTTGCCCACCCAGTGGGTATGGAGCAACCTGAAGGACATTTGCGACCGTGGTGTGCTGCAATATTTGCTGAACTCTGTGCTGCTGGCTACCGGCGCAACGGCGATCGCTATGATCTGCGGCATTCCGGCGGCATATGCTATGGCACGTATGCGCTTTAAGGGTCGGAATCTGTTTCTTGGCTTTGTCATCATGAGCCAGATGTTCTCCCCGGTGGTGCTGCTGGTGGGTATTTCTCAACTGATGAACACCCTCCATCTGAACGACTCCATCATCGGCCTGATGCTGATTAACGCCGCCTTTAACCAGGCCTTTGCCATCTGGCTGCTGCGGGGTACCTTTGTCTCCATCTCACCGGAAATGGAACAGGCCGCCTGCATTGATGGCTGCAGCACGGTAGGCGCACTGTGGAACATTTTGCTGCCCATGGCGGCACCGGGCATTGTGACCACGCTGATTTTTGTGTTCATCAATTCCTGGAACGAGTACACCATTTCCACTGTGCTGATCTCCACACCGTCCAACAAGCCTATTACGGTGGGCATTACGCAGTTTAGCTCTTTCAACATGATTGAGTGGCAGTACCTGTTTGCCTCTGCTATTCTGGCAACCATCCCAGTGATCATTCTGTTCATGTGCATTGAGAAGCATCTGGCGGAGGGCTTGACTTCCGGCGGTGTGAAGGGTTAAACTGTGGCAGAACCCTCGGGAAAACACAACAAAGGAAGATACCACATGGAAGAAAAGATCAATGCCATCATTGACCGGTTTGACTTGCCGGCAGTGCCACAGGAGGTTGTTTCCTACGGCAACGGTCACATTAACGAAACCTATCGTGTGACCACGCCACAGGGACGGTTCATTCTGCAAATGATCAGCAGCTATGTTTTCCCTCACCCGGAAGAGGTGATGGAGAACATTGAGCTGGTAACAGACTATTTGAAGCAGCAGATTCTCGCTGAAGGGGGAGACCCTGCAAGGGAAACACTTTCTTTGGTGAAGACCCATAACGGAAGCTCCTTCGTGCTGGATGAAGACGGTCATTACTGGCGGATGTATCCTTTTATTGAGGGTACCGTATCCCGGGATCTGCCTGATACGCCGGAACTTTTCGCACTGTCTGGCGAAGCGTTTGGCAAGTTTCAGCGTCAGCTGAAGGATTTTCCGGCGCATAAATTGCATGAGGTGATTCGGGACTTCCACAATACACCGGCACGGTATCAGCAATTGGAAGATGCTATTGTCCGGGATGCATGCGGACGGGTCAAGAATGTGCGGCCGGAGATTGCCTTCTGCCAGGCAAGAAAGTCGGAAACCGACATCTTGCTGGAGGCCATTCGACAGGGAGAGATTCCTTTGCGCGTGACCCACAATGATACGAAGCTGAATAATGTGCTGCTGGATGCGGTTACCGGCCGGGGCATTTGCGTGATTGATCTGGATACGGTCATGCCCGGCGCAGCAGCCTATGACTTTGGCGACTCCATTCGCTTCGGCGCCAACACGGCGGCGGAAGATGAGCAGGATCTGTCTTTGGTGCACCTGTCCCTGCCCATGTTCGAGGCCTTTACCAAGGGTTACCTGAAGGAAATGCGTAATGCCCTCAATGCGAAGGAAATCGAATTGCTGCCCATGGGCGCAAAGTTGATGACCCTGGAATGCGGTATGCGTTTCTTGGCAGATCACCTGAATGGAGATAAGTATTTCCACATTCATCGGGAGAACCATAATCTGGATCGGGCACGGACGCAGTTTGCTTTGGTCAAGGAAATGGAAGACCATTGGGATGAAATGATGCAGATCGTGCAAACGTGCAGCAAGGCATAAAACAAGCACGGTAACACTTGCTAATGTGGCAGCGTTACCGTGCTTTTGGTTTACAGCCGTACGGCATCGATGTGCAGGTCAATGGTGATTACCTCTGCTGCATCCTGGGCCAAGGCTTCTTTTGCTTCCGGGGATAAATCCTGATCCAAGGGAGTCATCCACACAAAGTCTCGCCATAGCTGGGGCGTAAGGGGATGAGTCACCGTCACGTGACGGGAGGTTGTTACCTGCGCATGCTCGTGCAGGTAGGCTTCCACCTTCCCTTCGGCATATAGGGGCATTCTGCGCTTCAGACGAATCTCCTGGAGATAGTGCTTGCCGGGGTAAACCTTGATCATCAGTCCGCCAGGAGACAAAACCCGCTGAAATTCGCTGTAGTTGGCAGGGGTCAGCACATCCAGCACTGCGGTAAAGGATCGTTCGCCGAAAGGAAGCCGGCGGAGATCTCCCACGCACCATAAGGCTTCACATGGATGATCAGTAGCCTGAAAAATAGCGTCCTTGCTGATGTCAATGCCAGCACCGACCCAAGCAGGATGCTCCTCCAGCAATCGGGACAGGTACCAGCCATCTCCGCAGCCGGCATCCAAAATGCACTGATTCCCCGGCGGCATCAGCTGTTCGATGGCTTCCGCTACCTGATCATAGCAACCGGCAGCGAAGACACGCCGTCTTGCGGCAAACAGTTCCTTGTCATAACAGGTATTGACAGGGGCGGAAAGAAAGTTCACGCATCCTTTGCGGTTCAGGTTATAGTGGTGTCCCTGCACGCAGAAAAAATCATCTCCTGCCAGGGTCAGAAGACCGCCGCAACGGGGACAATGCAGTGCGGGAAAACGGCGAAAAGCCTGGCAGAAACGGTCTCGCTTGGAAAGCGTCATGGATATCCTCCTGAAATGCCCTTCCGGTACTGGACAAATGGAACGGAGAAGGGTAAACTAAAAGCGTGGAATCTTTGATACTTTGAGGAAAGGAAGTCATACCATGTCGAAGATTGATACGGTACGTGCAGCCATGATGCAGGCACTGAAGGATGGGGACAAGCCCCGGAAGGAAGCCCTTTCACTGCTGCTCAGTGCACTGAAAAACAAGTTTATCGATAAACGTGCAGACCTGACGGAGGAAGAGGAAAACGCTGTTGTACTGCGGGAAATCAAGCAGTGTCAGGAGTCTATCGATACCGCCAACGGACGGCAGGAGATTGTTGAGGAAAACACCTATCGCATGAAGGTCTACAGCGAATTTGCACCCAAAATGATGGACAGCGAGGAGATCGCCGCCGTGATTCGGGAGGTGCTTGCAGGTCTTGGCATCGACAAGCCGGAAGCAAAGCAGAAAGGCCTCATCATGAAGAACCTGATGCCCAGGGTAAAGGGCAAGGCTGACAGCGCATTGGTGAACCGTGTGCTGACAGAGATGATGGGGTGAAGCATGGACGTTCGCAAGGAGTCGCTGAAGAAGCATTACGAATGGCAGGGGAAAATCGAAGTGGTTTCCCGTGCACCCATCAACAGCCGGGAAGATTTATCCCTTGCCTACACCCCTGGTGTGGCGGAACCCTGCCTGGCCATTCAGGCAGATCCTGAAAAGTCCTACGAGCTGACTCGCCGCGCCAATCTGGTTGCCGTGGTAACGGATGGTACGGCGGTGTTGGGGCTGGGTGATATTGGCCCGGAAGCCGGTATGCCAGTCATGGAGGGAAAGTGCGCCCTGTTCAAGGCTTTTGCTGATGTGGACGCCTTTCCACTGTGCGTTCGCTCCAAGGATGTGGACGAAATTGTTCGTACGGTGTCCCTGCTGGCAGGCAGCTTCGGCGGCATTAACCTGGAGGACATTGCCGCCCCACGCTGCTTCGAGATCGAACGGAGGCTGAAGGAAGTCTGCGACATCCCGGTCTTCCACGATGATCAGCACGGCACCGCCGTGGTAGTGGCGGCAGCGCTGTTGGGTGCATTGAAGGTGACCCATCGGAAGATTGACGAGGCGAAAATCGTGCTGAACGGGGCAGGTTCGGCAGGCATTGCCATCGCCAAGCATCTGCTGAACCTGGGCGTAAAGCATCTGACCCTGTGCGACCGCTTTGGTATCATCTGCAAGGGGATGGCAGAGCTGAATCCTGCTCAGGCAGAAATGGCGGAACTCACCAATTTGGAGCACCGGCAGGGTACTTTAGCGGATGCGGTCAAGGGAGCTGATGCCTTCATCGGTGTTTCCGCTCCTCATGTGCTTACCCAGGACATGGTCAAAACCATGGCCAAGGATCCCATCGTGTTCGCCATGGCCAATCCCACGCCGGAGATTATGCCGGATGAAGCGCTGGCTGCAGGAGCAGCTGTGGTAGGAACCGGCCGCAGCGATTTCCCCAACCAAATCAACAATGTGCTGGCGTTCCCGGGCATCTTCCGGGGCGCACTGGACTGTCGCGCCAAGTGCATCAATGAGGAAATGAAGATGGCTGCCTCTCATGCATTGGCAGACTTGGTGGGGGAGAATCTCAGCGCTACCTACATTCTGCCGGATGCACTGGACAAGCGGGTGGCAAGAGCCGTGGCAGATGCCGTGATGGAAGCTGCTCGGAAAACGGGCGTGGCCAGAAAGTAATCGACCTGCCAAACGGATTGGAAGAGGCTGCTTTCAGCGGAAGGCAGCTTCTTCCGTATCAACGGACACAAAGGTACGATGCTCAGCACATCCACAGACCGATCTGCAGCAGAAGCTGGCCGGACAGGTAGGTGCCCATAATCAACCGGTTAATGAGCTTGCTCTTCAGCCGCATGTATTCCCGCACCACCAGGATACAGTCGCTGAGAAAAAAGAGACAGGCGCCTACGGGCAGACACCAGGCATGCCAGGCGGTACCGGCGGCTGCCAGGAAACTGAGGGAAGCCATAACGCCCACAACAGCCAGGTAGGCAGTGGCGGCAATCGCAAAGCCTTTGCTTCGCTGACTTTTTCGTGAAAATATCAGCTTGTGCAGAAAGACTGTGGCAAAGAACAGCAGCATCAGCAAAGCAAAGTTTCGCCAGCGGAAGGGCACGCCTTGGCTGCGAAGCACCATAACAGAGGCGGCGCTGTAGCACACATGGGCAACGGCAAAACAAACAGCCCCAACGAAAAAACTGTGTGGGATTTTCCCAAGCACGGGAGGATACTTGGCCAGCAAACCATCCGCCAGCCAGGAAGCGAAAATGGCACCCAGCGCCCACCACTGCCAAGGCTTGCCGCCCGATGCCCACAGCACACAAGTAACGATGACCATCAGGGTGCAGAAAATCATTTTTCGCTGGGGTCGTGAAAGTTTCATGCCGGAGCCTCCCTTGCATCCATGAAGAACGGAGTGAATTGCAGTGACAGAATTGATGACAACCATTGCTGAAGCCCTGACAAAGCGAGGGTTTCACGTATATCATGCCACAACGGCGGAGGAAGCCGGCAGCTTGGCACTTTCCATGATTCGTGAAGGAGAAAGCATAGGCATCGGCGGCTCCATGACGGTGAAAGAGCTGGGCTTGGCAGAAAAGCTGCAGCAAAGCGGACATCCTGTGTTCTGGCACTGGCTGGTGCAGCCGTCGGAGCGGCCTCAGGCGCTGGAAGCAGCACGGCAGGCAGATGTGTATCTTGCTTCCTCCAACGCGATCACCAAGGACGGCCGCTTGGTCAATATTGACGGTACGGCCAACCGGGTGTCTGCCATGACCTTTGGCCCCAAGAAAGTCATTCTGGTGGTCAGTGAAAAGAAACTGGTGGATGGCGGCGTAGCGGCAGCCGTTGCACGGATCAAGCGGGAAACTTGCCCCAAAAACGCCACCCGGCTGAAGCTGGATACGCCCTGCGGTCACACCGGCAAGTGTAACCCGGCGGAATGCGGCAACGACAGCATGTGTGCCGTCACCATGGTCATGGATCATCCTACCCACGGGCGGGATGTGACCATCATCCTGACAGACGCACCTTTAGGCTATTGACGCCTAGTCTGTAAGCCGCTCCAGCAGGGTCAGGCTTTTGATGTGCCACTGACCGTTTTCCTTCGTGAGCACCACCCTGTATCTACCGCCTTGCCAGGCGGGAGGGTACAGAGCACTGTTGCCGCCGGAGGCAACCAGCTCCTCAGCGGTGCTGCCTTTGGCACGGCCGTCGATTCGGGGAATTCTCTCGGTAATGACCACACGAGCCGTATTGTCCCAGGGCCATACCCAGGTAAACTCCATGTTCAGCCGATGGTCGATGCCTCGAACGTTGTAATCCTTATAAGGCGAATTGCCCTGCTCTACAGCCAGCAGAACAGAATCCTGCTGCAGGAAGCTTTGCTGGAAGTACTTCGTAAGCTCTGATGCGTCCTCATCCATCATCACAACCTGCGCCCGGAGCGCCATACCATCCTTAAGCACAACATAAATATTGGTCAGGTTCATGGCGTAATAAAAAGTGACCACCATGATGCCAAGTACCAGACAGATCAAAATCAGACGTGATGCGATATACCAAATCATGCGGCGAAGATACTTCATCCTTCAGCCTCCTTTATCGCTTATTACAACGCCGCACGGACGTCTCTTCTTGCATTATACTCTAAATTTCTCGATAGGGCAAGGAAGACAAAAACAGCGATGCACGAATCCGAAGGGGAATCGATGCACCGCTGTCTTTTTACATTTCGTAGGTTGCCAGGATGGAACGTGCCACGGCGGCTTTGGTCTGCCGGGAATCCATGGCTTGCTTTTCAATGTGGCGATGCGCCTGTTCCTCTGACATGCCCAGGTATTGAATCAGCACGCATTTGGCTCGGTCTACCAGTTTCAGTTCAGCCAGCTTCTTTTCCAGCTGTTCATTTTCCTTCTGCAGTGCCAGCATGCGGCCGTGAGACATGCGGGAGAAGCGCAACGCCTGGTCAAACAGGGGCTTGGCAACCGGCTTGGCCAGGACGATCACCCCGTATTCCTCCATACGGACGGCGACGGTTTCCGCCAGGTCTGCCTTCACAAGCAGCATAACGGAAGTGGTGGACTGCCGGGAAAATTCCAGTGCCAAATCAAGGCCGCTCTCGTCGCTCAGGGGCGTATTGATGACGACCAGGTCATAGGTGGCTGTGGTTGCACTTCGCCGGGCTTCACTGCCGCTGACGCAGACCTTTGTATCGGAATAGCTTTCCGGGGGCAGCAGGGTTTGAAGCAGCGCACGACTCTTCTCGGTACTGCCTACCAGAAGAATATGATCCTGCGGCATGGTGATCCCTCCTGTCAAATGGTCTTCCAGTGCAAGGCTTGCAGTGCGTCGGGGTCTGCCTGCAGCTGCTGCAGGGTCAGACGTTTCTCTTGCAGGTACTTGTCCAGCATATCCTGGGGGATAACGGTGGGAAGGAATGTGCTATGCTCTGCCAGTGTCAGTGCTTCATCCATGGTGCCGGGAAGCTCTCCCACCTCTGCCAGAGGAGCTTGCAGGGGAAGCTGCTCTGCCATGCCTTCCAGCGCCGCAGCCATCACCAGGGAGAAAGCCAGGTAAGGATTGCAGGCCGGGTCAGGAGAACGGAGCTCCATGCGGCCTGTTTCCGCATTGGCAGCAGGAATGCGCACCAACTGGCTGCGATTGCCGTAAGACCAGTTGATCTTCTTGGGCGCTTCAAAGGCGCCAAAGCGTTGATAGCTGGAGGGGATGGGATTCAGGAACAGGCTAAGTTCCCGGATACGGCGGAGAATACCGGCAACGGCATGCTGCGCTTCTTCACCCAGGGTTCCGTCCGGCAGGGGCGCAAAAAGATTCTGTCCTCCTTTTTCAATGGAAAGATTCAGGTGCAGTCCGTTGCCGCTTTCGTGAACCAAAGGCTTGGGCATGAAAGAGGCATGGAGTCCGTATTGCGCGGCGATGGTGCGTACAACCCCTTTGAAGGTGACAGCGGAATCTGCTGTGGTCAGAGGGTCGGCATGGCGGAAGTCAATTTCGTTTTGACCGGGGCCGGATTCGTGATGGGAGGATTCCGGTAGAATCCCCATGGCCTCCAGGGTCAGACAGATTTCCCGGCGGACGTTTTCTCCCTTGTCTACGGGGAAAACATCCATGTATCCGGCTTCGTCCTGGGGAACCATCGTGGGGTGTCCCTGATCATCCTGCTCGAAAAGGTAAAATTCATACTCCGTACCGAAGCGGAAGAAACAGCCTGCTTCCAGTGCCTTTTCATCCATTCGGCGCAGAATGGTGCGGCTGTAGCCGGAAAACAAGGAACCTTCCGGTGTCATGCAGTCGCACAGCATACGCACCACACGGCCGGACTGAGGACGCCAGGGAAGCACTGTCAGCGTCCGGGGATCGGGCCGGAGGAACAATTCACTGTGACTGATATCGCAAAAGCCCTTGACGGAGGAAGCGTCAAAGGAGATGCCGCCCCGAAGCGCCCGGGGCAATTCGGAAGCCATGATTGCAATATTTTTCAGGGATCCCAGCAGATCCACGAAGGCCAGACGAATGAACTTTACATCGTTTTCACGGACAAAAGACAGAACCTCCTGCTCGGTGTTCATACGGATTCCTCCCTGCAGCAGTCATTGCTGCTTCCTGTATAGAAAAATTGTTCATTCCTCCGCTAGGCTGCACGCCAAAAACAGAAGGAATGAACGCCTTTGTTCATGACCGCTCCATTATACAAAGATTGCTTTCGCAGCGTCAAGGGCGCAGCTGTACTTTCTGTGCATTTCGCCGCCGGAAAAGGGTTGCAAAATCCTTGTCCATGCCGTATAATGAGACTGTTCATAAGCCCGATGGACGAAGGAAAGTCTGGCAAAGGTTTGAAGAGAGCTGCCGGCAGGTGTGAGGCAGCAGCTGATGCGAGAGGTTCCGCCTTCGGATGGGCGCAGACGAGGAGTCTGCGGGGTGCGCCCCTGAAAGCGCAGAGAGTGGCTGACCTGCAAAGGTTGGCAATCTGGGTGGCAACGCGAGCTTCTCGTCCCGGCTGAAGGGAGGAGGGGCTCTTTCATTATCTAAAGGAGGATGAAGAACATGCTGGATATCAATTTGCTCCGTAATGATCCTGAAAAGGTCAAAGAGAACATTCGCAAAAAGTTTCAGGATGCCAAGCTGCCGATGGTGGACGAAGTGGTTGCCTTCGATAAGGAATACCGTGAAGCCCGTCAAAAGGCGGACGGTCTGCGAAACCAGCGCAAGACCCTGTCCAAGCAGATCGGCGGCCTGATGGCAAAGGGTCAGAAGGAAGAAGCTGAGCAGGTGAAGGCGCAGGTCTCTGCCATGGCGGATGAACTGGCAGCCTTGGAGAAGAAGGAAGAAGAGCTGCAGGCAGAAATCCGCAAGCGGATGCTGGTGATTCCCAACATCATCGATGACAGCGTGCCCATCGGCAAGGACGACAGCCAGAATGTGGAGCTTGAACGCTTTGGCGAGCCCAAGGTGCCGGACTTCGAAGTCCCTTATCATGTGGACATCATGGAGCGACTGAACGGTATTGATCTGGACAGCGCCCGGAAGACCAGCGGCAACGGCTTCTATTACCTGATGGGGGATATTGCCCGGCTGCATTCCGCTATCCTGAGCTATGCCCGTGATTTCATGATTGACCGGGGTTTCACCTATTGTGTGCCACCCTTTATGATTCACGGCAACGTGGTGACGGGTGTCATGTCCTTCTCTGAAATGGAAAACATGATGTACAAGATCGAGGGTGAAGACCTGTACCTGATCGGCACCAGCGAGCATTCCATGATCGGCAAGTTCATTGATACTATTCTGGATGAAGAGTCTCTGCCTCGTACCCTGACCAGCTATTCTCCCTGCTTCCGTAAGGAAGTCGGTGCCCACGGCATTGAAGAGCGCGGCGTGTACCGTATTCACCAGTTCGAAAAGCAGGAAATGATCGTCGTCTGCAAGCCTGAGGACTCCATGATGTGGTTCAAGAAGCTGTGGCAGAACACGGTGGATTTCTTCCGCTCCATGGATATTCCCGTGCGGACGCTGGAATGCTGCTCCGGCGACCTGGCCGACCTGAAGGTGAAGAGCCTGGATGTGGAGGCTTGGAGCCCTCGGCAGAAGAAGTACTTCGAAGTGGGCAGCTGCTCCAACCTGGGCGATGCACAGGCTCGTCGGCTGCAAATCCGCGTAAAGGACAAGGATGGCAACAAGTACTTTGCTCATACGCTGAATAACACGGTGGTTGCACCGCCTCGTATGCTGATTGCTTTCCTGGAAAATAATCTGCAAGCAGACGGACGGATTGCCATTCCGGCACCTCTGCGGATGTACATGGGCGGCAAGGAATTCATCGGCTGATTTCGCTCAAGGAAAATGAAAAAACAATCCGCTGCAAGAACCACTTTGGCTTTGCAGCGGATTGTTTTACAGTGACTTACCTGATGCGGTTCAGGGAAGACTTTTTCCAGACAGCTTCTCTCTTCTGCTGCAATGAATGTAATAGCCTACACACAGAAGCAGCGTAAATACGGCAGCCCATGCCGTGGACATCCCAATCTGGAACAGACTGGGATTTGGTTGTGTACTGGCAAACCACGCATAGGGGATCTTCACAAGAAAGATGGACAAAAGCCCCTGTACCATGACGAAAGTTGTCCGTTCCACACCGTTGAAATAGCCGGTAAAGCAATAGACGATGGAGAGAATGAAGCACTCGATGCTGGTCGCTTTCAAAAACTCTGCCGAAGCATCCAGCACGGCCGCCTCGCCGCCTTTTATGAAGAGAGAGGATAACGCCACTCCGTGGAAAAAAGAGCAGTAAGCCAAGATGCCGCCTAAAACGGCAGCCGTCAGCATCCCAAGCCACATGGCTTTTTTCGCACGCTCCAACTGCCCTGCACCGACATTCTGCGCCACAAACGCAGAAATCGACTGCATATAGGAATTGGGGATCAGCAGGATAAACATGACCAGCTTTTCCGCAATGCCGACGCCGGCTGAGGCAGTTTCACCGAGCGCATTGACAAAGCCAAGCAGAACGAGATAGGAAACCTCATTGCACATACTT
>CAVKHY010000019.1:0-28513 GCA_963656345.1 bacterium | reverse complement strand
GCTCCATCTTGTTCTATATGCAGATTCTTAAGCAGCGTTCCAGCGACCTGATGACCTTCATTGGGCAGATGAGCTATTTGTGGATGCTGCTTTCCCCGGTGCTGACCATGCGTCTGTTGGCAGAGGAACGCCAGAAAAAGACGGATCAGCTGCTGCTGACAAGCCCGGTCAGTCTGCCCGGCATTGTGATGGGCAAGTACCTTGCCGCCATGACGGTTATGCTGTTGACGGTGCTGTGCACCTTCGCCTTTGTGGGCATTGTAGCCATTTACGGCCAGGTTTACCCCGGCGAGTTGTTTGTCGGATACCTGGGCTTTATCCTGGAGGGCTGCGCTTTCCTTGCGCTGGATCTTTGCCTTTCCGGCTGTGCCCACAACCCTGTGACAGCCGCCCTCATGGCCTTCGGTGCCAACTTTGCCCTGTGGATCATGGATCTGCTGGTGGATGTTGTGTCCATCAGCCAGATCAGCGATGTATTGGAATTCCTCAGCCTTTACGGGCGGAACGAGCCCTTCCTGATGGGGCAGTTGTCCTTTGCCAGCATCATGTATGACCTTTCCTTTATTGCAGCGCTGCTTGCGCTGACCATTCACAACCTGGACAGCAGGCGTTGGCGGGGAGCGTGAGGCTATGAAGAAATCTGACAAGCAGAAGCGTGAGCGAATTCCCTTTTGGCATAATCCCCGGCTGAGATACGGCAGCTTCTCCGTGCTGGTGATCTGCCTGCTGATAGGCGGCCTGGTGGCACTAAACTTTGCCATGACCGCACTAGAAAAGAAAAACGGCTGGCGAGTAGACTACTCCTTCAATGCCGTAACCACCCAAAGTGAAACCACCTTGAACGTGCTGGCGCAGCTGGAACATCCCGTGCACATCTACGCCCTGTACACCAAGGGGCAGGAAGACGCGCAGCTGCTGGAACTGCTGGATCGGTATGCCGCAGCCAGTGATCTGGTTACCTGGGAGCAGACAGACGCCAGCTTGAATCCCGGCCTGCTGACCAAATTCCGCGGCACAACCAGTGATGAAACGGTCAGCAACGATTCCCTGATTGTTTACTGTGAGGAAACCAATCGGTGGCGCATTCTTTCCCCCTTGGATTTCCTGAGTCTGAGCCTGAACTATGACGAAGGTCAATACGAAATTGCCGGACTGAAATACGAAAGTGAATTGACCAGTGCCATTGTCTATGTGACCCGTGAAACCATTCCCCGGGTGTGCATTCTGCAGGGACACGGCGAGCTGGATGAAAGCGGCACTTCTACCCTGAAGACCCTGCTGGAAAGCAACAACTTCTCCGTGGAATACATTTCCCTGCTGGACAGTGACACAGAGTTGACCAGTGATGATCTGCTGATGATCCTCTCCCCCGTCCGTGACCTGATGGACACGGAACTGACGAAAATCACTGAATTCATCGGCAAGGGAGGCAACATCCTCTTCACCTGCGACTACACCGATCCGGTGGAGGATATGCCCAACTACAGTGCGCTGCTCCGCTCCTACGGCATTAACCCGCTGAAGGGCATTGTGGTGGCCTCCGAGGAGGAGTCGGACACCTACTATGACAATGTGCGCATCAACCTGATTCCCACCATGCAGTCTACAGACATGACGCTGGACTTGGTGCAAAGCAAGGCAGATACGCTGCTGCTCACCGGCTGCCGTGCCTTTGAAACCCCGGAGGAATCTGACCAGAACCTGGACGTCAGCGTGCTGCTCACCTCCGGCTACAAAGCCTATCTGCGTGATCTCTCCACCGGGAATCTCTCACTTAGTCAGGAAGCGGACGACGCCATTGGCCCCTTCGCCCTGGCCCTGCAGTGCCGCCGTGTTACCACCGACGGATACATTTCCAAGGCTGTGGTGCTGGGGTGTTCCACCCTGCTGACATCCAGCCAGGTGCAGGCCATGACGGATGCTCAGGAGTTCATTGTAACCACGGTGCAGTATCTGGCCAACGGTGCTGCCATTGATCTTGGCATTATGGCCAAAACCGCCGTGCGTCCTCAGCTTTCCGTGCGGGCAACCACCCTGGGAAGCGTCATTCTGGTTACATTGCCCCTGCTGGTCGTTGCGGTAGCCATTGCCGTGCTGCTGCCACGCCGGCGCAAGTAAAGGAAATACGGATGAACAACGTTGAACGCAAAAAGAAAAAATCCATCAGGCACGCCCAGTTGCTAACGCTTCTCTTCGCCCTGGTGCTGCTGGCAGGGAGTATCACCCTCTACCATGCACTGAATCAGAAAAGCACGGTGGAGGTGCCTGAAAATGAGAATACCGGCGGAACCATTGCCGCAAAGGAAAGCACGGATGTACAGCATGTACAGCTGACCCTGCGCAGCGGTGAAAGCTGGGGAATGACTCGCCAGGACGACGGCACTTATCTCATGGATGGAGACGACTGGACGGTGGACACGGATGCCGCTAATGACTTACTGCTGGTAACCGCTACCGTCTCCTATGAAGATGTGCTGACGGAGGATCCTGCCGACTATCAGGATCACCTGGCGGACTTTGGGCTGGACAACCCTACCGTCATCGCCGAGGTCACCTATGCAGACGGGCAGTCCGTCACCATGCGCATCGGCAATGCCAGTGAGGATACGGATGATGCCTGGTACTACATGACCATCGACGGAGACGATCGACTGTTGACCGTTGCCAGCGGCACGGTAACCGAGCTGAGCCGTGAAAAGGCACTGATGCACACCGTGGTTCAGCCCACGCTTCACAAAGCCCGGATGGACGACATTACCTTTGCCGATGGCGAAGGCAACCTTCTCCTTCACTGGCGGCTGCAAGGAAACATCACCGACAGTGATGCATCCTCCGCATGGCAAATGGTCTATCCATGGCAATATCCTGCAGATGAGGACGCCATGACCAACCTGCGCACCAACCTGAGCAATCTTCGGCTGGGTGCTTACGTGGGAGAAGCTACGGCAGAAAACCTGACCGCTTATGGCTTTGACAGTCCTCGGTTTATCCTGACCATTCATCAGGCCGCCGGCACCACCAACGTCACCGACGATGACGGGGCGGTAACCCAGAAGGATTGGCCGGAAAGCACCTTCACCCTCACCGTTGGCAATGCAAAGAACGACAATGTGGATTATGTCTTAACCGACGGCAGCATCTACATCACCAGCCATTTTTCCCTGAACGTTTTCATGAGCATGGAAACCCTGAGCACCATCAGCCGGTATCCGGTGCTGACCGCTGTCGGCAACCTGAAAAGCCTGACCATCGCCGATGAAAGTGGTGAAACCGTCTACGCCATTACCAGAGAAGCCCGGGTCACGGAAAACAATGAACTGGAAACAGACAGCGACGGCAACACTGTATATGATGTGACCTGTACAAAAAACGGCAGTGAAATCAGCTATGATGCTTTCGAGGCTGCCTACATCCGCATGGAAACAGCTACCATTTCCGGCAAGCTGCCGGACGGCTGGTCTTCCGCAGAAGATGCACGGGTTACCATGACTTTTGTTTCCAGTCAGGGGCGTACCCATGTGATTCGCCTCATCCCCTATGATGCGCTCCATGACGCTTTGGAGCTGGATGGTTGCAGCCTGTTCTACATCATCCGGGATGGATTGGCGCTGAATTTGGAAACAGACCAATAAACAAAAGCACTGTGAAAGATCGTTCTGACCTTCACAGTGCTTTTGTCATTTATACATTGTCCAATGCTTGTTCTTTCAAATATTCCTGCTGCCCCAGTTGGAACGCATCCTGCCCGTAGCAATCTGCCGCCACCACCAGAGGAAGATCCTTCAGGGTCAGCCGCTTAATGGACTCGGGGCCCAGATCCTCCCAGGCAATGACTTGACAGTCCGTCACGCACTGCGCCATTAGCGCTGCCGCTCCGCCCACGGCCGCAAAATAGACCGCCGGATACTGTTGCATGGCCTGCATGACCTTTTCGCCCCGCATACCCTTGCCGATCATACCCTTAAGCCCCAGGGAAAGCAGGGTGGGCGTGGACGCATCCATCCGGGTAGATGTGGTTGGGCCAATGGAACCAACCGGTTTGCCGGGCGGCGTGGGCGTCGGTCCTGCGTAATAGATGACCTGTCCTTCCAGCGGCAGAGGCAAAGGCTTTCCTGCCTTGATCAGCTCCATCATCCGCAGATGAGCAGCGTCTCTGGCCGTATACACCACGCCGCTAAGCAGCACATGATCCCCTGCGTGGAGGGAGCGCACGGTTTCTTCGTCCAAGGGTGTTGTCAGGTGTTTCACAGCACGGTTCTCCTTCCTTACAGCGTGGCTGTTTGATGCCGGGTTACGTGGCAGCTTACGTTCACGGCTACCGGCAGGCCGGCAATATGGGTGGCGCCAGTCAGCACATGAAGTCCAAGGCAGGTGGTTCTACCGCCCAATCCCTGGGGGCCGATACCTGTTGCATTCACCATCCGCAGCAGTTCATCCTCCAAAGCGGCATAATAAGGATCGTTGTTGTGCTGCCCCAGCGGCATCATCAGGGCGCGCTTGGCCAGCAGAGCAACGCCTTCAAAGTCGCTGCCGATGCCGATGCCCAGCACCATGGGCGGACAGGGATTCGCTCCGGCTTTCTTCACGGTTTCCAGCACAAAGTCTTTGACGCCTTCGATTCCTTGTGCCGGGGTCAGCATGGTCAGGCGGCTCATGTTTTCACTGCCGAAGCCTTTGGGTGCTACCGTCAGGATCACCTGATCGCCCGGCACAAGCCTGGTGTGAATGACAGCCGGTGTGTTATCTCCGGTATTGACCCGGCGCAGCGGATCCCCCACTACGCTTTTGCGAAGCAGACCGTCCGTGTACCCGGCATGTACGCCGGCATTGACCGCCTGCTCAAAGTCCCCTGCAATATGCACGTCCTGGCCGATATCCGCAAACACGACCGCCATGCCTGTATCCTGGCAGATAGGCATCTGGGTGTCTCTAGCAATCTGCTGATTTTCCTTCAGCAGTTCCAGCAGTTCTCTGCCGGCAGCATAGGGCTCTTCCTCTGCTGCTTGGCAGAGAGCGCAGGTCACATCTTCCGGCAAGTTTCGATTTGCTTCCACGCACAGCCGGGCAATGGTCTCGGTAATCCGGGACGATGGAATTACTCGCATGATGCTTCTCCTCCATCCAACAGTCGCTTGATGCGCAGCGCCGCCGCCTTCACAGCATTCTTCTTTTCCCCCTGCAGCACCAGCTCGCTTTGGGCATCCCGCAGGGACAGCCCCTCCAACAGCAGATCCGTCAGTCTTGCCTCCAGCGACACGTCTGCCGCAGCTGTTTTTTCTTCCTGTAAGGTCACCTGGTGTAGATCCATCACCAGGCAGTATTCGCCCTTCTGCGCCTTAGGGTCAGCCTTCAACATAGCCAGCACCTGCGCCGCTGTGCCCCGAATGGTTTTCTCATGCAGCTTGGTCAGGTCACAGCTGAGGGAAAGCACCACCCCGGGCAGGGTATCCGCAATCACGTCCACCAATTCAATCACCCGGTAAGGAGATTCATGCACGATGCCGATTTTAGGTCCCTTGGCGATTTGCAGTAATTTTTCCCGAAGATCCTTCTTTTCCCGAGGCAAAAAACCGTAGAAAGCAAATTCTCTGGTATCAAACCCGCTGACGGACAGAGCGGAAACTGCCGCACAGCAGCCGGGAATAGGAATCACTTCAATTCCCCGCTCCACCGCCGCATGGACAAGGCCATATCCCGGGTCAGACACGCAGGGCGTGCCGGCATCCGTCGTGATGGCCACGTCAATGCTTTCTGCCAGCATTTTGTCTGCCAGCCAAGTACCCTTGGTATCTTCATTATGCTGATGGCAGCTGGTCAAAGGGGTATGGATGTCGAACACGTGACAAAGTTTCATGGTCACCCGAGTATCTTCCGCCGCAATCAAAGCCACGTTCTTCAGCGTTTCAACGGCACGGGGCGGAAAATCCTCCAGATTGCCGATGGGGGTTGCTACGACGTACAGAGTAGGCATCAGCACACCTCCAATTTTTCGCACACACGGAGCTTGGCACTGCGAGCCCTGGGATTCCGTTCCACTTCCTCATCGGAAGGTGGAACAGCCCCCTTCGCCAGCACTTTCACCTGTGGTTTCCGTCCGCAGGTGCAGATGGGCGCCTTGGGCGGGCAGATACATGGATTCTGCATCCGCTGGAAGCACCGTTTGACAATTCGATCCTCCAAAGAATGGAAGGTGATCACCAGCAGCCTTCCGCCGGGTTTCAGACATTGCACCAGGTCGCACAGTGCTTTGTCTAAAGGATCCAGCTCATCATTCACCGCAATGCGGATGGCTTGAAAAGTGCGCCGGGCAGGATGACCTTCATCCTTGCGGCGAACCGCTTTAGGAATGGCTGCATCCACCGCATGCACCAGGTCAAAGGTGGTGGCCAATGGCTTTGTCTGCCGATGCTCGCAAATCATGTGAGCAATGCGGGCCGCCCATTTATCTTCCCCATACTCTCGAATGATGCGGGTCAACTCTGCTTCGCTGGCCGTGTTGCACAACTCTGCCGCCGTCATGCCTTGGGTAGGGTTCATGCGCATGTCCAGCGGTGCATCCTCATGATAGGAAAAGCCGCGTTCCGCATGATCCAGCTGAGGCGAGGAAACACCCAGATCCAGCAGTGCCCCGGTCAAAGGAGCTGCTCCGGCCTGCTGAAGCAGCTGAGCCGCATCATGGAAGTTTCCCGACAGGCCGTGGAAATTCGGATACTTTTGCAGCCTGGCCGTTGCCGCCGCCATAGCCTCCGGATCCCGATCAATGCCGTAGAGAGTGGCTTCTCCGCCGCATGCCTCTAAAATGGCGTTGCTGTGACCGCCGCCGCCCAGGGTACCGTCGCAGTAAACCCCATGAGGATCCATGGGCATCCACTGCAGTACTTCCTGCAGCAGCACAGGTTCGTGAACAAATTCCATGCAGGTGTTTCCTTTCTCTTTCGCAGATCAGCTTACAGGCAGCTTCAGAAGGTTTCGAAGGCCGCCTGCAAAGTACAAAGAACCGGCCGCAAGAATGATGCCGTCCTCCCCGGCAATTTTCTCTGCCTGTTTCAGTCCTTCCTCCAAGGTAGGGGCAGGACTTGCCGCCACCCCCGCCGTGCGCAGGTGCATGGCGTAGGTTTCCGCATCCATGCTGCGTGGGCTGTCCGGCGTAACCGTCACAGCAGTGTCCGCCAGCTGTGCCAAGGCCGCCAGCATGTCCGGCTGAAGCTTTTCCGCTAGCACACCGCTGAGAAGCACCCGGCGCTTATCCTGCAAATGGCGCTGCACAAAGGTCAGCAATGCCTGCACACCCTGAGCATTGTGGGCTCCGTCAATCAGGATGCGTCCGCACCACTCCAGCCTGGCGGGCCACACGGTCGTTTCCAGTCCCTGCCGCACAGCTTCCTCCGGCAGGCGGAAACCCTGCTTCCGCAATTCTTCCACCATGGCCAGCACCGTCATCACGTTGGTTAACTGATGCTCCCCCGGCAGGGCAATGTGCACATCCGTCCAAGTTCCTTCCAGTTGATAGGTCGCTACGGAATCATAAGCCGTGCATGACCCATGCAGCAGCTGATTCATGGTCAATTGGCGCAGCGGGGCATGCCGCTTTTCAGCTTCCCGGGCAAACACAGCCGCAACACCGGGTTCTGCCGGATGGCACACCACAGGCACATGGTGCTTCATGATGCCGGCCTTTTCCCCGGCGATTTTTTCCACCGTATCTCCCAAGAAGTGCATATGATCCAGTCCGATGGCCGTAATGCCGCACAGGCAGGGCTGCACCACATTGGTAGGATCCAGTCGTCCCCCAAGGCCTACCTCCACCACAGCCACATCCACCTGTTCGCCTTCAAAAGCAGACAGAGCCAGTGCCGTTCCCATTTCAAAAGGAGTAGGCTGCAAGCCCTCGGCAGCTTCCAGCAGGCGATTGCCGTACAGCTCCATTTGCTCGCTGCTGATCAGCCGACCGTTCAGGCGGATTCGCTCCTCGTATCTTTGCAGAAAAGGTGAGGTATACAATCCCGTCCGGTAGCCTGCACAGCGCAGAATGTTCTCCAGCATGGCGCAGGTGCTCCCCTTACCATTGGTGCCCGCCACGTGAATGACGGGCACCTTGGTTTGCGGGCAAAGCCTGCGCATAAGCTCTTTGGTGTTTTCCAGGCCGTTTTTGCTGCCGGTGGCATAGGTGCCATGAACGGCATCCACCACCTCTGCTGCTGTTTTCATAGGCTTTCCTTCAGCTCCGCAATACGGCCTTCCAGGGCAGCTGCCTTCTGCTTATTGGTCTCCAGCTTCTCCTTTTCCTGTGCTACCAAAGCTGCAGGAGCCTTGGCCACAAAGCCGGGGTTATTCAGCTTGCCTTCTGCCCGGGCAACTTCCTTATTCAGGTTTTCCAGTTCCTTATTCAGCCGGGCAATCTCCTTGGCAAAGTCTACCAAATCGCCCAGCGGAATGAACAGCTCAGCGGCAGCCGTCACAGCGCTGACGGTCTTTTCCTTGACCTCGTCCCGGCTGCTGATCATCTCCACGGAAGATGCCCATGCCAGGCGTCCGAAGTACACGGAAGTTTCCGCCAATGCGTCAGCCCAGCCCTCCTTAGGCAGGAGCATCAGCCGGGTACGCTTGCCGGCGGCCACGTTCATTTCACTGCGCAGGTTACGGATGCTGCGGATGATTTCCATCACGCCCTGCATCTTTGCCTCTTCCGCAGGGAAGTCATAAGCAGCCTTTACTTCCGGCCACTTGGACAGCATCAGGAAGCCTTCCGTGCCCGGCAGATACTTATACACCTGCTCTGTTAGGAAAGGCATGAAGGGATGCAGCAGCTTCAGCAGACCTTCCAGCACGTACAGCAGCACAGCCTGCACGTTGCGCTTTGCACCTTCATCTTCACCGGTCAGGCGGGACTTGGCCAGTTCAATGTACCAGTCGCAGAATTCGCTCCATGCAAAATCATAGATCCGGTTGGCAGACAGGCCGAAGTCACCCTCTTCATTGTGGGTGGAAATATCCCGAACAGCATCCTGGAAGCGGGTCAGGATCCACTGATCCGCCAGAGTCAGCTGAGCAGGGTCGATTTCATGCCGCTCGTCTACATTCATCAGCACAAAGCGGGAAGCATTCCAAACCTTGTTAGCAAAGTTCCGGGCTGCCTCCACCTTGCTTTCGATGTAGCGGGTATCGTTTCCGGGGCTGACGCCCAGCAGCAGGGAGAAGCGCAAGGCATCCGCACCATACTGATCAATCACTTCCAGCGGATCCACGCCGTTCCCCAGAGACTTGGACATTTTCCGCCCCTGTTCATCACGCACAAGGCCGTGAATCAGCACGGTTTTGAAGGGCACATCCCCCATTTGCTCCATGCCGGAGAAAATCATCCGGGCGACCCAGAAGAAAATAATATCATAGCCCGTTACCAACATGCTGGTGGGGTAGAAATACTTCAGGTCTTCCGTTTCATCCGGCCAGCCCAAGGTAGAGAAGGGCCACAGGGCGCTGGAGAACCAGGTATCCAGTACTTCTTCATCCTGATGGATGTGCTCGCTGCCGCACTTGGGGCAATGGGTCAGATCCGTACGGGAAACACTCATTTCGCCGCAGTCATCGCAGTACCAGGCAGGGATCCGATGACCCCACCACAGTTTGCGGCTGATGCACCAGTCACGGATGTTCTCCATCCAGTTCAGGTAGGTCTTGGAGAAGCGATCCGGCACAAAGGTAATGCGGCCATCCTTGACGCACTCAATGGCCGGCTTTGCCAAAGGCTTCATGTCCACAAACCACTGTTTGGACACCATGGGTTCCACGGTGGTATGGCAGCGGTAGCAGGTGCCCACCTCATGCTTCAGGGGTTCCACAGACTTCAGGTAGCCGCCTGCCGTCAGGTCAGCGACAATGGCCTTCCGTGCCTCTGCAGTGGTCATGCCGGCATACTTGCCGCAGTCCAGTACGCGAGGCTCGTTCACCGTAGCCTTGCCGGAAGCGAAAAGTTCATCATTCTCTGCCTTGTCCGCAGCACCGGTCATGTGACCGTCATAAGTAAACACACGGACAATGGGCAGCTGATGCCGCTGACCCACTTCGTAGTCGTTAGGATCATGAGCAGGGGTAATCTTCACCACGCCGGTGCCCTTGGTCATGTCCGCATGCTCGTCGCACACAATGGGGATTTCCTTGTTCAGCAGGGGCAGAATCACATGGCAGCCATGGAGATGAGCATACCGAGGATCCTCCGCATTGATGGCCACGGCCGTATCGCCAAGCATGGTTTCCGGCCGGGTGGTGGCCAGTTCCAGCATTTCGCCGGTTTCCTTCACCGGGTAGAGCAGGTGCCAGAAGTTGCCATCCTTCTCTTCGTACTCCACCTCCGCATCGGAAATGGAAGTATTGCAGCAAGGGCACCAGTTCACCAAGCGGCTGCCGCGATAAATCAGCCCTTTTTCATACAGGCGGCAGAATACTTCCCGGACAGCCCGGCTGCAGCCTTCATCCATGGTGAAGCGCTCACGGCTCCAGTCACAGCTTGCACCCATGCGCCGCTGCTGCTGGGTAATCCGGTTGCCATACTGTTCCTTCCATGCCCAAGCGCGCTCCAGGAATGCTTCCCGGCCGATACCTTCCTTCGTCAGGCCTTCCTTGGCCATGGCCGCCACGATCTTTACTTCCGTTGCAATGGCGGCGTGATCCGTGCCGGGCAGCCAGAGGGTAGGATCCCCCTTCATGCGGTGGTAACGAATGGCGGCGTCCTGCAGGGTGCAGTCCATAGCGTGACCCATGTGGAGCTGTCCCGTAATGTTAGGCGGCGGCATCACAATGGTAAATGGCTTCTTGCCCTCTTCACGGTGTGCCACAAAGGCGCCGCTTTCTTCCCATTCTTGATAGAGCTTCGTTTCAATGGCCTTGGGATCAAACTTCGTCGCCATATCCGCGCCGGTCATTTTTGCTTCCATCTGTATCCTTCCTTTCCGTAAGCATCAGCGGAATGCGTGCTTTTTACAGTATGTCCATCAGGAGCAAGGCACCAACCAGTGCAATGACACAGCCAACGCCTTTGCAGATAAGTTTTCCGTTTTCCCCGGCCTTGGGGAAAAGCTTGGTTACAATGGGAGAAGACGCATAAACGAGCACCGCGCCCATCACCATCAAGGCCACCCCGGGCCAGTTCAGCTTGGACAGGACTTTTTCTCCGTAGGACATGTGTTCCTCCTGTATACAAAAGCAGCCCCATCCCGAAGGACGGAGCTGCTCCGTGTTACCACCTTGATTCGCAATCGAAAGATTCGTTGCCTCATACGCACGATAACGGGTGCCACCGCGACAGCTAAGGTGAATGGATTCACGTTCACCGCCGCTCTGCGAAAGCGACCTTCTCCCGGTAGCATCGGAGGCGGCTTCACAGCATGGTAACCACCCTCTCTGACCGCGCCTGCGGGGTACTCCTCTTTCCTTTGCGAGTGATATAGTGAATTTTCTCATGAACCGAAAAAGTGGCCGCAGCCACCTTTTCTATGCAAGGAGCGCGCAATTAAGCGTTCTTCTTGTCTTCGTCCATCTTCACAACCTGCACGCCATTGTAATAGCCGCAGTTCTTGCACACATGGTGGGCCAGCTTCATCTGATGGCACTGGGGGCATTCCACAATGCCGGGCATGCTCAGCTTCCAGTTGGCGCGACGGCTGTGCTTACGAGCCTTGGAGATTTTTCCCTTAGGAAGAGCCATGTTTTACACCTCCTCATCCTTCGTCAGCAATTGCTGCAATGCCGCAAAAGGATGCTCATTCTGCATTTCCTTCTGGCAAGTGTCGTTGTCTGCAAACCCGACCAAACCAGGACAGTCCTCCCTGCAGAGGAACCGCATCGGCAGGGCGAGTACTGCGTAAGACATAGCCAGCTTTTCAAACCCAACGCAAGATCCAGTGTAAGTAAAGATCTCATCATCTTCCGGGTCGCCGTTCCGCAGAAAGGTTTCCCGGAACGTGGCTTGAATGTCTGCGCTGGCAGGCTCCAGACAGTTGGCGCAATGAGCATGAGCGACAGTCGTCAGCTTCCCGTCTACCTGCACACTGCCGTCATCCGCGGCGAAATAGGTACCTTCCAAGATGGCATCGTCAAAGGTGACGGTGTCACCGCTAATTTCCTGCGAAGCAATGGCCTGCTCGCCGCGGAAAAGGTACTCCTGCCCGGGGTTTTTCAGTGCCAGGGTTACGTCCAGCTTCATGCACTCACCTCAAATATGACCAACTGCTATTATAGATTTTCCGAGCCTTTTTGTCAACAAAATTTTCGCAAGGGGAACAGATTCCGAAAAGTGTCCGTTCCCCTTGCGCTTTAAGACAGAACTTACTTCGTCACCAGCTCCAGGGTATCCCGGGCAATAGCGATTTCCTCGTTGGTGGGAATGACGCAGATGGTCACCTTGCTGTCGTCCGTAGAAATCACGGACTCCGTGACATGGGGCCATGCACAGGCGTCGTTCTTGGCCTTATCCAGCTTTGCGCCCATGAACTCGAAGCCTTCCATAATGCGGGCACGAAGCTTCAGGTTGTTCTCACCGATGCCGGCAGTGAACACGATAATGTCCACACCATTCATGGCGGCGGCATAAGAACCAATGTACTTACGAACGCCGTACACCAGCATGTCCCGTGCCAGAATGGCGTCCTCATTTCCCTCGTCCGCCTTGGCATCGATGTCGCGCATATCGCTGAAGCCGCCGATCCCCTTCAGGCCGGATTCCTTGTTCATCATGGTGAGCACCTGATCCACGGTCTTCTTCTCCGTGTTGGCAATGAACTGCACCACGGCGGGATCGCAGCTACCGGAGCGAGTGCCCATCAGCACGCCTTCCAGAGGGGTCAGACCCATGGAGGTATCCACGCACTTGCCGTCCACCACAGCACTCAGGCTGGAGCCGTTGCCCAGGTGGCACACGATGACCCGCTTACCCACAGGGTTCACGCCCAGGAACTCGCACACCCGCTTGGACACATACCGGTGAGAAGTGCCATGGAAGCCATAGCGGCGCACGCCGTACTTGGTCTCATATTCCTTCGGCACACCGTACATATAGGCCTTGGCAGGCATGGTCTGATGGAAAGCCGTATCGAACACAGCCACCTGGGGCACAGTGGGCATCACCTTTTCGCAGGCTTCAATACCCATCAGGTTCGCAGGATTGTGGAGCGGTCCCAGAGGAATGCACTTACGGATGGCAGCCTTCACGGCGTCATTGATGACAACAGAGGCGGAGAATTCCTTGCCGCCGTGCAGCACACGGTGACCCACAGCGCCGATCTCGTCCGTAGACTTGATAGCGCCCTTCTCCGGATCCTGCAATGCCTTCAGCATCATTTCGGTTGCCTGTACGTGGTCGGCAACAAAGGTGTTAACTTCTACTACCTTGTCCCCCACAGTCTGCTTCAGGTGACCGCCTTCCGTTCCCTTTTCCTTATCTTCCGCAATGTTGATGCGCTCTACCAGACCCTTTGCCAGTACCTTTTCGCCGTCCATGTCCAGCAGCTGGTACTTCAGGGAGGAAGAACCGGCATTCACGACCAGAATCTTCATCGTTGAAAGCTCCTTCTGTTGTTGATATTTTTTCGGGGCAAAAGCTCCCATCCATGATGTTTCCCTGAAAGCAAACCTGCCTGATCATGTCAGCCGGTCAGGCAGGTGCGTTCATGCTTACTTGATGACTTCGCCCATGGTGCCGGGAGCTACGCAGCCAGCATTGGACTCATCGGTATCAATGTGCATGGCCAGTGCAAACTTCTCGCTGACGCGAACCACCACATCGCCGAAGGTCAGGCTGCGGCCGTTGCTGTCGATCTTCACGGACACAACGTCCTTGTCCTTCACACCGAAAGCTTCTGCATCTGCAGGCGTCATGTGAATGTGACGCTTGGCGGCGATCACGCCTTCCTTCAGCTCCACTTCACCGCAGGGTCCTACCAGCTTGCAGGCACCGCTGCCGGCAATGTCGCCGCTTTCACGGATGGGGGCGGTTACGCCGATGGAGCGGGCATCCGTCAGAGAAACTTCCACCTGGCTTGCACTGCGGACAGGTCCCAGAATGGAGGCGGTCATCTGCCCCTTTGCGCCCACAATGGTCACCTTCTCGTTGCTGGCAAACTGGCCGGGCTGAGAAAGCATCTTCTTCACAGTCAGCTCATATCCCTTGCCAAACAGCGTTTCCAAATCTTCCTTCGTTACATGCACGTGACGTGCAGAGGTTTCTACCAACACCTTTGCCATTCCGATACACTCCTTTATTGCCATTCAAGCATAGCAAAAAATCTTCCATGCTGAGGAATCACAGTTATTATACAGGATTTCATAAAAAAAAGGAAGGGTTTTGGTATAGAAAAATGGAATTACCGTGAAAAGAATGTACGGGAGGCGAGGAAATGCGGGTCGTGGGCGTTGTGGCGGAATACAATCCCTTCCACCGGGGTCATGCCTATCAACTTCAGGCAGCCAAGGAAGCAGCGCAGGCAGATTATGTGCTGGCCGTCATGTCCGGTTGCTTTACCCAGCGCGGAGATGCCGCCTTGCTCTCCCCTGTCCTGCGTGCTGAAATGGCACTGCGCTGCGGCGCCGATGCCGTGATTCTGCTTCCCGCCCTTTGGAGCGTTCGGGATGCGGAACATTTCGCCTTGGGCAGTGTTTCCCTGCTGGCCGCCCTTGGGGCAGATGCGCTTTCCTTTGGTGCGGAAAATGCCTCGACCAAGGTACTGGAGGCCGCCGCACAGGTGTTGGAAACATCCTCCGATGCATTACACCATGCCATCAACGCCTATCTTGCCCAAGGGCTTGGCTATCCTTCCGCCCTATCAAAGGCTTGTGAAGGCTTGCATCCCGGCGTCGGCAGCATGCTGACATCCCCCAACAATACACTGGGCATTTGCTACCTTCGTGCCCTTCATCGGCTGGGTGCTTCCATGGAGGTCTTCCCTATTCAGCGAAGCGGAGATTACCATGCTTCCGATTTTGACGAAAAAACGCCTTCCGCCACAGCCGTGCGCAGCGGCGTGCTCCGAGGAGAATGGCAGCGTGCCGCTGATGCCATGCCGGAAGCCTGTGCAGCTCCGCTCCGCCGGGAAGGCCTTGCCGGGCATATTCACCGACCCGATGGGCTGGATCAGGCACTGCTGTATCGCCTGCGCACCATGACTGCTGCCGACTATGCAGCACTCCCCGGCATCAGTGAGGGCATTGATGACCGCCTCCGTCATGCCGCCCGGCAATGCCGTACAAAAGCCGCCCTGCTGGATCAGGCAGGTACCCGCCGATATCCGCAGGCTCGGTTGAACCGGATGTGCACCCATGCCCTGTTGGGAGTGACCCAAAAGGACATGGAAGAAACGCCCCTGCCTCCAGCTGCGGTTTTGCTGGGCTTCCGCAAGAACGCCACTCCCTTGCTGAGCCGCCTTGCCCAGGGCACCGTACCCTTGGTGGGACGTGCTTCGGAGTATCCTGCCGACCGGTGGCTGGACATCGAAGCCACGGCATGGGATGTGTGGGGTCTGGGCTGCGGCATGCCGGTCGGAGGGCTGTATACCCGCAGCGTGGTGAAGGTATGACAACAAACCGGGAGGAATGCAGTATGCGTTTGCTGGCAAGAGCCAAGATTAACTGGACGCTGGACATTACAGGTCAGCGTGAGGATGGCTACCATTTCATGGATATGCTGATGCAGCCGGTGACTCTTTCCGATGTCATTGATTTGGAGGAGTCGGATACGGTGACCCTGACCTGCAGCGGAACGCCTTATCTTCCCCCGGATGAACATCACCTGGCGTGGCGTGCCGCCATGGCCCTGAAGCAGCACACCGGCTGTGAAAAAGGAGTCCGCATTCACGTGCACAAATGCATCCCTGTAGGGGCAGGCATGGGAGGCGGCAGTGCAGACGCCGCCGGAGTACTGGTAGGACTAAACCAACTGTGGCAGCTGCATCTGTCTCCAACCGAGTTGGAAGCCATCGGACTGACCCTGGGGGCTGACGTTCCCTTCTGCCTGCGAGGCGGATTGCAGCATGTACAAGGCATCGGTGAAAAAATGTCCCCCGTGCCTTGCAAAAAAATGCTGCCCCTGTGCGTCATTCAGCCCTGCGAAGGGCTCAGCACAGGAGCAGTATTCAAGGCATATCATGAGGAAGCCGTCCACGCTCGCCCTCATACCCTGCAGGCCATGGAAGCTTTGCAGCAGGGCAACTTATCAAAGCTGACTACCTGCTTGGGAAACGTGCTGCAGGGTGTCAGCGAAGCCATGCGTCCCGCCATCGATCAGGCTATTCAGGATCTGCTGAAAGCCGGTGCTGTCACCGCATGGATGACCGGCAGTGGCTCTGCCGTTTTCGGCGTTTTTAAGGACAGTACTTCGGCAGAGCAGGCCGAGAGCCGCCTCTGCCGGCAGTATGACCGCTGTTGGGTATGCAGCACCTGCATGGACAGCATTGTTGAGGCTTAACTTCTCAGTGCTTCTTGGCAAGCCGTTTCAGATGCAGCAGATGCATGATCTCCTGATCGTCTGTCTTCCGCCACCAGCACAGGCACAGCCCGCCGTAAACCCCGGCACCCACCAGCACACGGACAGCTACCTCCCACCAAGAGTCCGCCATCAATGCGCCCACCAACTGCACCACCAGGAGCATCACTGCCCCCATCAGTGAGTAGGTCAAAGCATAGCGTAGGAAACGGCGATAAGGCAATTCCCCGCGAAGGAAAAGGAACTGCACCAGCGGTACGCTGGCCTCGGCAAACAAGGTGCCGATCACCGCACCCATGGCGCCCATGGAAGGAATCAACAATCCGTTAATGATCAGATTCACGACCGCCCCGGTGGATACGGCCTTCAGCACCAAACGATCATTGCCGGATGGCAAAACCCACTGGGTGCGCACCACATTGGCAAAGCCGATAAGGATCAGTGTAAAGCCCAGGGGCACCATCAGCACCCCGGAATAGGCAAAGTCCTCACCGTAAAACAGGGGCGCAAAAACATCTGCTACGGCAGCAATGCCGAAAGCCATGGCACAGGTCATGCACATCATCAACTTCATGGAAAGCTCCATAAAGCCGCGAATCTGTTTTTCCCTGCCGTGAGCCTGTAGATTAGAAGCTTTGGGCATCAGCACCGTGCCGATGGCGGAAATGAAGCCGCTCAGGCAGTAAATAATCTGCTCTGCGCTGCTGTACAAACCGTTCTGCGCCATGCCGGCAATAGCGCCCACCATGATTTTATCCATGGTGCGGTACACCCGGACAGCCAGCACAGACACCAGCAGCAGCATGCAGGGCAGGAAATGCTTCATCACATCCCGGAAAGGTACCCGCTGCAGATGCACCTTGCCCTTCAGCCCCGGCCAGCACAGCAGGCAGCCCAGCAAAGTTGCTGCTGACCAAGCAAAGCCGTACATCCAAATGTCTGCCGCGCTTTTCACAAAAATGAACACGCTGGCCGCCGCCAGCAGTTTCACGCAGGTGTTGCGCAGGGCAATAGACTTAAACTGATCCAACCCCATCAGGCACCAGTCTACATTCACCAGGCAGCTGACGGACATCATAGTCAGGTGCAGCACAATGGTCTTCTCCTGCCCGGCGCCGAAGGCCACATAGCCCAGCCACACCAGCAGCACCAGCAGAGAAACCAACACCTGCATCATGTAAATTTCGGAAAAAGTTTTGCTCAGCTGTTTGGCATCATCCCGCACTTTGGCAATGGCGCGGACACCATAGTCCGTCAGCCCCATGGTGGCGATGATAACAAAAATTTCGCTGATGGACCATGCGTAATCGTAGAGTCCTTTACCGGTCTGCCCCACCGTACGAGTCAAATAGGGGGCTGTCACCAAGGGCAGCAAGATGGAGAACACACGATAAGCCACATTATAAGCAGCATTCTTCTTTGCGCTCAAAAAAGTCCCTCCCGCAGTTCAAAAAAGCCTTCCCTATTCTTTTCGCTATGAATTTGCTGCATCCTCCTTGACAGCGTATATCTTCCTTCGTATAATGTGTAAACGTAATTCTTGTTTTGGTTTACGCAATACAGAAAGGAAGTTTTCCCTCATGCAGAAGCTGACCAGTAAACAGTTGTGTCTCTGCGGCCTCTTTACCGCCCTGATCTGTGTGTGCGCATGGATCTCCATCAACATCTTTTCCATTCCTGTTACGCTTCAGCTGCTGGCCATTATGATTTGTGCCGCCTTGCTGACGCCCGGTCTGGCCACCATGTCCGTGCTGGCCTATGTGCTCATCGGGCTCATTGGGCTGCCGGTGTTTGCCGGTTTTACCGGCGGTGTGGGCAAGCTGTTCGGCATCACCGGCGGCTACATCATCGGCTTTATTCCGGCGGTTTACGTCACTTCCCTGATGATTCACCGCTGCCGCTTTACCAAGGAAGAGGGAACAGGGCTGAAGCTGCTGCGCTATGTGGTGGCCATGGCTGTGGGCGTGCTGGTATGCTACGCCTTCGGCACGGTTTGGTTCATGATCATCAACCGGCAGACGGTTGCTGCGCACAATGCGGAAATTGCCACCATGACCGACCTGATGCAGCAGGAAGCCGGCGGCGTGAAGAGTGCTTACTCCCTGGGTCAGGTGCTGGGCATTTGCGTCCTCCCCTACTTGCCCTTTGACGCCTTGAAAATCGCCTTGGCAGCCGTGCTGAGCCTGCGGCTGGAAAAGGCTGTGAAGCTGTAATCAACGAACACTCATCAAACGAGCCATTCCCGCTTGTACAAGACTTGCAGGAATGGCTCGTTTTTTGTATGAAGCCGCTTTGCTGAAAGGAGTCACGATGGACAAGCCCATCAGCAAAATATCCGTGCAGGGAATCGTTACGCATGCAACCTGATCGCGGACTATCACCAGATCATCAATTTTGTGCTGGACTATGTGGAAAGCAATCAATACCTGATTGCCAATGCCTACAACGCCGTCGGGCAGGCAGGTCTCAAGCAATTCTTCTACCTGGACTTCATTGCCTGCATTGAAGCCCTGATTACGCAGGGTGCGCAAAAGCAGGGCGTTACCTTGGATGAGGATTACAAAGGCTTCCTCTGTGCCTTTTACACGGAAGCTATTGCAGGCTGCCTACTGGACTACATTATCAGCCCTCCGTCACGGAACAGGGAAAAGATGATTGGTTATCTGGAGCATCTGCTGCTCCGTACCCTGCCGGCAGCCATCACCTGATGGCGGTATTTCTTTTGTACTAAAAGTTCTATGGGGCTTCATCTTCATTGACAGCCCTTTTGAAATCTGTTACCATCTGTGCTTGCAGGGCAAAGGCGTTCATGCGTATGGGCGTGCTATGCCCTGCAAGCTTATTTTTTCGGCATAAAAGGGATTAACAGCATGAAAGAACATCAAGAAAATCATTACGGTCTTTACAGACCCGAGTTCGAGCACGACGCCTGCGGCATCGGTGCGGTTGCGGATATTAGCGGCCGAAAGAAACGCAGCGTGGTGGATCAGGCGCTGAAGATTGTTGAAAAGCTGGAGCACCGTGCAGGCAAGGACGCCGACGGCAGCACCGGCGATGGTGTGGGCGTCATGACCCAAATGCCCCATGCTTTTTTTGTCACCCAAAATCTGGGCTTCACTCTGCCCCCGGAGCGTGACTACGGCGTAGGCATGGTTTTCATGCCGCAGGATCACCTGAAGCGTGCCCAGGCACGGCGGCTCATGGAAATCGTGGTGCAGAAGGAAAACCTGAAGGTGCTGGGCTGGCGTGATGTACCGGTGAAACCGGAAATTTTGGGTGCTCGTGCCCACGCCTGCATGCCCTGCATTCAGCAGTGCTTCATTGCTCGGCCGAAGACCGTTGCCCGCGGGCTGGACTTTGACCGCCGGCTGTATGTGGCACGCAGGGCTTTCGAGCAGAGCTGTGACGGCGCCTACGTATGCTCCATGTCCAGCCGTACCATTGTGTACAAGGGCATGTTTCTGGTTTCCCAGCTTCGTGCCTTTTACCCGGATCTGCAGGATGAGCGGTACGTCAGCGCCATTGCTATGGTGCATTCCCGTTTCTCCACCAACACCTTCCCCAGCTGGGAACGTGCCCACCCCAATCGGCTGATCCTCCACAACGGTGAGATCAACACCATCCGGGGCAACGTGGACCGGATGTTGGCTCGTGAGGAAACCATGGCTTCTCCCCTGTTGGAACAGGACATGGATAAGATTCTGCCGGTCATCAGCGGTACGGGCAGTGACTCCGCCATGCTGGACAACACCCTGGAATTCCTGATGATGAACGGTGTGCCCCTGCCTCTGGCAGTGATGATGACCATCCCGGAGCCTTGGCAGAACGAACGGGACATTTCCCGCACCCGGCGGGATCTGTACCGGTACTATGCCACCATGATGGAACCCTGGGACGGTCCTGCTTCCATTCTTTTTTCCGACGGTGACATCATGGGTGCCGTGCTGGATCGGAATGGCCTGCGCCCTTCCCGGTACTATATCACCACGGATAATATGCTGATTCTCTCCAGCGAAGTAGGCGTGTTGGATCTGCCTCCGGAAAAAATCAAGAAGAAATGCCGTGTCCGTTCCGGTCAGATGCTGCTGGTGGATACGGTGCAGGGGCGCATTATCGGCGACAGCGAGCTGAAGGAATCCTACGCCTCCCGCCGCCCCTATGGAGAATGGCTGGACAGCAATCTGCTTTCCCTTCAGGATCTTCCATTGCCCGGCCACGCCGCTCCCAAGCTGACCCAGGACGCCCGGGACAGGCTGTACAAGGCCTTTGGTTACACCTATGAAGAGGTGAAGGAAGTCATTCTGCCCATGGCACGCACCGGAGCGGAACCCACCGCCTCTATGGGTGCGGACATTCCCCTGGCCGTGCTTTCCGACAAGCACCAGCCCCTGTTTGAGTACTTCCGCCAGCTCTTTGCCCAGGTAACCAACCCCCCCATTGACGCTATCCGTGAAAAGATCGTAACGGATACGGCGGTGTACGTGGGCAGCGACGGCAACCTGCTCCAGGACAAGCCGGAGAACTGCGCCGTGCTGCGCTTGGAGCAACCCATTCTTTCCAACGGGGATTTGCAGCGAATCAAGAATTCTACAGAAAAATCCCTGCGTGTGGCTTGTGTGCCCATGCTCTACTACCGCAGTGAAACCTTGGAGCACGCCCTGAATCACCTTTTCGTGGTTTGTGACCGTGCCTACAAGAACGGTGCCAATGTGCTGATCCTGACCGACCGCGGGGTGGACGAAAACCACATGGCCATCCCCTCCCTGCTGGCTGTTTCCGCTTTGGAGCAGCATCTGATCCGCACCCGCCGCCGGACGGCTGTCAGCGTGATTCTGGAAACGGCCGATCCCCGAGACGTGCACCACTTTGCCCTGCTGCTGGGCTACGGTGCCCGGGCAGTGAACCCCTACCTGGCACTGGAATGCGTGGACGAGGTGATTGAAAAGGGTCTGCTGGACAAAAACGAGCACGATGCCGAGCAGGACTACATTGCTGCCGTGACTCACGGTGTCAGCCGAGTTGCCTCCAAGATGGGCATCTCCGTGCTTCAATCCTACCAGAGCGCACAGATCTTCGAGGCCATCGGCATCCGGCAGGATGTGATCGACCGCTATTTCACCAACACAGTCTCCCGGGTGGGCGGCATCGGGCTGGAGGAAATCAACGAAGATGTGATCTTCCGCCACAGCCGTGCCTTTGACCCCCTGGACTTGGAAACAGACACCACCTTGGACTCCACCGGCTACCATCGGCTGCGCAGCGGCAGTGATAAGGAAGACCACATGTACAATCCTTACACCATCACCAAGCTGCAGCGTGCCGTGCAGTCCGGCAGCATGGATCTGTTCCGGGAATACACCGCCATGGTAGATGACGAAACCCGTCCCCATACCCTGCGTGGGGTGCTGGATATCGACTTTGACCATTGCACCCCTGTGCCCCTGGAAGAGGTGGAACCTGCCAGCGAAATCGTGAAGCGGTTCAAGACCGGCGCCATGAGCTACGGTTCCATCTCCCAGGAGGCGCACGAATGCCTGGCTGAGGCCATGAACCGGCTGGGCGGACGCTCCAACTCCGGTGAAGGCGGCGAAAAGCATGAACGGCTGAACACGGAGCGTGGTTCGAAAATCAAGCAGGTAGCTTCCGGCCGCTTTGGTGTGACCAGCGAGTATCTGCTGAGTGCTGAAGAAATTCAGATCAAAATGGCACAGGGAGCCAAGCCCGGTGAGGGCGGTCACCTGCCGGGCGGCAAGGTATATCCCTGGATCGCCCACACCCGCATGTCCACCCCCGGCGTCAGCCTGATTTCTCCCCCGCCTCATCACGATATTTACTCCATTGAAGATTTGGCTCAGCTGATTTATGACTTGAAGTGTGCCAACCGCCGTGCCCGCATCAGCGTAAAGCTGGTCAGCGAAGCAGGCGTAGGCACCGTGGCAGCAGGCGTTGCCAAGGCCGGTGCCCAGGTGATTCTGATCTCCGGCAGTGACGGCGGCACAGGTGCTGCTCCCCGCAGTTCCATTCACAACGCTGGTCTGCCCTGGGAACTAGGCATTGCGGAAGCGCATCAAACCCTGTCCCTAAACGGTCTCCGCTCTCGTGTGGCCCTGGAAGTAGACGGCAAGCTGATGAGCGGCCGGGATGTGGCCGTTGCCTGCATGCTGGGGGCGGAAGAATTCGGCTTTGCCACGGCGCCCTTGGTGTGCATGGGCTGCATGATGATGCGTGTCTGCAACCTAGACAGCTGCCCGGTAGGCATCGCCACCCAGAACCCGGAACTGCGGAAGCGGTTCAAAGGCAAGCCGGAATACGTGATGAATTTCATGCTCTACATTGCCGAAGAGCTTCGTGAAATCATGGCCAAGGCTGGTGTGCGCAGCGTGAACGAGCTGGTCGGCCGGGGCGATTTGCTCCGGGTGCGTGAAAAGTCCGCCGCCCCCCGTGCCAGCGTAATCGACCTGTCCAACGTGATCGGACAAAGCATCAATGAGCACAAAGAGGCTGATGACTGCTTCGACTTCCACACGGAGAAAACCATGGACGAACAGGTGCTGCTGAAGAAATTCAAGCTCAGCAGCCTGAAGCCCCAAACGGTGGACATCCACGTTTCCAGCACTGACCGTGCCTTTGGTACCATCTTCGGCAGTGAAATCACCCGACTCCACGGCAATGCCCTGCTGGACAACACCTTTACCATCCTGGCCAGCGGCGGCGGCGGTCAATCCTTCGGTGCCTTCATTCCCAAGGGCATGACCATCCGCCTGTGCGGCGACAGCAACGACTATTTCGGCAAGGGACTGTCCGGCGGACGGCTGGCGGTGTATCCACCGGAAACTTTACGGAACACGGCTGATGAGAATATCATCATCGGCAATGTGGCCCTGTACGGTGCCACCGGTGGTCAAGCCTATGTATGCGGCTGTGCCGGGGAGCGCTTTGCCGTGCGTAATTCCGGCGCCACGGCTGTGGTGGAAGGCGTAGGCGACCACGGCTGTGAGTACATGACCGGAGGCTGTGTCGCCGTGCTTGGCAGAACCGGGCGGAATTTCGCTGCCGGTATGTCCGGCGGCGTAGCCTACGTGCTGGATGAAAATCATGACCTGTACCTGAGGGTAAACAAGCAGCTGGTGGACATTGAAGAAATGACTGCCGACCACGACATGGATGCCCTCCGCAGCATGCTGGAAGATCATTTGCGGGAGACCGGCTCCGAAAAAGCTCGGATGCTGCTGTCCGACTTCCGGCACTCGGTACTCAAGTTTAAGAAGATTATTCCCAGGGATTACAAGCGCATGGTGAGCGCCATTGCCCACTGCGAAGCTCAGGGGATGACCCGTGATGAAGCGGAAATGGAAGCATTCCGTGAAACAACAAAAGGCAGGTGAGCGGCGATGGGTAAGGTAGACGGCTTTTTGCTGTATCCCCGCAAGAACGCTGCGTGGAAGGATCCCATGGAAAGGATCCAGAATTTTGATGAATTTAAGCTGCCCCTTTCTCTCAAGGCGCAGCGTGAACAGGCCGCCCGTTGCATGAACTGCGGCGTTCCCTTCTGTCAGAGCGGCATGAAGCTGAACGGCATGTTTACCGGCTGTCCTCTGCACAACTTGATTCCCGAGTGGAACGACATGCTCTATTTGGGCAATACCCGGCATGCACTGGATCGGCTGCTGAAAACCAACTGCTTTCCCGAGTTTACAGGCCGGGTCTGCCCAGCCCTGTGCGAGGCGGCCTGCACCTGCGGAATGAATGGGGAGAGCGTATCCGTCCATGACAACGAGCTGGCCATCATTGAAACCGCTTACGAAAGTGGCTGGATGCAGCCCAAGCCTCCCCGGGTACGCAGCGGCCGCCGGGTCGCCATTGTCGGCAGCGGTCCTTCCGGCCTGGCCGCCGCATGGATGCTGAATCATCGTGGGCACACAGTGACGGTGTACGAACGTTCCGACCGTCCCGGCGGACTGTTGATGTACGGCATCCCCAACATGAAACTGGATAAGCAAATCATCGCCCGGCGGCTGAAATTGATGGAAGATGAAGGGATCAGCTTCATCACCGGTGTTGAAGTTGGTACGGATGTGGATGCTGCCAGCCTGCAAAAGGACTATGATGCGGTGCTGCTGTGCTGTGGTGCCGGTCAGCCCCGAGACCTGAAGCTTCCCGGACGGGATGCTGAAGGGATTCACTTCGCCGTAGACTTCCTGACCGCTGCCACCAAGCAGGTGCTTGGCACCGGGAAAGCCATTGATGCCAAGGGGAAAAAAGTCGTCATCGTGGGCGGCGGCGATACGGGCAATGACTGCGTAGGCACCTGCATCCGCATGGGATGCGCCAGTGTGACCCAACTGGAGATGATGCCCAAGCCTCCGGAAACACGGACGGCAGATAATCCCTGGCCGGAATGGCCCAAGGTACTGAAAACCGATTATGGTCAGCAGGAGGCCATAGCCGTTTTCGGTCATGACCCCAGACTGTTCGAAACCACGGTCAGCGAAATTTTGAAGGACGATGCCGGTCACATCCAAGGCTTGAAGCTGGTGTCCCTGAAGGGACGAGATGTGGTACCCGGCAGTGAGCATGAGATTGATTGTGACTTGCTGCTGATTGCCGCCGGCTTTGTAGGCTGTCAAAAGACCGTACCGGAAGCCTTTGGCGTAAACCTTGGTGCCCGCGGCACGGTGGATGCCGGAGAAGATTACAAGACCAACGTGCCCGGCGTCTTTGCAGCCGGTGACATGCGCCGTGGTCAATCCCTGGTGGTGTGGGGCATCAGCGAAGGCCGAAATGCCGCAAGGGAAATTGACCGTTTCCTGATGGGCTATACGGAAATGTAAAAAAGGCGGCGTTCCAAAACGCCACCTGACAAACATCAAAGTGCAGCAGCTGGTTGTTGATCAGCTGCTGCACTTTGATGTTTTTATGCTTCCCATCCGGCAAAGGATTCCTCTTCCAGCAGTGTTTCCACCTTGCCATCCGTAACGCGGATCAGGGTATCCAATACCTGCTGAGCGTCCTTTTCCCGCACCAAAATGGTGAAGGTCACAGCCGTGGTAAACTCGCTGCCCAGCAACTGCACCGGCAGGCTTTTCAAGGCATACTGCACCTTATCCCACAAGGGATAGCCTACCTCGCACAGGTACTGCTGCGAAGGCTCCATCACCACAACGCCGGAAGCCTTCAAAGCTGCCACACACCCTTGGGTATAGGCACGCACCAAGCCTCCTGCTCCCAGCAAGATGCCGCCGAAGTACCTTGTTACCACCACGCAGCAATTCACCACGCCCTGTGCCTTCAGCACCTCCATCATGGGCAGGCCTGCCGTGCCGCCGGGTTCTCCGTCATCCGAGTAACGCATGATGCCTGCATTGCGGCCAATGACGTAGGCGTAACAGTTGTGGGTAGCGTCCTTGTGCTTTTCCCGTATACCCTTGAGGAAGGCCAGCGCCTCCTCCTCCGTCTGGGCAGGAGACCCATAGCCGATAAAGCGGCTCTTGTTGATGATGAACTCATCAGAAGCGCTCTGCCTCAGGGTTTTGTAGGGGGCGCTCACTTCAGGATCAGGCGGCAGAAGGTCTTCTTGCCCTTGCGCAGCATCAGACCATCCTCGCCAAACTGTTCAGGCGTAATGACGGCATTCACGTCCGTTACCTTTTCATCAGCCACCAGCACAGCGCCTGCTTCCACCTGCTTACGAGCATCGCTCTTGCTGCGGCACATGCCTGCCAGTGCCAGCATGGTGGTCACCCGGGCATCCTCCTCCAGCATGGCACGGGTGACTTCAAAGGAAGGCACATTCTGTCCGTTAGCACCGCCGGCAAACAAGGCCTGTGCGGCATCGGCAGCCTTCTGGGCTTCCTCCTCACCGTGCACCAGCTTGGTCACTTCGTAAGCCAGCACCTTCTTGGCCTCGTTAATGGCGCTGCCCTCCAGCGCACCCAGGCGGCGCACTTCATCCATAGGCAGGAAAGTCAGCAGACCCAGGCACTTTTCCACATCCTTGTCGTCCACATTCCGCCAGTACTGATAGAACTCGAAGGGAGTCGTCTTGTTGGGATCAAGCCACAGGGCGCCCTTTTCCGTTTTGCCCATCTTCCGCCCGTCATGGGTCAACAGCAGCTGGAACGTGCAGGCATAGGCACGTTCGTTATCCTTACGACGCACCAGATCAGCGCCGCCCAGCATGTTGCTCCACTGATCATTGCCGCCCATTTCCAACCGGCAGCCATAGCGATGGAACAGCTCCAGGAAGTCATAGCTCTGCATGAGCATGTAGGTGAATTCCAAGAAGCTGAGGCCGTTTTCCGTAGCCATACGAGCCTTGTAGCACTCGGCCGTCAGCATCTTGTTAACAGAGAACATGGTGCCGATATCCCGCATGAAGTCGATGAAGTTCATATGGCGCAGCCAATCGCCGTTGTTGACGATCAGTGCCTTGCCATCGGAGAAATCCAGGAATCGACCCATCTGCTCCTTGATGTGCGCCACGTTGTTGTCGATGGTCTCCACAGTCATCATCTTCCGCATATCCGTTTTACCGGAAGGATCACCCACCATGGCTGTGCCGCCGCCCATCAGGGCAATGGGGCGATGGCCTGCTTTCTGCATGTGCGCCATGGCCATGATCGGGATGTAGTGACCAATATGCAGGGAATCCGCCGTGGGATCGAAGCCTACGTAGAAGGTGGTAGGCTCCTCCAGCTGCTTGTACAGCTCATCCTCAAAGGTCATCTGTGCCAGGAATCCGCGTTCCCGAAGGGTATCAAGTACATTTGCCATCGTCTTTCCTCTCACTTTCTTTTACATGCTTCTTCCACAAGGGTGCGAAGGGTTTGCATACCGGTATGGATTTGGTCAACGGAGCTGTTGGAGAAGTTCAGCCGCAGGGTGTTTTCGTGTCCCCCGTTGGCGAAGAAATGAGTGCCGGGCACATATGCCACATGATTTGCCACAGCCTTCTCCAGCATATCTTTCGCATTCAAGCCTTCCGGCAGCTCCACCCATACGAACAAGCCGCCTTCCGGCCTGGTATATCGGGTGCCCTCCGGGAAGTGATCCAGCTCCTCCAGCATGGCATTCAGCTGTTCACGGTAGCTTGCGCAAATCTCCGCAATATGCTCCGGCAGCAGATTCTGCCGCAGGAACTGATCCACAATGGCCTGATTCAGGTTAGCGGTATGCACATCGGTGGACTGCTTGCCCATGGTGCATTTACGAATGATGGCCGCATCGCCTGCCATAAAGCCAACCCGAAGACCGGGGGAAATGATTTTGCTGAAGGAACCCAGGAACACTACCCAGCCTTCTTTGTCAAAGGACTTGATGGAAGGTCCTCCGACTCCGGCATAGCGCAGATCCCGGTAAGGGTCATCCTCCGCAACCACAACCCCATACTTGGCGGCCATTTCGGCAATGGGCTGCCGGCGATCATAGGCCAGGGTTTTGCCGGTAGGGTTCTGGAAGGTGGGGATGACATAAAGCATCTTGGGATGATAGGCAGCCATGGCTTCTTCCAGCCGATCCAGTAGCAGGCCGTTTTCATCACTTTCCACCGGGACAATCTTGGCCTGGTAGAACTTCATGCACTGCAGGTTGCCCAGGAAGGATGGGTTCTCCACCAGAATCACATCACCCGGGTCAATCATGGCCTTGCAAAGCAGATCCATGGCCTGGGTGGAACCGGTTACCGGCAGCACGGCCGGCACCCGGCAGCCGATTTCCTGCTCCACATAGGTCTTCAGGCTTTCCAGGAAAGGAGCGTATCCTTCCGTTGCCCCGTATTGCAGAATGGCCTTTCCATCCTGCTGGAACACCTGATGAGCGATGCGATCCACCGTTTCATCCGGCAATGCCGCCGGAGAAGGATTGCCGCCGGCAAAGGAGATCATGCCGGGCTGGGCAATCATTTTGAAGATTTCACGGATTGCGCTGCCCGAAATACCATCGAACCGATGAGCGAACCGAAGCCGTTCCATGTCCATACACATCACCCTTTCCAATCGAGTAGGAGGGAGTGACTAACTCCCGACCTCTCACCGCACCGTGCGTACC
>CAVKHY010000018.1:731-28528 GCA_963656345.1 bacterium | reverse complement strand
ACCTGTGACCCTCTGCTTGTAAGGCAGATGCTCTCCCAGCTGAGCTATGCTCCCTTATGTCTCCCTCGCCAGTTGGAAGGGCGCGGTTCTGTCACTTACCGCGACGACTCTGCTAGTATAAACGATTTTCTCTGCGTTGTCAAGATGTTTTTTTAGAGTTTGTACATCGACTTTCTGTAGTGAATTTTCCCAGTGAATTTCCTTCGCCCCACTCCATGCTGCGGCATTTGTCGCAAGAATTCACGCCCATCCTCATGCAACAGCCCTTCCCCCGGAAAATCTCCCTTTTGTCTTGCCACTTTCCTTACGAATGTGTTATACTGTGCTGTGATTGTGAAGCCATAAGGAGGGCCTATGAAGTCCCGGACGAAGAAGATACTGAATTTCGCACTGATCTTCGGCACCCTGGCACTTGTGCTGCTGGTCGGTATTAACGGACAGGAAATGACCGGGGCGGTAGACGCCCTCAAAGCCATTGCGCCGGAGTGGATCGTGCTGTGCGTAGGCGCCTATCTGCTGCACCTGTGCCTGGATGCAAGCACTATTTGGCACTATCTCCGCTGCCAGGGCTACAAGGTATCCTTCCGCTACGCCCTGTTTAACTCCATTATCGGCATGTATTACTCCAATGTGACCCCCGGCGCTACCGGCGGTCAGCCCATGCAGGTCTATTACCTGAAGAAGAAGGGCGTGCCCATCGGCATCGGCACTTCCGCCCTGACCGTGAAGTTCTTCGCCTTCCAGTTCATGCTGGCGGTGTTTTCCACCGTGCTGTGGATCGCCTATGGCGATTACATTGCCGTGCAGACCGGCTCCAGCATCTGGATCCTAATCGTAGGCTACACCTACAACTTGATCACCGTATCCTTCGTGCTGATGATGGCGGTGAACAAGAATCTGGTGCGCTTCTTCATCAAGTTGTTCATCCGCATCGGCACCAAGCTGCGCATCTGCAAGAACCCGGAGGCTACCCTGGTGAAGTGGGAGGATATCCTCAGCACCTTCCATGAAAGTGTTATGTCCATGCGCACCCACCCCAAGGATTTCTTTGTGCAGCTGCTGCTGGGCGCCGCAATTCTGCTGGCGCAGATGCTGCCCATTTTCCTGGTGTACTGCGCCTTTGAACTGACCGGATCCGACTATCTCCAGCTGACCACCCTGGGCATTATGCTCTACGTCAGCGCCGCCTATACCCCCCTGCCCGGCGCATCCGGCGCACAGGAAGGCGTCTTCGCCCTGTATTTCTCCAAGGTGTTCCCGGACGGCATCCGCCTGATGGCGCTGCTGCTGTGGCGGTTCTTTACCTATTACATTTCCATCCTGGTGGGGGCGGTGACCAGCGTGGTGCACGGCTTCCGCAAGAATAAAGCCCTGAGCGAGGAAATGGGCAAGGAACAGGCTCCCTCCGAGGAGCAGTGATTAACCTTCTTCTAACAACAGAACCCCTCCGGCATCCTGTCATCAGCAGGGCGCCGGAGGGGTTTTTCCATGCCTGAGGCCTGTTTATCTTGTGACCTGATTGGTGGAGCGGAGCACCACATCGTGATAGCCGCCCTCCACAATGGAGGTGGAGGATACCAGGGTCAGCCGAGCTTCCTTCCGCAGGTCTTCCAGGTTGGTGACGCCCACGTTGCACATGGTGCTCTTCACCTTGTACAGGCTCACCTCCACGTTATCATGCAGGGGGCCGGCGTAGGTAACGTAGGAGTCCACACCCTCCTCAAAGGAAAGCTTGGTGGCGCCGCCCAGGTCGTACCGCTGCCAGTTCCGGGCACGGTTGGAGCCTTCGCCCCAGTACTCCTTCATGTACACGCCGTTGACCATTACCTTATTGGTGGGGCTTTCGTCGAACCGGGCGAAGTACCGACCCAGCATCAGGAAGTCTGCACCCATGGACAGAGCCAGGGTCATGTGATAATCGTGGACAATGCCGCCGTCGGAGCAGATGGGGATGTAGATGCCGGTTTCCCGGAAGTACTCATCCCGTGCCGCCGCCACTTCGATCACGGCGGTCGCCTGACCGCGGCCGATGCCCTTGGTCTCCCGGGTGATGCAGATGGAGCCGCCGCCGATGCCCACCTTCACGAAGTCCGCCCCGGCCTTGGCCAGGAAGAGGAATCCGTCCCGATCCACCACGTTGCCGGCGCCGATCTTTACCGTGTTTCCGTAGGTTTCACGCACCCAGCGGATGGTCTTTTCCTGCCAGCAGCTATAACCCTCGGAGGAGTCGATGCACAGCACGTCCGCTCCTGCTGCCAGCAGGGCGGGGATCCGCTCCTTATAGTCCCGGCTGTTAATGCCGGCACCCACCAGGTACCGCTTTTTGCTGTCCAGCAGCTCCAGAGGATTCTCCTTGTGGCTGGCGTAGTCCTTGCGGAACACAAAGTACATCAGCCTGCCTTCCGCATCCACAATGGGCAGGGAGTTCAGCTTGTGTGCCCAGATAATATCGTTGGCTTCCTTCAGGGTGGTTTCCGCCGGGGCAGTCACCAGCTTTTCCAGGGGGGTCATGAAGGTGGCAACCTTTTCTTCCGTGCTCATGCGGCTGACACGGTAGTCACGGCTGGACACAATGCCCAGCAGCCGGCCGGTGGCAGTGCCGTCCTCGGTGATGGCCACGGTGGAGTAGCCGTTCTTGGCCTTCAATGCCAGCACGTCCGCCAGGGTGTTTTCCGGGGTCAGATTGCTGGCAGAAACCACGAAGCCTGCCTTATGGCTCTTCACCCGGGCCACCATGGCCGCCTCGGACTCAATAGTCTGTGCGCCGTAGATAAAAGAAAGTCCGCCTTCCTTGGCCAGGGCGATGGCAAGCTTATCGTCCGATACGGACTGCATGATGGCGCTCACCAACGGAATGTTCAGGGAAATGGCGGGCTCTTCCTCCCCCTTGCGGTACTTGGTCAGTGCCGTGCGCAGGGATACGTTGGCCGGGATACAATCCTCTCCCGTGTACCCGGGAATCAGCAGATACTCGCTGAAGGTGTGGCTGGGTTCCTGATAGTAATACGCCAAAGCGATACCTCCTTCATCTACCTACGGAAAGCGAACTCTCGCCCGCTATGCCGGATTGAAATTGATTTATCTTACCGCAATTGCATAAAGAAGTCAACTAAGAATCAAGCTTTTTTGCGGGAGGCGGCTTTTGTGTCAAAAGCCCCTCCCGCACCCACCCGAAAACCGGCTGAAAAGTAGTATTCACTCCGAAGAGTATCTAAAAGCAGGGCACCGAAGGGGTACAGTGGGCAAAGAGCTTCGGCTCTGCTTAAGCATCTGAGAAGCCTAACAGAATAATTCAGCCGCTTGTAAGTGGGCGCCAAAGGGGTGCAGGAGTAAGTGAGCGGCTATAGGCCGCGACGGTTGAGGTTGCGGAACGACGGTCAAGCCCCATGCAGAACCTATCAGTCAATGATTTGGAAGTGGGCACCAAAGCCCCGTGCGGCGAAGCTGTTCTTGCGATTTACTCGCATGCCGAGAAGTGTCCCGGGCGCACTTCCTTCAGCGTGCACACGGCGCTCTTGCAGCTCTCCTTGGCGTAGGGGCACCGGGTGTGGAACACGCAGCCGCTGGGGGGATCGATGGGAGAGGGCGGATCCCCTTCCAGCAGCATCCGCTGATGCTGATCCCGGGGATCAATGGAGGGCACGGCGGACATCAGGGTCTTGGTGTAGGGGTGCAGGGGATGCTCGAACACTTCGTCCGTTTCCCCTTCCTCCACCAGATGCCCCAGGTACATGACCCCCACCCGGTCGGAAATGTAGCGGATCACGCTCATGTCGTGGGCTACGAACAGGTAGGTCAGCCCCCGCTGCCGCTGCATCTCCTTCAGCAGGTTGATGATCTGGGACTGAATGGACACATCCAGGGCGGAAACAGGCTCGTCGCACACCACCACCTTGGGGTCCAGAATCAGCGCCCGGGCAAGGCCGATCCGCTGCCGCTGTCCGCCGGAAAATTCGTGGGGATAGCGGTAGAAGTGCTCCGGCCGCAGACCCACCTGCTCCATCATGTTCAGGGCCTTGGCCATGCGTTCGTTGGCGTCTCCCATGTGGTGAATGGCCAGCACCTCCATGAGCATATCCCCCACACGCTGCCGGGGATTCAGGGAGGTGTAAGGATCCTGAAAGACCATCTGCACATCCCGGCGGAAGGGAAGCATCTGCTTGCTGCTCAGGTGGGTAATGTCCTGCCCGAAGAGGGTGATTCTGCCCCCGGTAGGCTCCAGCAGGCGAATTAGAGTTCTGCCCAGGGTGCTTTTGCCGCAGCCGCTTTCGCCCACCAGGCCGTAGGTTTCTCCGGCGCGAAGAGACAGGCTGACCCCGTCCACCGCCTTGACTTCCTTGGCCTTGCGCCCCAGCCCCCCCTTCACGGGGAAATAGGTGCGGATATCCTCCGCCTGAAGAATCACATTGCTTTGGCTCATTGGTCTTCCTCCTTTGCCCTGCAGGGGCAGGCACGGAAGCACCGCACCTTATGCCCATCGGCCACCTGCTTGAGGGGAGGCATGCACTGGCGGCACTGCTCCGTGGCATAGGCGCACCGGGGGGCGAACCGGCAGCCGGAGGGAATCTGACTCAGCAGGGGCACGGTGCCGGGAATCATGTACAGGGGTTTCGTACGATCCCCTTCCATCCGGGGAATGGAGCGCATGAGCCCCTCCGTATAGGGATGCATGGGATGATCGAACAGGGTCAGCACGTCCGCTTCCTCCACGATCTGCCCCAGATACATGACGATAACCCGGGAGCAGGTCTGAGCCACCACCGCCAAATCGTGGGTAATCAGCATGACCCCCATGTGGAGCTGCTTGTTCAGCCGAACGATCAGCTCCATGATCTGAGCCTGAATGGTCACATCCAGCGCCGTGGTGGGTTCGTCCGCAATCAGCAGTTGGGGATGACAGGCCAGGGCAATGGCGATCATCATTCTTTGACGCATGCCGCCGGAAAGCTCATGAGGGTACTGATCCAGCCGCTTTTCCGGGGCAGGGATGCCCACCAGTTTCAGCATTTCCAGCGCCTTAGCTCGGGCTTCCTTCTTGGACAGGTGCTGATGAATCCGCAGAGGTTCGCTGATCTGGTCGCAGATGGTCAGCACCGGGTTCAGGGAGCTGAGGGCGTCCTGAAAGATCATGGACACCTTGGAGCCCCGAATATCCTGCATTTTGCGGAAGGGCAGATCCATCAGGGATTGTCCGTCCAGCATTACCTGCCCGGTGTAGCGCACCAGATGCTTTTCGTCGTACAGGCGCATAACGGACTGGCTGGTGACGCTCTTGCCGCAGCCGCTTTCGCCCACCAGGCCCAGGATCTCCCCCTGATACACATCGAAGGAGACCCCGTCAATGGCCTTCTGCCAACCCCGATCCGTATGGAAGCCGGTGGCCAGCTCCCGAACCTCCAGTATCTTCTCGCTCACGTTCTTCTCCTCCTCAGCGTTCGGACAGGGGGTCGATCAGGTCCCGGAGACCATCGCCGAACAGGTTGAAGCCCAGCACGGACAAGGCAGTGAATACCGCCGGGAAGACGATCATCCACCAGCCCATGTACACATAGCTCCTTGCCTCGTTCAGCATGCCGCCCCAGCTGGGATAGGGAGAGGGAATGCCTGCCCCCAGGAAGCTGAGGGATGCCTCGGAAATAATGGCGGTGGCGAAGGTGAAGGTCATTTGCACAATGATGGGGGACACGATATTGGGCAGGATATGCCGCCAGAGGATCCGGGTCTTACTGGCGCCCACGGCGGTCATGGCCTCCGCATAGGTCTGCTCCCGAGCCAGCAGAGCCTGGGAACGGGCGATGCGGGCAACCCCGGGGATGCTGACCACGGTGAGGGAGATGATGACATTCTTCATGTTGGCCCCCAGCACCGCCATGAGGGTAATGGCCAGCAGAATGTTGGGGATGGCCTTGAGCCCGTCGCACAGGCGCATGAGCAGGTTATCCAGTACCTTGCTGGTGGAGGCGTACAGCCCCAACGCCGTGCCGATAAGGGCGGAAAGCAGACCTACCGTAAAGCCCACGGTCATGGAGATCTGCGCCCCGTACAACACCCGGGCGAAAATATCCCGCCCCAGGTTATCCGTGCCGAACAGGTGCTGCAGGGACGGGGCCTGAAACCGATCCTGCATCACAGCCGTGTAAGGATCCACCCCCAGGGCGCCGGTGATCAGGGGGGCAAACAGGGCGCAGATGAGCATCAGCAGCACCAGCACCATGCCCACCACGGACAGCTTGTTGCGGAAGAATTTATGCCGGGACACCCTGCGCTGTTCCCGAACCAGGGATTTGCGAAGGGCCCGCAGGGATGCACGATCCTCCGGTGAAACGGTTGCGTACTTCATTTGGATCCGTCCCTCCTCTGCTTTAATCCAGGCGGATTCTGGGGTCAGCCAGTCCGTAAATCAGGTCGATGATCAGGTTGATGCATACGTTCAGCATGGCGATGAGCAGGGTAATGGCCTGAATCACCTGATAGTCCCGCTTTTCAATGGAGTCCACCATCAGGGAACCCATGCCGGGAATGTTGAACAGCCGCTCCACCACGGCGGCGCCTGCCAGCGCGCTGATGAACCCTTGTCCCACCACGGTGATCACCGTCAGCAGGGCATTGCGGAAGGTATGCTTGGTAACGATCTTCCATTCCCGAACGCCCTTGGCACGAGCCATTTTGATGTAGTCGCTGCCCAGCACCTCCAGCATGGAAGCCTTGGTCATGCGCATCATGTACCCGGCGTGAATAAAGCCCAGGGACACGGCAGGCAGGGTCATGTACCGAAGGAAGGGCAGCAGGCCGTCGGTAAAGGGATTCTTGTATCCGGCGGCAGGAAGCACCCGAAGCACCACGGCAAAGAGCAGCACCATGCCCAGACCCATGAGGAAGCTGGGCAGGGAAATCCCCAGCATGGACAGCACGGAAACAAAGTAATCCGCCGCCGAGCCCCGCTTTTTGGCGGCGATCATGCCGCAGGGAATGGCGATGAGGATGGTGATCAGCTGGGAATAAATGGCCAGCAGAATGGTGGGCTGAAAATGGCTGGCGATCATCTCGCTGACGGACTTGCCCACCACGGCGGTGGACGTGCCGAAGTTCAGGTGCAGGCAGTTGTTCACCCAGCGGATGTACTGAACGATCAGGGGATCATCCAGCCCCAGCTGGGTGTGCAGGGCGGCGATCTCCTCCGCCGTGGCGTCCTCGCCCAGCATGGCGGCAGCCGGGTCGCCGGGGGTTAAATGCACCAGCAGGAAGATCACCACAGAAACGATAAAAATGGTGGGAATCAGGGACAGCAATCGCTTAACGACGTATTTCTTCATAAAACCATTTCTCCTCCGGCAATGAAACCTGTCCGGGAAAGAGGCTGATGCGCTGCCCCTTTCCTGTAAGCTCGAGAACCCCAAGCTCACAAGAAAGAGGCAGCCGTACTGAGATGACGGCTGCCTCAGACCATCAACGAACGATGACGCAATCGGGGCAAGACCCGGGGGATGACGCTCAGGCGTGTATTCCCGGGTGGCATCGGAGGGCTCGCAAGCCCTTTCAACCAACTACCGGCGTACCCCTCGGGTGGTGTAGGAGGGCTCGCAAGCCCTCCTACTAGGAATCGGCTTTCAGCGAGCCCCTTCGGGGCGTTAAACGGGGCGAAGCCCCTGTGCGGTGAAAGCCGCAGCAATCCGAAGGATTGCTTCCTTACACGAAGGAGTGGCCGGGAGCGAAGCGACCAACGACTGAGTGCAGAACTCGCAAAAGCGGCGAAGCCGGTTTTGCGAATCACTTGGCCAGTTTCGCGTTCCAGAAGTTGGTGGTCAGGAACACATTGTACCCCGTCAGCCGATTGGTGCATGCAGCGGCCTGGTGGAAGTGACCCATCATCAGGATGGGGCAGTAATCGCTGTAGCAGTAATACTGGATCTCTTCCCAGGTCTTGAAGGCGTCTTCCTTGGTGGCGGCGGTGGTCATTTCCAGCATCAGTGCCTGCAGGTGCTCATCATCGGACCAGCCGGCATAGTTGGCGGACAGGAAGTTCCGCAGAGAGGGCACAGCCACAGAAGAGAAGGTGGTGAAGTAAGCGTCGTACTGGGTTTCATCGTTCCGCAGAGAGGTCATGGTGGTGCGGTCGGTTACGGTGATGTCCAGGGTGATGCCGATGGCAGCGGCCTCCTGACGGAGCACCTCCAGCATGGCTTCTGCGCCGCCGCCGGAAGCAGCCAGGATGCGCACGGGCTGGCTTGCATCCCAAGAGGACTGTGCCAGCAGTTCCTTGGCCTTTTCAGGATCGTTCTGGCAGAAGTATTCTGCGCCTGCCGTGGTGTACCAGCCGGGCTGGGACTTTTCCATGAAGCAGGGATCGTTATCGTACAGGGAACCGTAGTTGGCGGTGTTCAGGTCGTCCGCATTGGCCAGGGCCTGGAAGGCAAGGCGCAGGTACTTATCCGTGCTGTGCTTGTTCCACACCAGGTTGATCATGCCGGTCTGCATGGAATAGCAGGTGATGTCGGGCATGGACTTCAGGGTATCCAGGTAAGCGTCGGTAGCCTTGACGATGAAGTCATACTCCCCGGACATGAGGCCGTTGAAGCGGGTGGCGGCGTCCTTCACGATCCAGTACTTCAGGGTCTTGGTGTAGGCGTGCTTGTAGCCCCACAGGCCATCAATATCCTGATCGGGATCGCCGTAGGCGGCATAGTCGTCAAACCGCTCCAGCAGCACGTACTGATCCACGACCCATTCCTTGAACATATAGGGGCCGGTGCCGATGATGTACTCGGCAGGCACGTAGCCGGTATCGGCATTCACGGCGGCGATGGACTCGCTGGGGTAGATCACGGCAGCCTGGGCGGCGCCTGCCAGCATGTCCAGCAGCATAATGGCGGAGTGATCCAGCGTCAGGGTCACGGTATAGGTGTCAGCCGCTTCGAACCGGGCGTCCCCTACCATGGAGGCAGCCGTGGCAAAGCAGTCGATCCACCGGTTCAGGGAAGCAACCACGTCCTCAGCGGTCATTTCCTTGCCGTTGTGGAACTTGACGCCCTGACGAAGGTGGAAGGTAAACACGGAGTTGTCTTCGTTTACTTCATAGCTTTCGCACAGCTCGGGTGCAATGCTGCCGTCTGCCTTTAGGGTCACCAGCTGCTCCATCACGGTGCCACGCAGCATGTTGCGGCCGTTGACGGAGGTGTCCTTGTGCAGGTCGTAGGAAGCGCTCTGGTTATCATCGGCGATGTTGATGATATCCGCGTATGCATCCTCGGCGAAGGAAACGGTCAGGGTCATGCTCATGACCATGGCCAGCACCAGGAGAAGAGAAAAAATTTTCTTAGCCATTCGGGTTTCTTCCTCTCTGTTTGATAGGGAACGGGAGAGATTTTACCATCACTTTACGAACTTTTCAAGTAGATTTTCCATAAAAGTTCGATATGTTGCAGAAGATTCTCGTGCCCGGATGCGAAAAAGGCAATCAAAAACGTTCCCGGGGCTCAAGAAAGCCATCCGGGAACGTTTCTTTTCTGCAAGGTGTTTACAGTTTGCTTGTCTCTACCCCAGCCCAGATATCCGTAGGTTCAGCATGGCGCTTCTTTCCCCACAGGAAAACGGCTGCGGTAACCGCAAGGAGCACCAGGCAGGCGCAGGCCGTGCCTTCAATGCCGAAGCGGGTATCATAGGCGAAGCCGTTCACAGCGCCGGCATCCAGCTTGAACACGGAATAGGGAACGGTAATGCCGCTGTTAGGCAGGCCGAAGAGGATATTCTGGGTAAAGTTCCATGCGGCGTGCATGGCGGCTGCGCACCAGAAGCTGTCGAAATAGTACACCGTCAGGGAAAACAGCACGCCCACAATGGTGTTGTTGATAAGGGCCAAAGGCGTTACGCCCGGGTTGCTCAGGTGAAGCGCCGAGAACAGCAGGGAATTCCCCAGAATGGCAATCCAGGGCGACCGGAAATAGTGCCGCATGTGCTGATAAATGAAGCTCCGGCAAATCACTTCCTCCGCGGAGGACTGGATGAACACCGCCCCGAAGATCAGCAGGAAGGACAGGGGACGGAAGGAATCAAAGGTCAGATGAATGCAGCCGGTGAGCAGCGCCACGGCAATGCACAGGGCGTTCATGCCGAAGCCCAGCACAATGCCAAGCCCCAGGTACTTCCACGTGTTGCCCTTCACCTTGGTGCCCAGGGCGCCGAAAATGGGCCGGTTGATGGGGATCAGCAGTGCCAGCAGCAGCACCGCCCACGTGCCCCAGAAGGCCAGATACTGCTTGCCGGTTTCCCATGCGTCGTTGTTCTTCCATGCGGTGAGGCCCTTGTCCAGCAGCTCCACCGTGCCCTCGCCCAGCATATCCCCTGCGGCAAAGATGGCCATGGCAGCCCCGAAGATCAGCAGCAGGATCACTACCTGCCTGCACAGGATTTTCGCCTTGGAAGGTTCTTTTTTCAGTTCACTCATTGGATTCTCCCCCGTTTCCTTACAGTTCCTCACCGTTTTCAATGGCGGTGAGCAGATCCACCCGGCGCTGATGCCGTCCGCCTTCAAACTCGGCGGTAAGCCAGTGGGTGGCGATCATCTTGGCCAGATCCACCCCCACCACCCTTGCGCCCATGGTGAGGATGTTGCTGTTGTTGTGCCGCTTGCTGAACTCGGCGGAATACACGTCCGAGCAGGTGCACACCCGGATGCCCTTCACCTTGCTGGCGGCAATGCCGATGCCGATGCCCGTGCCGCAGATGAGGATGCCCCGGTCGCATTCCCCATCCGCCACGGCCTTGGCCGCCCGGTAGCCGTAGACAGGATAGTCACAGCTGGCGTGGTCGTAGGTGCCGAAGTCCTTATAGCTCAGACCCATGCTGTCCAGCAGGTGCTTCATTTCTTCCTTCAGTTCCAAACCGGTATGGTCACAAGCCAGTGCGATCATCAATCTCATCCTTTCAGTCTTTCAGAGAAATGGCGAAGCCATCTTCTAACCATCAGCAACCCCTTCGGGGCTTTTTGAGGGACGTTCAAGCAGGGCGAAGCACGAAAGGGGGTGAAGCGTTAAACGGGGCGAAGCGTTAAACGGGGCGAAGCGTTAAACGGGGCGAAGCCCCTGTTGAATCACCGCCTGCGGCTAAACAGCAGCCGCATGATTCCTCGGAGGATGTTCACGCACAGCGCAACCCCCAGTGCCCACAGGAAGGAGGCGACTGCGAACCCGCCGGGCATCAGGTACTGATCTGCCAGGTAAGCGCAAAGCTCCACCAGCACCGCATCCACCACCGTGCCGAAAAGTCCCAGGGTCAGGCAGCCCAGTGGTTTGGTGAGGAAATGCAGCGGCGCCCGGAGAATCAGGTTCACCACAGCCAGGCAGACCCCCACCATCACGGCATACTCCATATTGGCGGCAGTGACCCCCTCCATGAAGTACACGCACAGGGGAATGGCGACTACCGTGGCCAGCAGCTCCGCAATCATTTCGCACCTCCCGCAGAATCTGCGTCCATTATAATACGATTCTATGCGAAAAGTAAACGGGAATTTGCGGGGGCGGCTTTTGAGCCAAAAGCATCCCGCACCCACCCGAAAACCGGCTGGTATGCACCCTTCCCTCACGGGTTCACCTTTCCTTCCTGCAAGTCGGTGACGGTCAGGGTATCTTCCCGGACGGTAAAGCGCACCTCCCACCGGCCATAGGGGAATCCGTACACCCGATCGGGGTCGTGCTGGTACGCCGGCCGGGGATCCTGGCGGAGGGCTTCCAGCAGGGCCGGCCGCTTTTCCTCCTCCACCTTGCTTAGCAAGGCAGGGGGACAATCTACCTTCAGGCAGTGCCCCTGCTTTTCCTGGGCAAAGCCGCCCCGTGCCTCCGGGTAGCTGTCCGCATAGGGAAGATAGGGTTTGATGTCCAGAATGGGGGTGCCGTCCATCATGTCTGCCCCGGTAACCACGAGCACCGTGCCCTCATGGGGGGTGACACGAATCTCCTGAAGGGCTACGCAGGTGAGCCCGATGGGATTGGGTCGGTAAGGGGATCGGGTGGCGAAGACCCCCATGCGGGTATTGCCCCCAAGCCGTGGTGGACGCACCGTGGGGGACCAGGTATCCCGCTGCGCCTGATGAAAGGCCCACACCAGCCACAGGTGGCTGAAGCCTTCCAGCCCCCGAAGGGCTTCCGTCGCCCGGTATTCCGGCTCAAAGACGATCACGGACTGCAGATCCTTCGCCAGTCCGCTTTGCCGGGGCAGGCCGAACTTGGTGGGGAAGTCGTTGCGCACATGGGCGATGACCTTCATGGTGAGGGTATCCATCAGGCTTCCTCCTGCCACATGGCTGCCATGGACTTGGCCAGGAAGGCGATGTTCTCCTCGCTGGCTTCCGTGTCATGCCGGGTATGAAGGCCGGGGATGTAGTAGCCGATGATCTTCTTTCGCTTGCAGGCCATGACGCCGATGCCCAGCTTGAAGGTGTGATCGTCCCCTCGGAGCATCCGCCCTGTGCCGGAAAGGTGCTGCACCCGGAAACCCTCCCCGTCCCGGAAGGCTTCCTTCAGCCGGGGATAGAAGTCCGTCTTCTGCGCCAGAGAAGAGGCAATGGTAAAGAAGGTGTCTCCCACGCCGATGCCGTCGAAGTTCACCGTCAGCTGGGTATAGGCTGCCTGCACATGCTGCTTGGCATAGTCCTTGGAGCCGCCGCAGCCCTGCTCCTTGTTGTCAAAGAGGATGAAGGCGACCCGGGAACGGGCGCTTTCCGGCATTTGCGCCATGAGGGTCATGAGGGCGGCAACGCCTGCCGTGTTGTCGTTCCGGTTATGCTGATTGGCCGGGCCGTAGGACATGAGGAGCAGCAGCCCCACATACACGCACAGAAAAATGGCAATGACCACCAGCCGCTTCACCGGCAGCAGGGAAACCAGTGCCGCCGCCCCGAAGGCAACAGCCAGCAGCAGCAGGGTGATGCCGATGGTGTACAGCAGGGACAGGGGCAGGTTCTTCGGAAACACCAGGCTTGGGAACAGTTTGTTGGTGGGGGTGTCATAGTGGGCGGTGTACACCACCTCCGCCTCGGCCGGGGAGCCGATGATCAGGTTGCGGCTGACGCTCTTCTTGCCCAGGGTTTCCGTGCGGGCGGTGTAGCCCATTTGTCCGGCCTGCTTCACCGCCCAGGAAAGGAAAGCGTCCTTTTGGGCGCGGGTGCGCCGCACAGGGAATTGCTCATCGATGGTTTGGAAAAAGGTCATGCCATTGCCTCCTGATTTGTTATAACATGGGTGATACATAATGTGATGGATACCAAGGGGCTTGACCGGCGCCCCTATACCCATTCCTTTTTTCATGATGGCCCAGAGGGCTTTGCGGTCGCCCTCTGGACTCCTTCGCCGCCCCTTCGGATGAAGTAGTCTTTTGTTGGAGATGGGAAGACAGTTGTCTTCATCTCGAAGGGAACCTAAAGGTTGGGCTCCGAAGGGGTCAAGGGGGCGATCGGAAAGCCCCCTTGAGCATAACAACCGAGAAGAATGGGTAATAAAAGTCGGGTTCTGAAGGAGTCCAGAAGGCAACCGCAGGCGTCGCCTGTTCTTATGCCCTCTGGGCATCAATCGAAAAACCCCTCCGCCTCATCGGAGGAATCAGCGGAGGGGCATCATTCATTTTCCGAATGCGTCCAGCACAGCCTTGGCCATGCCGTCCTTTTCGCACACGGCAGTGTGCCGCACGGGCAGGGTCTTCAGCGCCTGCACCTGCTGGGGCACGGGAATGCCGATCATCTTCGACAGCTCCTCGCCGCAGGTAAAGGCATCCAGGGAGGCGACGGTTTCCTGTCCTTCCACGGCGGCCAGCACCGCTTCGGCAAACTTGTAGGGGCTGGCGGTGGACACAAGCACCGTCAGGGTATTGTCCCCGGTCTCCTTCCGGTACTGCCCCAGCACCTGAGAGGCCACGGCGGTGTGGGTATCCATCAGGTAATGGTCATGGAAGAAACGGGTGCGGATCTCCTCGGCAGTTTCCCGGTCGTCTGCACAGCCGGAGGCAAACAGGCTCTGCATCCACTCCAGCCGCTGTTCGCCTACGGAATAGCTGCCGCAGTCGGCCAGCTGGTTCATCCACACCTTCACCAGATCCCCATCCCGGTCGGCGGCCTCGAACAGCAGCCGTTCCAGGTTGGAGGAAACCAGAATGTCCATGCTGGGGGAGGTGGTCTTCACAAAGGTGCGGTGGGTGGAATAAATGCCTGTATGGAAGAAGTCCGTCAGCACGTTGTTCCGGTTGCTGGCGCAGATCAGCTTGCCGATGGGCAGCCCCATGTTCCGGGCATAGTAGGCCGCCAGAATGTCCCCGAAGTTGCCCGTGGGCACGGCGAAGTTCACCGGCTCCCCGACGGAAACTGCACCCTGACGGATCAGATCCGCATATGCGCTGAAGTAGTACACGATCTGGGGCACCAGACGGCCGAAATTGATGCTGTTGGCAGAGGAAAGCACCTTGCCCTCCTTGTCCATGGCCTCGGCAAAGTCCGGTGAGGCGAAAAGCTTCTTCACCCCGGTCTGTGCGTCATCAAAGTTGCCCTTCACGGCAATGACGTGGGTGTTGTCGCCCCCGGTGGTGGTCATTTGCAGCTTCTGCACATTGCTGACCCCGTCCAGGGGGTAGAACACGGTGCAGCTGGTGCCGGGCACGTCCTTGAAGCCTTCCAGCGCCGCCTTGCCCGTATCGCCGCTGGTGGCGGTGAGGATGGCAATCTCCCGGTGCTCGTGATTCTTCTCGGCAGCCAGGGTGACCAGGTGGGGCAGCAGCTGCAGGGCCATATCCTTAAAGGCAAGGGTGGGGCCGTGGAACAGCTCCAGCACATAGGTGTTCTCGTCCAGGGGATGCACCGGGGCAATGGCTTCGCTGTCAAACTTATCCCCGTCGTAGGCGGCATGCACCGCCCGGGTGATTTCGGGAATGGTATAGTCCTCCAGGTAGAGCTTCAGGATGCTGACCGCCCGTTGGCAGTAATCCATGCCGGCCATCTCCGCCAGCTTTTCCCTGGAAACCTGGGGGAACATGGCCGGAACGAACAGTCCCCCGTCAGGGGCAATGCCCCGCAAAATGGCCTGAGAGGCAGTAACGCAGTGCTGCCCTCGGGTGGAAAAGAAGGACATGGAATCACCCTCCGATCATGATGTTCAGCGAAAAATAAAGAAAGGGAACGGCGGATAGCACCACCGTTCCCGGTTTTTCCAGGTCAATCCGCCTGCAGACTGCTTCCTGATCAGATCAGGTAAGCCTTCATGAATTCAGGCAGGGTATCGGGATCGGCACTGACGGAGAGAATAAAGTCCACGTCGTGCTTCTGGCACAGCTCTTCCATGCCGGTGAACAGCCAGCCGGCATCGGCCAGCTCGGTCTGGCACAGCTTCACGAAAGCATCCACGAAAATGGTGCCTACGTCGAAGTTCTGGCTCAGCATGCCGCACAGGAAGCCCAGGAACATTTCGGGGGTCTTCACGTGGTAGTCCGCTGCGTTGATGAAGCGAACCTTGTGGTCAATGTCGAACATATAGCGGTTATCGTCATCGATGAAAATGACATCATGGGCGGATTCCTTGGCAGCCTGGTTGGTCATATCGATGAGCCGCTTGGTCTTTCCGGAACCCTTTTTTCCTGCAATGATCTTAATCATGGGAAAACGCCTCCTTCGGAGAATCTTTTCTCTGGTATCATTATATCCCATTTTGGCGAATTATGCAATCCTCATGATGATTTTCCCGCTTCATCATCGGCATGCTCCGCCTCCTTTGGCGACAGGGACAAATCGCTTGAGGATTCATTCGCCAACAGGGTCAGAAAATCCTCCTTGCTGATCTCAGGGATTTTTCGGGGCTGTCCCCCGGGGAGCCGGGGATCCCGTCGGCAAATGCCCGCATAGGCGCAGTAGGTGCAGGGGGTTTCTTCCCCCACCTGTGCCGGGCTTACGTCCATGCGGCCTTCCCGGATCTCCTGGGCGAATTGCTCCGCCGTTCGCCGGGTGTGCCGCATAAGGGCGGCCATCTGCTCCGCATCCAGGGCATTGGCGCCGGAAGCCAGGCTGCCGTCCTGCTTGAACACCTTGTCGAAGGAGAAGTCGGGCTCGTCATAGTCCATGGCTTCCACCACTTCCGCATCCGCCAGCACGATGCCCTTGAGGCGCAGCTCCTTGGCAATGTCCTTCTCCGCAGCCTCCTTGGTGTCTGCCTCCGTATCCACCACGGGATCCTTCACCGCAAAGTAAAAGGCGCCGGCAGGGGATGTGCCGGGGATGCCCTCCGTGGCGGCCTGCAGGTAGGTGAGCAGCTGCAGTTGCAGCCCGTGCCACACCCGGGTGGGATTCAGGGTGCGGTGGCTGCTCTTGTAGTCCACTACACGGAGATAGCTGCCGTGGTGCCCGTCGAACCGATCCACCCGGTCGATGGTGCCCCGTAAGGTCAGCTTCCGCCCGTTCTTCAAGGTCAGCACCACCGGCGGCAGGCCTTCCCCCTGACCGAAGGGCACTTCCGTGCCGATGGTCACAAAGCGGCTGTTTCGGCTGTGGGCGGTAAACATCTTCGCCGCCCGGCGGATGGCGTGCAGGTAGCTCTTGCCCAGTTGCCGGCCGATGCCGTCGTCCGTCAGGGGGCCGTTTTCCCATTGTTCCGTCAGGGGAGACAGCACCTGATCCATCAGGCGATCCACGGTGTCGTCGTCCACATCCGGCCAGCCGGGCATGGCGGTGGCCAGGGCGGCGTATTGGCACAGGGCGGCATGGAAGAAGGAACCCTTCTCATCCGCCTGATAGACGAACTCCCGCCGCTCCACCGGCTTTAGGCCGTAATCCACGAAATGCTGATAGGGGCAGGCGGCGTACTCTTCCAGGCGGGAGACGGACACAGCGTCCTGCCCGAAGAGGGCGGCAGCGTCTGCCACGTCCAAGTGCTTGGGCTCGATTTTCGCATCCAGGGCGGCGATCATCTGCCGGGTCACCTGCTGATATGCCGGCAGGCGCCACAGGGCACGGAGCGCATCCTGCCAGGGCTCTTCCAGGGCGTCCGTTTTTCCGTCCGCCAGGGCACGGAACCGAAGGGACAGACCTTCCAGGGCAGGCAGGGGGGCAAGGGGCACTGCGTCCCCCGTATCTGTCACGCCGCCGGACACCTGAATGTCCGGCATCAGCCGCCGTACATCCCCGATGAGGGAGGAGGGACGAAGGGCCGCCCCGTCCTGGGAACCTTCCGCAAAGGTCAGGGTCAGGTACTTGCCCGGCATGGCCATGGTGCGGTAAAAGTCGCTGAGCCGCAGGGCGCCCTGCTGGGCACGGGTCAGGCCGATGGGGCGCTTCAGGGTTTCCCCCAGCTCCGCTTTTTCCTGCTCGGACAAAAGGCTGTCCGGGGTGGAGGACAGGACGCCGTCCTGCAAGCCCATCATCAGCAGCGCATCCAGGGAGCCGGTCATCAGGTGCCCGGCTTCGCCGATCATCACCGTGTCCCGGGTAGGGGGCAGGGAGGACAGGGAAGCATCTGCCAAAGCGGAGGACAGGAACCGGGTCAGATCCTTCATGCGGGCACGGTCGCTGCCCAGCAGATCGTGCAGCTGATCCAGCACATCCAGCAGCAGCTGCCACACCTGCCGGTTCTGCGCCGCCTCGGCGGCCATGCCCCGGCGCAGCAAGTCTTCCTCCCGCTGCATCAGGCACGAATAGGCACCCACATCCTCCAGCAGGGTGTAAATCGCCGTGAGGGACTGATCGGCACTGCCTGCCTTGCCGAGGGCAGCACGGAGCTTCTCCATGGGGGGAATGAGCCGCAGGCGCAGAGCTTCGTTTTCCTCGGCCTTGTCCCCACGGGTAAAGGGCTTGCGCCATTTATCCCGGCGAATGCCGTTTTCAATGGCGTAGTTTTCCAGCATCATGGCTTCTTCTGCTGTCAGGGGAGAAAAGCCGCTGCGGGCGCACTCCAGCACGTCCTCCTGCCGGTAATTTTCCGTGACCGCCGCCAGGGCGCTGAGGAGGAAGCGGCACAGACCGTGGCGGAGCACCGTGTCTTTTCGTGCCATGTAGTGGGGAATGTTGGCCTTGGTCAGGGTTACATCCAGGGCGGCGGAACCGGTGCCGCTGAGGGCGATGGCCATGCGGCTCCAGGGAATGCCGGCATCGTGCCAGCGGCGCAGGGTCTGGGCGGCATAGGCGGCCTCGGCAAAGGGGGTGGCGCAGGCGTGAATGGTAATGGGCGACGTATCCCCCGTGAACGCCGGGGACTCGTAGGCAAAGAGGTACTTCTCCAGCCAGCAAAGGGCGGGCGCACGGGAGCTTGCCTTCTCCGGCAGGGGCTGGAGCTGACAGGCAGTGCCCTGCTCCTCCAGCTGCTGCATGAGCCTGCCCACGCTTTGCCGCTGGGTCAGGAACAGATGCCCGTCCGGGGCAGAGGCAAAGTCCATGGTCATGGTCACCGTCATGGATCGGGTGAGGGGTGCTGCCACGCACAGCAAATTGCACAGGGGGGCAGGCAGGTCGTCAAAGCCGTAGACCCACAGGTGCACATCCGTGACCACGCCGCTTGCTGACAGGCGGCGGCAGCTTTCCTCCTCCTGGGCGTGCTCGTCGGCAAAACGGCCGGACACGATGCCTTCATAGGTGCGCCAGATCAGCGCCAGATCCCGCAGCTTGGCGGCCGTAGCCGCAGAAGGGGAAGCGTCGGCCATGGCCTCCAGCTTGTCAGCGTCCGCATCGGCATGGCATAGATCATCCAGCATACGAGCCACCTTGGACGGCAGACCGGGGGCCGATGCTACCTTGCCGTAGTAGCGAAGCTCCTTTTCCGCCTTGATGAGGGCGTGGCTGAGGGCCATGTTCCGCCCCCGGTCATCCAGTTTGGGCAGGGGGTCGGAACCGCCGCCTTCCCGGATGCGCCGCCGAAGCCGGGAGGGGGACAGCACGTCCAGATCCAGAAAGCCGGGAAGATCCAGCTGCTCCACCAATTCCCGCTCTGCCTGCAGGGTATACTGCTCCGGCACCAGCAGCACCACCGGCTCATGGGCGGCATACTGCCTGCCGATGCTTTGAATCACCTCCGGCAGCACCTGTCCGGCACGGCCGGTGCGGATGATCACCTGTCCCATGGGCTCATCTCCTTCTTTGACCAGAGGGCTTAAACGGGGCGAAGCCCCTCGCCCTCTGGACTTCTTCAGGCATCCAACGGTTGGGATAAAGCATACTTTTCGTTTATGCTTATTCCCAAGGGCATAAGAACAGGCGAAGCCTGCGGTCGCTCCCTTGACCCCTTCGGCGCCCCTTCGGATGCAAGTATTCTACAAATGTAAGGTGAAATATTTGTTTCGCAAATATCTGTTTCTTCAAGCAAAGGCTTCCATCAAAGGGGTGCACCCGAAGGGGTGCAGAGGGCGAGGGTCTTCGACCCATTGAAGCCCCCTGCGAAGCCTAACAGAATAGATCGATTTGCTTGTAAGTGGACTGCAAAGGGGTGCAGGGGGGCGAGGGTCTTCGACCTATTGAAGCCCCCTGCGAAACTTATTCCTGCAAAGCCTTTTCCAGCCTTGCCATACCTTCGAACAGGATGTGCCTGGGCGTGCCGAAATTCACCCGCAGGTGATACTCCCCGGTTTCCGCACCGAAGAAGGTGCCTGCGGTAAAGTACACCCCGGCGGCCTTGGCCTTTTCCATCAATTCTTCCGTGGTATAGCCGTAGGCAGACAGATCCAGCCAGGCTAGATAGGTGGCCTCAATGGGGGTCAGCACCGCCTTGGGCAGATGCGCCTGCACCCACTGGGTCAGCTGCTTCCGGCTGCCGTCCAGGTAGGTCAGCAGGCCGTCCAGCCAGGCGTCCCCGTACTGATAGGCGGCACGGGTGGCCTCCAGGGCGAAAATGTTGCCGCTGCGCACCCCGGCGGCCTCCATCACATGGACGAACTTTGTGCGGAGCTTTTCATCCTTGCACAGGCACAGCGCCTGCTGCAGCCCGGCCAGATTGAAGGTTTTGCTGGCTGCGCAAAGGGACAGCACGTTTTCCGTCTCCAGGGACAGCATGGGGGTAAAGACCGCCGGAGCATACACGAAGTCTGCATGAATTTCATCGGAAATCAGCAGCACATGATACTGCTTGGTCAGATGCAGCAGCGCCAACAGCTCTTCCCTGCTCCAGGCACGGGAAGCAGGATTGTGGGGGTTGCAGAGCATCACAACCTTTGCCCCTGCCTGCAGAGCCTTTTCAACCGCCGGCAGATCCATGGTGTAGCGTCCCTGTGCGTCCTTCACCAGGGGGCAATCCACCTTGGTGCGTCCGGTAGCCTCCACGGAGCCGGCGAAAGGCCCGTACACGGGCGACATGAGCACCACCCCGTCTCCGGGTTCGGTAACCGCCTGAATGGCCAGCTTCAGTCCCGTGACCACGCAGGGCAGCATGGTGATATCTTCCCGGGCGATGGTCAGGTTGTGCCGCCGCTGCCAGTAATCCATTACCGCCTGATCGTCATCTGCCAGGGGCTCGGTATAGCCGTAGGTGGGATGGGCGGCACGGTTCAGGATGGCCTGCTGCACCTGGGGCGGACTGGGGAAATCCATGTCCGCCACCCACAGGGGAATCATGGTATCGTCGTGGTTTTCCTCCCGCATCAGATCCCACTTTTCACAGCGGGTGTTCATGCGGTACAGGCCGGTTTCAAAATACTCCTCGTCATAAACCATGGGTATTGCCTTCCTTCTGTTCATTTTCACGTTCCAGGGGCTCCGATGCCTTCAGCACCCAGAAGCCTTCCGACCGGGACAGTTTTTCCACCTGGGCATACAGGGTCTTCAGGTACTTCATGCAGCTTTCCGCCCCCTGCTGCTTGCGGATCACCAGGTACAGGCTTCCTCCGGGGGCAAGGCAGGAAGCAATGTCCGCAAACATTTGATAGATCACCTGTTTCCCCGCCCGAATAGGGGGATTGGTGATCACCGTGTCAAACTTTTCTCCCATCAGCGCCGCCATGCCGTCGCTTTCCATGCACCGGAGGGCGACCCCGTTCTGCTCCGCATTGTCCTTCGCCAGTGCCAGTGCCCGGTGGTTCACGTCTGCCATGGTCACGTCCGTGTCCGGGTATTTCTTGCCCACGGCAACGCCGATAGCCCCCCAGCCGCAGCCCAGATCCAGCACCCTGCCATGGAGCTCCGGCAGGGCATCCAGCAGCAGTTTGGTGCCCTTGTCCAGCTCGCCCCGGGAGAAGACCCCCGCATCCGTGGTGAACCGCAGCACCTGCCCCCGCCAGGCAAAATGGCATGCCGCCGGGCGGGAAGCACAGGTGGGGTCGGGGGTGTAATATTGTTCGCTCTTTTGTTGCTCGCTCACAGCTTTGCCTCCATTTGCGCCGCCTGATACACGGCCGCCGTTTCTTCTGCCGTCAGCTCCCGCCACTGCCCTTCCGGCAGATCCTCCGGCAGGGTCAGGGGGCCGAAGGATTCCCGGTGCAGTTTCGTTACCGTGAGCCCTACGTGCTCAAACATCCGCTTGACCTGGTGGAATTTTCCCTCATGAATGGTGAGCCGTGCCAGATGAGGTTCCAGCATGGTCAGCGCTGCGCCTTGGGTCACAAAGTCCCCCAAGTCCATCCCGGCGGCGAAGGCGTCTACCATTTCCAGGGTCAATTCCCCGTCCACCTGGGCCAGATAGGTTTTGTCCACATGCCGCTGAGGCGCCAGCAGGCGATGATTCAGCTCCCCGTCGCAGCTGAGGAGCAAAAGCCCGGTGGTGTCCTTATCCAGCCGCCCCACCGGCATGCAGCCGATGGCGGCATACACCGGGGGCAGCAGATCCATCACCGTAGGCTGTTTCTTGTCCCGGGCGGCGGTCAAAAGCCCTGCCGGCTTGTGGAGCATTACATGCCGCATGAGCCGGGTATCCAGCGTCTCCCCCCGAAGGGTCAGATCAGCAGGCTCCTTGCAGGCAAAGCCCGGATCACGGACTGGACTGTCCTCCACGGCGACAGCGCCGGAGCGGATCAGCTTCTGCACCTCCGTGCGGCTGCCAATGCCCAGGGTCACCAGGTATCGATCCAGCCGCATTACTTTTGTGCCTCCCCAATCACCTTGACCCGGCAGGCGGTAATGAGCTGCTTCAGGGGAATCAGGGGCAGCAGCAGTACCACCAGCGCTACCCCCATGAGCCAGGCACGGCTGTCCAGGGGCGGCAGGGAAAGAGAGCCCATGCCGATGTTGCTCAGGGCGTTCATCAGCTGATGCACGTAATCCGAGCAGATCCATCCGGCCGCCGCCAGGAAGGGCAGTAGGGTCACCAAGCCAACGATCCAGCAGCCCAGCACCTGCCCCCGATGACCGCGGATCATCTTGCCGTTGCCCAGGGCTTCCCCGTGGCGATTTCCGCTGTGGAAACCAAGGCCGATGATCAGGGGTACAAGGGTCAGCAGGTACAGCATTACCAGCATCATCACGCCCCGCACGGTGATGGAGCTGACGCCCCCGAAGAAGAAGGCCGCCGCGCCGCTGCGACCCAGGTTCAGCAGCTTTTGCAGCAGGGAGAAGGTGTCCGTGACCCCGGGAATGGCTTCTGCCTTGTACAGGTACAGGGCGCCTCCCGTCACCGCCAGGAAAGGCAGTGCCCACAGGAGCATAAGCCCGGTGCGCTTCAGTCCCTGAGCCACCTTTTGACCGTAATGATCAAAACTGACCAGCTCCGTCAGGGGCAGGGTGTCTGTTTCCTGGAGCTTGGCATAGGCGATGGCAGCGTTGCTGCGTGCCGGCAGTACAATGCACACAAACAGGGGCAGGCACAGAAGCGCCAGCCATTTCGTTTCCGATGCGGCAAGGAACAGCAGGGGTGCGCACACCATGAGCCGCAGCACGATTTCAATCAATAACATCAGCATCAGCGGGCCAAAATGGCGGCGGTAGGTCTGCCATGCCCGGGAGAAAGCAGCTTTCATTACAAAAACCTCCTCGTGGAATGTCTTCATTATACAGGAGACGGCAGGGAAATGCAATTCATCGACAGAGGGGCAAAGCTACTTTGTCGAGATTTGCATGCAGGGGGCTTCGGTCGTTCCCTGCACCCCTTCAGGTGCACTCCTTTGAAGGAGGTTTCAAAGGAAAGTAAAATATTAGGTTTCTTCTACTCGAAGGAATTCTACAAGTAGGGTGCCGAAGGGTTCCAAGGGGCGATCGGAAAGCCCCTTGGAATAAACATGAACGAAAAGTATGGTTTGCCCTAAACGTTGGATACCCGAAGGTGTCAAGTCACTGGAGCACCAACACTTTCATAATTAAATAAGTGGTTTTCGGGGAGAGCGCGAGAGGGGCTTTGGGCACAAAAGCCCCCTCTCGCAAAAAGAACACGCTTTCATTGTCTTGACAATCGTCCGATTCGGACTATAATGAAATCGTCCGATTTCGGACGATTTTTGTGTGAACCAGGCTATGGGAGGCGCATCGATGAACGAAAACTCGGACGACTTTCTGCGGCGCTACAACCGCCTGCTGCGGCAAATGGACGAATATTACCGTGTTTCCGCCCGCTCCATGGGCTGCGGCGAAACCACGGTGTGGCTCCTCTACTCCCTGCTGGAGGAGCCGGGCTGTACCCAAAGTCACCTGTGCGATATGACCTGTCAGCCCAAGCAGTCCATCAATTCTGCCCTGAAAAAGCTGGAGCAGGAGGGCTGCGTGACCTTGCAGACAGCGGAAGGGGACAAGCGGAGCAAACACATTTTTCTGACGGAGAAAGGCAAGACCCTGGCTGCCTCCTCGGCTGAAAGAATCCGAGCGGCGGAAAGGCAGGTTTTGTCCGCCTCGCCGGAAGAAACGGAACAAATGCTGCACCTGTTGGAAAATCTCAACCAGCGGCTGTCCGCTGCCTTTCAGCCGCTGATGAACGACAAAGGACGATTGCATGACCATTAAGCTATCCGATCATTTTACTTACAAACGGCTTCTGCGTTTTACTCTGCCTTCCATTGCCATGATGATTTTCACCTCCATCTACAGCGTGGTGGACGGCTTCTTCGTATCCAACTTCGCCGGCAAAACCGCCTTTGCTGCGGTCAACTTCATTATGCCCCTGCTCATGTTCCTGGGCTCTCCCGGCTTCATGATGGGCACCGGCGGCAGCGCCCTGGTGGCCAAGTTTCTGGGGGAAAAGCGGCATGAGGACGCGAACCGCACCTTCTCCATGCTGGTGTACGTGTCCGTGGGCATGGGCGTGGTGCTGACCATTCTTGCCATGTTTCTTCTCCGTCCCGTGGCTTATGCCATGGGGGCGAGGGATGAAATGCTGGACAACTGCGTGCTGTACGGCCGGATTGTGGCGGCGGCAGCCATTCCCTTTGTGCTGCAGATGGAGTTTCAGAGCCTGTTCGTCACGGCGGAAAAACCCCACTTGGGGCTGGTGGTCACCGTGGCTGCCGGGGTCACCAACATGGTGCTGGACGCCCTGTTCGTGGGGGTCTTCGGCTGGGGGCTGGTGGGGGCTGCCGTAGCTACCGCCATCAGTGAGGGCATCGGCGGCCTGTTCCCCCTGATCTACTTCAGCCGGAAAAATAGCAGCCTGCTGAAGCTGGTGCCCACCAGGATCGACTGGCGCATCATCCTAAAGGTGTGCGGCAATGGCTCCTCCGAGCTGATGAGCAGCATTTCCATGTCCCTGGTGGGTATGCTGTACAACGTGCAGCTGATACAGTACGCCGGTGAAAACGGCGTGTCCGCCTACGGGGTGCTGATGTATGTGAGCATGATCTTCTCTGGGGCGTTCATCGGCTACGCCGTCGGCACCGCGCCGGTGATCAGCTACCATTACGGGGCGCAGAACAAGGACGAGCTGAAGAGTCTGCTGCGCAAGAGCAGCCTGATCATTGCCATTTTTTCCGCCGCTATGTTTGCCCTGTCCCTTGGGTTGGCCCATCCTCTGGCCAAGCTGTTCGTGGGCTACGATCCGGCTTTGATGGAAATGACGGAAGGCGCCTTCCATATTTACGCCTTCGGCTTCCTGTTCATGGGCTTCTCCATTTACGCCTCTTCCTTCTTTACCGCGCTGAACAACGGACTCATCAGCGCCCTGATCTCCTTCCTGCGGACGCTGCTGTTCCAGTCCGGCGCAGTGCTGCTGCTGCCCCTCCTTTGGGGGCTGGACGGCGTGTGGATCTCCATTGTGGTGGCGGAGGTGCTGGCGTTGATCATGTCCGGGATCTTCATTTTCGCCAAGAAAGAACAATACGGGTACCTGTAAAAAACAAGCCTCTGCCTCGTGGCAGAGGTTTTTTCGTCCCTCCAAAGAATTCGCCGTCGCTTCTCACGCCGGGGCGTGGAAGGCTTTCCGCCATTTGCCCCTGCCGTAGCGGATGACGAAGAGGATGGCCCGGGTCACGTTGTCCGCCCCCATGCAGCACCACACGGCGTTCAGCCCCAGGTGGAACACGTTGAGACACAGAGCGGTGGATACGATGCGGATGCCCCACATGGTAAACAGGTTGAAATAGAAGGGCGCCCGGGTGTCGCCCACCCCGTTGAACACGCCCTCCAGAATAATGGCCACGGCATAGATGGGCTCCACCACCGCCACAATCCGCAGCACGGACGCTCCGGCGGCGATCACCTGCCCGTCCGGGGTGAAGATGCTGAGCAGGGGTTCCGCAAACAGGAACATGAGCCCGCCCAGCACCGTCATGATGATGACGGCCACCGCCGTGCAGGTGTGGGTCACGCCCCGCAGGAAGGCTTCATCCCCCTCGCCGGCGGCATTGCCCGCCAGGGTGGAGGCGGCGGCCTGCATGCCGAAGCCGGGGAGGTACACGGCTTCCTCCGCCGTCAGTGCCAGGGAGTGGGCGGCCAGGGGAATGGTGCCCAGACCGGACACCTGGGACAGGAACACCACGTGCCCCAGGCACACGCTGATGCGGGTGAACGCCGCCGGCATGCCGATGCGCACGCACTGCCCCAGGACCGCCTTGTTCAGCGTCAGCTTCCGCCCCTTCAAGGACAGGGCAGGGCTGCGCATCAAGGCCAGGAACATCAAGGTGCCGCTGACCAGATAGGACAGAGCGGTGGCAATGGCGGCGCCCTCCACCCCCATCCCTGCCCCGGGCAGGATGAAGCTGCCCAGCCGCACCGTGCCGGTGGGGAAGATCAGCAGGGCATTGAAACCAATGTTGGTCAGGTTCATCAGCAGGCTGACCCGCATGGGGGTTCGGGTGTCCCCGGCGGCACGCAGGCAGGAGGAGAAAATAATGGTGGCGGAGCGGAACAGCATGGGCAGGCTGACAATGAAGAAATACCGGGCGGCGGTGTCGTAGATTTCCGCATCGGCGTGAAGCCAGCCGGGGAGGAAGGGAGACACAGCCAGGGTCACCGCCATCAGCCCCAGCCCCATGACCACGGCGGCGAAAATGGACTGCATGGCTGCCGTCCTGGCAGTTTCTTCATCCTTCGCCCCCAGGGAGCGGGAAATGCAGGCCAGAAAGCCTACCCCCATGGCAAACATGGGGGCGTTCACCAGCCAGTTCACCGGGGAGGAAAGCCCTACGGCGGCAGAGGCGGCGGCACCCATCTGCCCCACCATGGCGGAATCCGCATACTGCACCACGGTTTGCAGGGTCTGCTCCAGCATGGCAGGCCAGGCCAGAAGAAAAATGCGCTTCAGCAAATGCCGGCGCCGGTTCAGCTGATTTTGTTCCATCGCAATCCATGCTCCTCACTTTCCTGCCTATGATACAGGGGAAAGAAACCATGTGTCAAGCATGGGGCGGTAAAATCGCTAAGCCACTTTGGAAAGGAATACATGCGCTCACTGGATGCTCAACGCCCGTTACGAATCTTCTCTGGGAAAATCTTCTCCCCCATGAGGATCATTGGCTGCAAGGAATCGGCATGCCTCCACTATGCGATCCAGCTCCGGGTCATCTAAAACCGCGGCTGCTTTTTCACACCATTCAAGCGCAGTCTTCATATTGCCCATGCAGCCGTTGCCGAGCTGATAGGACCTGGCCAAATCCCTCATGGCAAGGCCGTACCCTTTTTCGGTGGATTTTTTGAAAAGCTCAACGGCCTTTCTGCTGTCCTTCTTGAGATGATCGCCTCTCATGTAATAACAGCCAAGGCTGTGCTGACAAGCCGCATTGCCAAGCTCTGCACCTTGCTTGTAATATGTAAGAGCAGTGTCAATGCTGCGCTTTACGCCACGGCCATGCTCATAGGCTAGTGCCAACACCCACATGGCATCTGCATTGTTTTGCGCAGCGGCAAGCTTTGCCCATTTCACGCTTTCGGCATAGTCGCTTCCGACACCGGCCTGACTCAGCGATCCGCCTAATTCCATAAGTCCGTTGGCTAGGTCAGCCTGTGCCTGGGCATCGCCGCTGGCCGCCTTTTTCTCGGCGTTCGCAAGCTTTCGATATTGATCTCTCATTTTCGGAGCATCCTCATCACCGGCTTCGGCGGCCTTCTCCATCCATTCAGCAGCCTTTACGAAATCGCGCTGCACGCCGCACCCTTTTGCGTAGTGCAGACCAAGATTGTACATCGCCGTTGCATTACCTGTTTCTGCGAGCTTTGTGAGCCAGTATACGCACTTTACCGGGTCAGGTTCAATATCTTGATCTTCAGTGCCATTCCGATAAAGCTCGGCCAGTACTTTCATTGCTGCCACATTGCCTTCTTCGGCAGAGTCGATTATTTCGTCGATTGTTTCTTCAAGGTCAAGGGAATCAAGCATTGAACGTTCCCAGAAATCCTCCATATACGGTCGTCCTACCGTTGTTTCTCCAAACAAGGTTTGCACCGTAAGGCTCGGACGTTCTCGGCCGGAAACAACTTTCCAACTCAGTTTATCCTTCTGTGCTGTCAG
>CAVKHY010000018.1:0-721 GCA_963656345.1 bacterium | reverse complement strand
CTTCCGCCGGATCGAGACCTGCATAAAGCGGCTCCAATTTTTCCGACTGAATCAAGCAGTTGAGCATTAAACATGCGAAATAAAATGATGGCATGCAGTTAAGAAGCGCTTGACTGGTCGCTTTGCCTGAAGATTGACCGCTTGCTTTTTCGACGATAAAGCAGCCGCTCTCTGAAGCCACCTCCTCATCTCTGGTGTACAGTTCCACCTGCCTAAAAGCCTTAATCGTGTGTGACTTTTCGTCAGAGTGGAAACTGATCCAGTAAGGAAGTTCAATAAGGTCGATGGTAAAATCGATGGACTTCTCCGGTTCTTCTGCTTCCATATTCCAAAGGCACTGAAGAGCAGAATGATCAACAAAAAATTCGGCAGCATGTTATGCATCTCCTTTTCTTTTTGGTTCCTGTCTCTATTTTGTGCTCAACCTTGCCAAAAGGCACGTGCAAATCATGCACATTTCCCGTGCACAATGTGCAAAGTACGCACATTGCGGCTAAAATCAACTAATTTCTTGTGCACATGGTGAATAATGTTATTCCACTATGTTGATTATGACAGATTCACGATCATTGATGAGCATCTAATATTTTCTATATTCTGGCCATATTTTTCAGGTTTACTAGCAGCATAATCTCATCAAAATCATCAATGCAGCACGTACCAATGTTATACCAATCTCAAATTAATCTAGCAAATTCAACAACATTGTGATATAATAGAT
>CAVKHY010000017.1:26893-29332 GCA_963656345.1 bacterium | reverse complement strand
GATCAGCGACACGGAAGAACGTGCCAGCCGCAGTGCCGGATTTTTTCGGCATCGCCGGGAGAAGATGAATTTAACCAGCTACAGCATCAGCGACGAGGTGTTTGATACGGAGTGCAGCATCATTCAGGATGCAGCAAAAGCTGGTTCCTGCATCATTGTCGGACGGTGCAGCGATTATATTCTCCGCAATGAAAAGAACCATCTTTCTGTTTATCTTTTTGCCCCCATGGAAGAACGGGTGAAAAACTGCATTGAACGGCTGGACATGGATGAAAAGACGGCCAGAAAAACCATTCGGGATATGGACCTTGCACGCAGTTATTACCATAAGAAATACTGCGGAGACAGCAGAAACGTATTGGATAACAAGGATTTACTGATTGATTCCTCACGCTTTGGCGTGGAAGGAACCGCCCGACTGATCTATGCCACGGTGCAGCAAATGTTTGGCGAAGAAAAGTGACGGTGATGCGGTGCGGACGCATTGCATAACACTTCAATCCCTACGTTGACAACCGCTTAGAATCCTGCTAAAATAACGTGGTAGGCAAAGATGGGAAGAGCGTGTGTCAGGCCGCGCAAAGAGAGGAAGCCTTAGGCTGAAAGCTTCCGGCGGCAGACGGACGGGGACAACCCGGAGCCTTTCGGTGAAAGCCGAACGTATGCCCAGCGTTAACCGGGCAATGAGGCGGCACGGAGAATCGAGCCGCAAAGCACGGGTGGCACCGCGAAGATGATTCGCCCCATGCAGAGCATGCTGCATGGGGCTTTTCTACACCCATGGCAAAGGAGGATATATACATGCTGACTCAGGCACCGAGAGGCACACGGGATGTGCTGCCGACAGACAGCTACCGCTGGCAATACGTTGAGGATAAGATGCGGCACGCCGCCGCAGAAGCCGGCTACCGGGAGGTTCGCACCCCTGTATTCGAGCATACGGAGCTTTTCCTGCGGGGCGTTGGCGATACGACGGACATTGTACAGAAGGAAATGTACACCTTCAAGGATAAGGGCGACCGCTCCATTACCCTGAAGCCGGAAGGGACGGCAGGTGCAGCCAGAGCTTTTCTGGAGAGCAACCTGTATGCAGACCCGCTGCCGTGCAAGATGTATTATTTGGATGCCCCGATTTTCCGCTATGAGGCGCCCCAGAGCGGCCGCTTGCGGGAGCACCACCAGTTTGGCTTGGAGTGCTTCGGCGCCCAGGACGCCACGGCAGATGCAGAATTGATTCTGCTGGCTTACAAGCTGCTCAGTTCCCTTGGAGTAAAGAATCTGTCCGTGAACATTAACTCCATCGGCTGCCCGGAGTGCCGCCCTAAGTATCACGCCATGCTGAAGGAGTTTCTGTCCGGCAGACTGGATCAGATGTGCCCGACCTGCCAGAGCAGATTCGACCGGAATCCGCTCCGGGTGCTCGACTGCAAGGAGCATAAGTGCCAGGAACTGGTGAAGGATGCACCCAGCATGCTGGATGTGCTGTGCGACGACTGCAAGGCGCACTTCGCCCAGCTTCAGGAGTGCCTGAAGGCCAGCGGCATCCCTTATCAGGTGGATAGTCGGATTGTTCGTGGCTTGGATTATTATACCAAGACGGTGTTCGAACTGATTACCACCACCAAGGACGGCAACCTGACTGTCTGCGGCGGTGGACGATATGACCACTTGGTGAACCAACTGGGCGGTCCCGATTTGCCGGCCGTTGGTTTCGGTATGGGTATTGAGCGCGTCCTGATGCTGCTGGACAGCGAAGGCGTTGTGATTCCTGAGCCGGCATGGTATGATGTGTTTGTGACCTACATGGGCGAAAACAAGTTGAGCGCCTTCACCCTGGTGCAGCAGCTCCGGAAGGAAGGCCTGAAAGCAGACATGGATCACTGCGGCCGCAGTTTGAAAGCACAGTTCAAGTACGCCAACAAAACAGGTGCAGCCATTACGGCTACCTTGGGGGATGACGAGGTAGCAAACGGTGTGGTAAAGCTGAAGCATATGCAGACCCGGGAGGAGCGAACTGTGCCTCGGGCAGAAGTTGCCGCCGCCGTTCGCGATATGACCAAATAAAGAAGAACACAATGTGAAAGGAGCTGCAATGACCATGCAGAACCGTACCCATACCTGTAACGAGCTTCGCTTGTCGGATGTCGGCAAGCAGGTGCAACTTTCCGGCTGGATGGAAAACATCCGGGTGGTCAGCGGCAATCTGGCTTTCCTGGTGCTGCGGGACTTCTACGGCACTACCCAGGTTGTTATTGAGTCGGAAGAAATGATGGCTGCCGTTCGTGACCTGAACAAGGAGAGCACCATTTCCGTCACCGGCACCGTCCGTGAACGGGACAACAAAAATCCCAAGATCGATACCGGCGATATTGAAGTGGTGCCTGAAAAAATTGAAGTGCTGGGACGCTGCCGCTACAATGCCCTGCCCTTCCAGATCAA
>CAVKHY010000017.1:16535-26883 GCA_963656345.1 bacterium | reverse complement strand
GACGAAGCCATTCGCCTGAAGTACCGCTATCTGGATCTGCGGAACCCGGAAGTCAAGAAGAATATCGTCATGCGGTGCAACGTGGTGGCGGCACTTCGGCAGGCAATGCTGGAGCACGGTTTCCTGGAAATTACCACGCCCATCTTGACTGCGTCTTCTCCTGAAGGCGCCCGCGACTATCTGGTGCCTGCACGGAAGCATCCCGGCATGTTCTATGCCCTGCCGCAGGCTCCTCAGCAGTTTAAGCAGCTGCTGATGACCTCCGGCTTTGACCGGTATTTCCAGATCGCCCCCTGCTTCCGCGATGAGGATGCCCGTGGTGACCGCAGCCCCGGCGAATTCTACCAGATGGACATGGAAATGGCCTTCGCTTCGCAGGAAGATGTGTTTGCTATTCTGGAAGATGTACTGCCGCCTGTGTTTGCTAAGTACGGCACCTATAACGTGGCGTCCTCTGCGCCCTTCCGCCGCATTCCTTACATGGAAAGTATGGAGACCTACGGTTCTGATAAGCCTGACCTGCGTATTGACCTGAAGTGCCAGGATGTAACGGAGCTGGTGGGGGACTGCGGCTTTGGTCCCTTTGAAGGCAACGTGGTGAAGGCTGTGGTTGTGACCGATATGACAGCAACCCGCAAGCAGATTGATAAGCTCTGCGCAGATGTGGAGGTTGTTGCCGGCAGCAAGCCTTATTGGTTCAAGATGGATGAAAAGGGCGAGCTGGCAGGCGGCATTGCCAAGTTCCTTCAGGAAAAGAAGGACGCTGTTGTTGCCGCCCTGAACCTGAAGCCCAACACTTTCGTCGGACTGGCAGCCGGCAAGAAGGGTGCAGCACAGAAGACGGCCGGCGTACTGCGTAAGCAGCTGGGCGAGATGTGCCCCAATCACATGGATCGGGAAAAGTATGAATTCTGCTGGATCGTGGACTTCCCCATGTACGAAATCGGCGAGGAAAGCGGCGAGCTGGAGTTCTGCCACAATCCTTTCTCCATGCCTAACGGCGGCCTGGAAGTGCTTCAAAAGGCACAGCAGGGTCTGGTCGATCCGTTGAGCATTACGGCCTTCCAGTATGACCTGGTGTGCAACGGCGTGGAGCTGTCTTCCGGCGCTGTGCGGAATCATGATCCGGAAATCATGATCGAGGCGTTCAAGTTGGTTCGCCTGGGTGAAGAGGATGTAAAGGCTAAGTTCCCTGCCATGTACAACGCCTTCTGCTATGGTGCGCCGCCTCATGCAGGCATTGCCCCCGGCGTGGACCGTATGGTGATGCTCTTGGCCGGTGTGGATACCATCCGTGAGGTCATTCCGTTCCCTATGAACAAGAATGCTCAGGACGTGATGATGGGTGCGCCTGGCAAGGTGGAGCAGAAACAGCTGGACGAGCTGCATATTGCCATCGTGAAGGAAGAGGAATAAATCTCTCTTTGCACCGAAAAATTTGTTTCCTAGACACGGAAGAGGATGCTGTGATTGACGGCATCCTCTTTTTTACTGCAACGACTAAACTGAAAGAAATTTTAGTCAAAGGCAACGAGAAGCAATGCTGATATGCAGAAGCCATCTTGTTTTTCTTGTGTTTTTATAGATTATCCTGCATAAAGAGAATGGACAAACAAGAAGGTTGAGCGTATAATAAGCGAAACACTGAAATATATTTCAGTGTTAATGAAGACAACGCCTGGACATCAAGGCTTGATTTGGAAGAAAGGATGGTACATCCATGAAGGTTGTTGCAACAACAAAGGCACCCGGTGCCATTGGACCTTATTCACAGGGAATGGTCGCAGGAGGCATGGCTTATTGCTCCGGTCAAATTCCGGTAAATCCTACAAGCGGCGAAATTCCGGAGGGCATTGAGGCGCAGGCAGAGCAGAGCTGCAAGAATGTGGGGGCTGTGCTGGAAGCAGCGGGTTCCGGCCTTGACAAGGTGGTCAAGACGACCTGCTTCCTGGCTGATATGTCTTACTTTGCAGCCTTCAATGAAGTGTATGCAAAGTACTTCACGAGCAAGCCGGCAAGGAGCTGCTGCGCAGTGAAGACGCTGCCCAAGAATGTTCTGTGTGAAATCGAGGCAGTGGCGGAGGTCTAAGAAACGGGGGAAAGCCTCATGGATTTAACAGAGAAGCTGAACGATCATTTTCGAGACGTTCAGGGGGGATTGTTTCTCAATGTCAGCAAAGCGGATGTAGGCGAGGTAGCGGGCAATTTCGAAAGAATGGGCGGCGCCAATATGGCCTGGGCGGACATGTTCTACCCGGATCCCTCTATTCCGGAGAGTGTGCGCAAGGCCACGGAAGATGCTGTTGCAAGCGGTTTTCCTGCGCATTACACCATGCCCATCGGCTTGCTGGAGCTGCGGCAGGAACTTGCCAGGCACATTCGGGAAAGGACAGGATTACCGATTGATCCAAGCCGGAATGTGATTGTTACCCCCGGGTCGGATGCAGCGCTGATGTACGCCATGATGGTTTTCCTGAATCCAGGTGATGAGGTACTAATCCCGGAACCTGCATATCCTAGCAATTTTATGAACACCAGGCTTTTAGGCGGCGTTCCGGTACCGGTGCCTACCTATGAGGAGGAAAACTACCGCATCTCAATGGAGGAAATGGAGAAGCGGATTTCACCAAAGACAAAAATGGTGGTTCTTACCCATCCGAATAATCCGACAACGGTAGTTTATCGGCGCGAGAATCTGGAGGAGCTGGCCAAATTCATTGTCGAGCATGATTTGATATTGGTCTGCGATCAGGCTTTTGAAGATCACATTTTTGACGGCATTGAATTTGTTTCGCCGTGCACACTGCCGGGCATGTGGGAACGCACTGTGACCGTTTGCTCCATGTCCAAGGGATACGGTCTGTCAGGGTATCGAATCGGCTACCTTTATGCTGAAGATCATTTGATGGACCGCTACTATGGCGCGGCGGTGAACGTCCTGGGCGCGCCGTGCACGGCTTCTACCTTTGGGGCGATTGCTGCGCTGAGGGATGAAACCATTTTGCCAAGCTATTTTGATCGGCTGGCTCGCAGACGCAAGCTTGCTTTCGATATGCTCAGCACCATCCCCGGTGTTCGCATGAAGATCAGTGAAAGCGGCATTTTGTCCTGGCTGAATGTGAGCCGTCTGGGTTCCGGGGCTGAAGTGGCGGCTTATTTGATGGAACATGCCCGAGTGATGGTCAACGATGGTGCACAGTACGGGGCGCATGGTCGAGACCATATTCGCATTGTAACGGCCTGTTTTGCAAAGGATGAGGATGCAGCTGAAAGATTCTGGTGGATCCGGGAAGCGCTGACGGCTTTGGCACGGGAAAAAGGAATTACAGAAACGGTACGCACGGTGCGGTGAGAGGTCGGGAGTTAGTCACTCCTCCTACTCTGTATATTTTCTGTATAAACCATTGTTTTGGAATTCACGCCGTTTTTGCAATGGAATTCGCGCCACGACAAGAGCAGATTGAAACACAGAAGGAGAAAAGAAAAATGTGGACTGTGCAAGAGCAATATGCAAAACGGGATGCCATCCTGAAAGAGCGGATTCATCATCTGATGCCTCAGTTGATGAAGAAATGCGGTGTGGAAATGTGGGCCGTCATTTCAAGAGAGTATGACGAAGATCCCGTGTTCGCTTCTCTGGTGCCATCGCTGGTGAAGAACGCCAGCCGTACTACCTGCCTGGTTTTCTGCCTCGACAAGGACGGCAAGTATGAAGCACTGAACGTTTCTCGCCCCAATCCTCGTTTTGACGGCTATTATACCCAGGCCATGCATCGCAAGGATGATGTGTTTGAGGCTCTTGCACATCTGGTGGCTAAGAAGAAGCCCAACAAATTGCATGTGGATGTTTCCAACGAGTGTGCCATTGCCGATGGTTTAAGCAAGAACCTTTATGATCATCTGCAAATGGCACTGTGCGGCAATGTTCCGCTGGTCAGTGCAGAGCCTATTGTGATTCGCTGGATTGAAACGCGTACCCAAGCGGAATTGGACTTGTATCCTCAGATTTATAAGCTCATGATGGATATTGTAGATGATGTGTTTTCTGCAAACTTCATCAAGCCCGGTGTAACGACCACCACGCAGGTCGAGTGGGGCATTATGCAGCGAGTGAATGATTTGGGGCTGCCCTTCTGGTTTGCGCCGGACGTGGATCTGCAGCGCATGGGCAGCGACGATCCTCGCATGGTGGATTGCGTCATCGAGGAAGGGGATATTGTCCATTGTGATGTAGGTCTTGCCTGCATGGGTTTGCTGACTGATACTCAGCGGAATGTATACATTGGCCGGAAGGGTGAAGAGGAGATTCCCACAGGTATCAAGGCAGCCTTCAAGACGGGGAACCGATTCCAGGACATTGTGCGCAGTCAGTACGCTGTAGGCCTCACAGGCAATGAAATCTTCTTTGCCTCTATCAAGCAGGCAGAAGAAGAAGGCATTGAGGCCATGAGCTACTGCCACCCCATCGGCGTTTATGGACACAGCGCAGGCCCTTCCATCGGCATGTACGACAATCAGGGATTTGTGCCCGGTCACGGTGAACTCATCATGCATGACAATACCTGCTATGCGCTCGAATTGAACATCAAGCAGCCGATTCCTGAGTGGAATGGTCAGAAAGCGATGATGATGCTTGAGGAAACCATCGGCTTCAGCGGCGGCAAGACGTTCTTCATGGATGATAAGCGGGAAGTTATCCGCTTTATCAAGGCAGAGTAACAAAGAACAAACGGGAGAGGAGAGACAACAATGATTGATGCAAGAGTAAAGGCCTTGGCACATAATTTGATTTATCATTCGCTGAAGCTTCAGCCCGGCGAAAAAGTGCTGATTGAAACTCGGGGCATTGATGCACCTTTTGTAGGCGAGCTGGTCAAGGAAGCTTATGCGGCCGGCGGTCTTCCGTTTGTAAATTTGAAGCTGCCTGAGATTGATCGGCAAGTGGCGATGCACTGCTCCGAGGAGCAGCTGAAGCTGATGTATAAGTGGGAAGAAGAACGCATGCTGGCCATGGATTGCTATATTGGCATTCGACTGCCAGTGAACAGCTTCGAAGAGAACGGCGTTTCTTTTGAAAAAATGGAGCTTTATAACGCACTGTATGATCGTAAGCTGCTGATGGAAGTGCGCTGCCCTACGACTCGTTGGGTTGTGCTGCGTTACCCGACCCCGGCTATGGCGCAGGCTGCACAAATGTCCACGGAAGAATTTGAAGATTTCTACTTCGGCGCCTGCTGCTTGGATTACGACAAGATGTCCCGTGCCATGGATCCGCTGAAGGAACTGATGGATCGCACGGATAAGGTGCATCTGACGGCTCCCGGCACAGATATCACTTTTTCGATCAAAGGCATCGGCGGCGTGAAGTGCGACGGTGACTGCAACATTCCTGACGGTGAAGTCTATTCTGCTCCCGTACGGGATTCTGTCAACGGATACATCACCTACAACACGCCTTCCATGGTGGATGGATTCTGCTTTGAAAACATTCACTTTGAATTTGAAAACGGCAAAATTGTGAAGGCAACCGCCAATGATACGGCAAGACTCAATGCGATCCTCGACACGGACGAAGGCGCACGTTATGTGGGCGAGTTTGCCATTGGTGTGAATCCGTATGTGAAGCGAGTCATGAATGAAACCTTGTTCGACGAGAAGATCATGGGCAGTTTCCACTTCACGCCGGGCAACTGTGTCATGGGCTGCAACAACGGCAACAAGTCCCAGATTCATTGGGACTTAGTGCTGATTCAAACGCCTGAGTGTGGCGGCGGCACCATTGAATTTGACGGGGAAGTCATTCGGAAGGATGGCATGTTTATCCGTGAAGACTTGAAGGGACTGAATCCTGAAAATTTGAAGTAAGGATTTCAACCTCTTTGGTGCATCGAGCAGGAGGAGCTCATTTCTCCTGCTCGATGCCATCAAGCCCTTATACAGAATGGGAGATGATCAAGTGGCAAGATATTTTGTCAAGCGGCTGTTGATGGCGATTTTGACGCTGTGGCTGATTTTAACGGCAACCTTCATTATGATGAAATCAATTCCCGGCGATCCCTTCGCCAATGAAAAATGATCTTGCCTGAGATCCGTGCGAACATGGAAGCCAAATACGGCTTGGATAAACCTTTGTTCGAGCAATACATAACATACATGAACAACCTGCTGCACGGCGATTTCGGCATTTCCTTCAAATATAAGGGACGCTCCGTGAACGAAATCATCGCAACAGGTTTCCCGGTATCAGCGGCGCTTGGACTGTCGGCTTGCGCAGTAGGCTTGATATTGGGAATCATTTTCGGCATATTGGCCGCCGTGAAGAGAGGCAAGTGGCCGGATTACTTGGTCATCATCATTTCCATTCTTGGAGTTTCCGTACCGGCGTTTGTCTTTGGCAGCTTGTTTCAGTATGTCTTTGCGGTCAAGCTGAAATGGTTTCCTGTGGCTGGATGGGGCACGTTCGCAGCATTTGTGCTGCCAACTTTAGCACTGGGGCTGCGCATGATTGCTTATATTGCTCGCATGATGCGAACCTCCATGCTGGATGTTATGTCCCAGGATTATATCAAAACAGCAAAGGCAAAGGGCTTATCCGGCATGTCGATTATTTGGAAGCATGCCTTCCGCAATGCGGTGATGCCGATTATCACGGTATCCGGATCCATGATTGCCTCTACCATGGTAGGCTCTTTTGTGATGGAGAATATTTTCAACATACCGGGGATGGGGAAATATTTGGTCAACGCCGTGAAGGATAGCGACTACACCATGATCATGGGCATGACAGCGTTCTATGCCATCATTATGATTGTGACCATGTTCCTGGTGGATGTGGTGTATATGCTGGTTGATCCCCGCGTCAAAATGGATTAAAGGAGGTGCTTGAACATGACCAAAAAGACGGAACATGAAATTACTCGGCAAATGTTTGAGCAGCTTCCTGTGGACACGGCCGCTACCGCCAGCCAGCGTCCTTCAACAACCTTTTGGAAAGATGCCTGGAGGCGGCTTAAAAAGAACCATGTTGCCATGGCGTCGGTGGCAGTACTGCTACTGATTACATTGATGGCGATTTTTGCTCCAATGTTTTCGCCTTATGACTATGCCACGCAGGATATTTTTGCTGTCAATAAGGGACCTTCTGCGGAGCATTGGTTTGGTACGGACACCTTGGGACGGGATATCTTTACCCGCTGCTGGATTGGCGCAAGAGTTTCACTGACCATTGCCCTGGTTGCTACCATCATTAATGTGCTGATCGGCATCCTGTATGGCGGCATTTCCGGCTACTTTGGCGGAAAAGTAGATTTGATCATGATGCGCGGCGTGGAAATCATCTACACCATTCCTGACTTGCTGTGGGTGATTCTGCTGATGGTTATCATGGGCTCTGGCCTGAACACCATCATTATCGCCATTGCCATTACGGGATGGGGCTCCATGGCGAGACTTGTGCGTGGGCAAATCCTCCAAATGAAAAGCTCGGAATATGTGATGGCCTCCCAAACTTTGGGCGGCAGGTTCAGCCATATCATTGCCAAGCACATGATCCCTAACATTATGGGACCTATTATCATTGACTTAACCTTTTCCATTCCCAGCGCGATTTTCACGGAAGCGACCTTGTCCTATCTGGGCATGGGCATTCCTGTACCGCTGGCAAGCTGGGGTACCTTGGCCAATGATGGGGCAAAGATGTTGCAGCTCTATCCATATCAGTTGTTCTTCCCTGCATTGCTCATTTCGCTGACCATGCTCAGCTTCAACCTGCTGGGCGACGGATTGCGGGATGCATTCGATCCTAAGCTGCGTCACTAAGGAGGTGCGGATGATGGCTGAAAAACAACCTCTGTTGAAAATTGAAGATCTTCGCATTTCCTTCAATACCTATGCCGGCAAGGTGCAGGCGGTTCGGGGCGTTTCGCTGGCCTTGCATGCAGGTGAAGTGCTGGCCATGGTAGGGGAAAGCGGCTGCGGCAAGTCCGTTACGGCGCAGTCCATCTTGCAATTGAATCCTGTGCCGCCAACGGTTGTGGAGGGCGGCTCCATTACACTGGAAGGGAAAGATCTGCTGAAGTACTCGGATGCAGAAATGCGGAAAATCCGTGGACATGAGATCAGCATGATTTTTCAAGATCCCATGACTTCGCTGAACCCGACCACCCGTGTGGGGAAGCAGATAACGGAAGCTATCCTGAAGCATCAAAAGGTAAGCAGGAAAGAGGCCTACAGCCGTGCAGTGGACATGCTGCGCATGGTGGGATTGTCTAATCCGGAACAGCGCATGCGTCAATATCCTCATGAGTTTTCTGGCGGTATGCGGCAGAGAGCCATGATTGCCATGGCACTGGTTTGTAATCCGAAGATCCTGATTGCGGATGAGCCAACTACGGCACTTGATGTAACCATACAGAGTCAGATCGTAGACTTGCTGTTGGATCTGCGGCAGAAGCTGGGCACGGCCATTTTGATCATTACCCATGATATGGGCGTTGTGGCGGACATTGCCGACCGGGTAGCGGTGATGTATGCCGGTGTGGTGGTGGAGCAAGGCAGTGTCCGGGATTTGTTCTATCACCCGAGGCATCCGTATACATGGGGATTGCTGGACTCTATTCCTAAACTGGATCACAGCGATGAACCTTTGATCCCTATTCAGGGTACACCGCCGGATCTGCTGAATCCGCCCAGGGGCTGCCCTTTTGCTGCACGGTGCAGTTACTGCATGGCTGTGTGCCATGACCATTTGCCGGACGAAACAGAAGCAGGAGAAGGGCATACGGTTCGCTGCTGGCTTCAGCATGAATTTGCGCCTCACGTGAATAATCGCTTTGAACGGGAGGATAAATAAATGCTGCTGGAAGTAAAGAATTTGAAAAAGTATTTTCCCGTGGGACACAAGCAGGTACTTCGTGCGGTAGATGATGTTTCCTTCTTTGTGGAAGAGGGAGAAACAGTCGGCCTGGTGGGTGAAAGCGGCTGCGGCAAAACCACACTTGGCAGAACGCTGATTGGCCTGTACAAGCCAACGGACGGTCAGGTGCTCTTTCAAGGAAAAGACATTACCAGGCTGAACCGAAAAGAAGCCTTTGCGCTTACCAAGGATATGCAGATGATTTTTCAGGATCCCTATGCGTCTTTGAACCCTCGCATGACGGTGGCTGACATTATTGCTGAAGGGCTTGACCTGCACAAAATGTATCGCGGTGCGGCAAGGCAAAAGCGCATTTATGAGCTGCTCGAACTGGTTGGTATGCTGCCGGAGCAAGCAAACCGGTTTCCTCATGAATTTTCCGGCGGTCAGCGCCAACGGGTAGGCATTGCCCGTGCCCTTGCCGTGGAACCTAAGCTGATTATTTGCGATGAACCGATTTCCGCTTTGGATGTATCGATTCAGGCACAGGTGATCAATCTTCTGCACGATTTGCAGAAAGAACTGCACCTGACCTACTTGTTCATTGCGCACGACCTTGCCATGGTGGAGCACATTTCTAATCGCATCGGCGTCATGTACTTAGGATCCATGATGGAATTCGCTCCATCTCACGAATTGATGCAGCATCCCATGCATCCCTACACCTGTGCACTCTTGTCTGCCGTTCCTTTTGCAGATCCTGATGCTTCTCGGGCGCGTCCCCGTATTAAGCTGCAAGGCGATGTGCCAAGTCCTGTATCGATCATGCAGGGCTGCAAATTCCAAACCCGATGCCCTTACTGCACAGAAGCATGCAAGAAGGCCATGCCGCCTATGCGGGAAGTCACGCCGGGGCATTTCGTGGCCTGCTATCATGACGAGGCATTGCAAGTGCCGCAGATAGAAAGGAAGGATACGCATGCATGCTGATGCTTTTGTCAGCTGCAGAAAGGCTCTTGAGGAGCAACTGCCGGATCAATCATTGACGTTCCTTTTTGCAGGGATTGCCAAGCAAAAAACGCTGGATATGGATTATCCTTTTTGTGTTAACCGTAACTATTATTACATGACGGGCTTTGACAAACCGAACCAGTTCCTGATGATTACCAAGCTGGACGGCGCCGTAAAGGAATGGCTCTTCTTTGATCGGCCTGATCCCTATCTGGAACGCTACTTTGGTAAGATGGCCGATAAGGATGACGTGCTGGCACAAAGCGGCGTTCATACGGCGGAGTATCTGGATCGTTTCGATTGGGAGATTGGACGCCTTCTTTCCAGAAATAACTTTGAACATGTGCTTTTCGATTTTCACAAGCGGGAACTGGATACGGTTCGCTACCCGGAAAATGACATGTGCCGGCGCATCACGGATGCCTATCCTAATTTGCAGGTGGGTTCCATCACCAAGATCGTGAACAACCTGCGTCGATTCAA
>CAVKHY010000017.1:0-16525 GCA_963656345.1 bacterium | reverse complement strand
CGGGATGAACTGGATTGCATGCGGAAGGCCATTGACATAACGGCCAAGGGAATTGCTGCCATTATGGATCATCTCCATGATGGGGTCAATGAAATGGAGCTGGAAGCCCATTTTGACTTCGCCCTCAAAATGAACGGTGCCAAGGATGTGGCTTTTGATTCCATTATCGCCGGAGGCAAGAACTCCAATGTTCTTCACTATTCGGATAATAACCAAATGGTGCACGATGGCGAAGTCGTGCTGCTTGACCTCGGGGCTGAATATGGCTACTATGCAGCGGACATCAGCCGTACGCTGCCGGTGAACGGTCACTTCAGCGACCTGCAGAAAACGGTATACAATGCTGTGCTGTATGGTCAGCAAAAAGTTTTTGCATTCCTTGCTCCTGGAAAGCCGGTGGAAGATACTCTGCGCATTGCCCGTGAGGCCATTGGCGAGAAGCTGATGGAGGCTGGCTTGATCAGTCAAATGGACGAGATGACCAGAATCCTTCCTCACGGCGTAAGTCACTATGTAGGGCTGGATTGCCACGATGTAGGCGACCGGGAGCTCTTGGCGCCCGGCATGGTGGTGACCATGGAGCCGGGTGCCTATTTCCCGGAACTGGGCTTTGGCGTACGCATCGAGGATGATGTACTCATTACGGAAAACGGAGCGGAGTATCTGTCGAACCAGATTCCGAGAACCGTGGAGGAAATTGAAGCGTACATGGCAGCCCGTAAGTGATGGTTCCCTGTTCATACAGGATTCCATAATCAAATCAAGAAAGGATGTTACCCCAATGAAAAAGATTTTGGCATTGGTCTTGGCGGCGGTTATGACCTTCTCCTGCGCAGCGGTCATGGCTGAGGACGCTCCCGAGCTGGCTGACGAGCAGGTATTGAATGTTTCCTTGCCTGTTGATCTCACGGATATCAACCCCCTGACCGAGTCTACGGAAGAGGGCAGCAGCGTGCTGATGACCTGCATGGAAACCTTGGTGCGCCAGGGCGAGCATGGTGCAATCGAAATGGGCAGCGGTCTGGCTGAAAGCTATGAGATCAGCGATGATGGTTTGGTGTATACCTTCCATCTTCGTGATGCAAAGTTCTCGAATGGCGCAACCATTACGGCACAGGATTTCGAGTATACCTGGAAGAAGGTGCTTGCACCTGAAACAGCTTCTGAGTATGCTTATATGCTGTACCCCATCGCAGGCGCTGAAGACTATAACACCGGCAAAGGTTCAGCGGATGACGTGGCTGTAACGGCACTGGATGAGAAGACTCTTCAGGTGACACTGACCAGCCGTACGGACTATTTCCTGTCTTCTTTGGTGATTCCTCAGTTCTCTGTCATTCCCGCTCACTATGATGAGGAATGCGGCGATAAGTTCTTCATGGATGTGGATCACATGGTTTCCAGCGGTCCCTTCATGATGACGGAGTGGGTGACTTCTCAGTCCATCACGGTGGAGAAGAACCCTTATTATTGGGATGCTGAGCATGTGTATCTGGACAAGATTGTGTTCAACATGGCAACGGAAACCAGCACAATCGTGAACATGTACAACAGCGACATGCTGGATGTCATGCTTGTGCAGGCTGACTATCTGGACATGTATCGTAATGAGCCCGGTTTCGTTTCCGTAACGGAGCCTGTGACCGAGTATGTCATGTTCAATTTTGAAAATGAATACTTTGCCAATGTGCATATCCGCTGTGCCTTCTCCATGGCGCTGAACCGGGTCTCCTACATGAATGACTTTATGCGTACCGGCTCTACGCCTGCTTACGGCTATGTGCCGGGCTCGATCACCGGCGTAGGCGGCACGGACTTCCGTGACAACAATGGCGATCTTTATACGGACTGCGGCAACGGCAGCACGGCTGAGGATGCAGTCGCCGAGTTGAACACCGGTCTGGCTGAACTGGGCAAGACGGTGGAAGATTTCAATGCAATCGGTCTGAGTCTGGTGATTGGTCAGGGCGACAACAACCTGAAGACGGCACAGGTGTTCCAGCAGTACTGGAAGACGGTGCTGGGCGTAGATGTGGAAATCAAGTCTCTCCAGTATTCTCTTCGTCAGGAAGAGTACAAAGGCGACTTCACCCTTGGCAAGGAAGGCTGGGGCGCAGACTACAACGATCCGCTGTCTTTCCTGGATCTGTTCGTTTCCACCAGCCCGTACAACAAGAATCATTACAGCAATGCTGATTATGATGCACTGATTGCTAAAGCTGCAACGCTATCCGGGGACGAGCGCCTGGAGGTGCTTCAGGAAGCAGAAAAGCTGTTGATCGAGCAGGATATGGCCATTGCACCTACCTTCTTCCAGACCCGTTCCTGGGTTTCCAAGGAAAATGTGAAGGGCATCCTGCGCAATGGTTGCGGACTTCGTGTTGACTATAAGTCTGCCTACATCGCAAAGTAAGATGACCATTTCGTAACCGAGGAGAATCGCTCGAACGGAGCGGTTCTCCTTTTCATTTTACACAAACATCCCAAATTGCCCGGCAAATGAGGCTTGCAATGCGGCGTCGTTCGCTTTATAATGCCTACCATGGGTTTTTTACCGTGGCCTGGGGCTAACGGGAGTGAATGGAGGAAACTGAGCGGATGAACGTCAAGGTGGTTGCTGACAGCACATGCGATCTTTCCAAGAACTTGGTGGAAAAATACGATATTGAAATCACGCCCCTTTCTGTTGCTTTAGGGGACAATTACCTGAAGGATGGCATGGAGATCAAGCCGGAGGATATTTATGACTACGTGGGCAAATCCGGCAAGCTGCCCAAAACCAGTGCAGTGAATGTGGAGGAATACCGCCGGGTCTATCAGCAATGGACGGCAAAGGGCTATGCCGTGGTGCAGGTGTGCATCAGCAGCCTCTTTTCCGCTTGCTATGCCAATGCCTGCAAAGCGGCGGAAGGCATGGACAATGTATTTGTTGTGGACAGCAAGAACCTGTCTACCGGTCAGGGCTTGGTAACTCTTCATGCAGCGGAGATGGCGGCTGAAGGAAAGTCGGCAGAAGAAATTTATCTCAGCTGCAAGGACATGGTACCTCGGGTGGAAGCAAGCTTCGTTATTGATACGCTGGAGTATCTTTATAAAGGCGGACGGTGCAATGCACTGTCCATGTTCGGCGCAAATCTGCTGCACTTGAAGCCCTGCATTGAAGTCAAGGACGGGGCGATGCTGCCCGGAGAAAAATTCCGCGGCCGCATTGGTAAGGTCATGCTGGACTATGTGGAAGATCGGCTGAAAAACCGGCAGGACATTGATACGCACCGGATTTTCATCACCCATACCAAGTGCAAGCCGGAGGATGTGGAAGCTGTGCGCTGCAAGATTCGTGAAATCGTGCCGGACTTTGAGGAAATCCTCGAAACAGATGCCGGATCTACCGTCACCACCCACTGCGGGCCGGGCACGCTGGGCATTTTGTTCGTGCGGAAAGCTTAACGGAAAGTGAATAAGCGGCACCTCGGCATCTTTTCCATGAAAGGAGCGCCGAGGTGTTTTGAAAAAACAGAGTATGCCAATGACCGGCCGTGACTTCCCGTTTCGTTTCAGTTGCCAAGGAGATGAAAATCTGCTATACTAGGGTGGAATCCCAAAAGGAGGTCTTGTTGAAATGGCTGCAAAGAAAGATAGCTTGCCCATGAACATGGAGCAGGATACGGAACCGACCAATAACATCACCTATGCCAATGAGGTGGTATCCATCATTGCAGGCCTTGCCGCTGCTGAGGTAGAAGGCATTGCCGGCATGTGCAATGTTTCCGGCAGCATCCTGAGCAAGAATCGCAATATTACCAAGGGCGTAAAGGTAGAAATCGGCACGGAGGAAGCCAGTGTTGATTTGTACATCATTGTAGAATACGGCACGCCGATTCAGAAGGCTGCACAGGATGCGCAGGAGAGTGTCCGCAAGGCCATCGAGTCCATGACCGGGCTCCATGTGGTGCGGGTGGATGTGCATGTCCAGGGCGTCAGCTTCGAAAAGGAGAACAAGACGGCACTGGAAGCCGGTAAAGACACGGCTGCGCTTGCTGCGCCGGAAGCTCCTAAAGTAGAAGCAAAGGCGGAAGAACCGGAAGCCCCCAAGGCAGAGGAAGCACCGAAGGCTGAAGAGACTCCCAAGGAAGCAGCAGAGGATGCGGAGGAGCCCCAGGCCTAAGGCAAAGGAACGATGCACCGCATGGTGAAGGGAGGCATCGCTGATGAAAATTCGAGTACTGGACAGACTGTTGGTGGCACTGGCGGGGCTTGTACTGCTGGCGCTGTGCGCAGGCATTGTTGCCCAGGTGTTTTGCAATGTGCCGGTAACGGAACTTATGAGCACGTGGGTATCCGGCACGGAAACGACGGCGCTGATCATTTATGCAGCGGTCGCTTTGGCACTGCTACTGGTGGGGCTGTATTGCTTCTTCATGCTCTTTCGGCACAAGAAGGGGAAGCGGGGATTTGTCACCCAACAGGCAGAGGGCGGCGAATTGAGCATTTCCCTCAAAGCCATGGAAGCATTGACTCACCAGTGCGTGGAAAGCCATCCGGAAATGAAACTGAATGCCATGCGCATTGAGCCTGAAAAGGATGGCGTTACGGTGAAGGTACACATCACCTTGGCCAGCGGCGTCAGCATTCCTCTGGCAGTTGGCGCACTGCAGAAGCAGATTCGCACGTATCTGACTTCCTGTTCCGGCGTGGACGTGAAGGAAGTTTGCGTGCAGGTAGATACTTCGGCAGATCAGGCCAAGGATTCTCCCTATGCCGTGCAGGGCGTGATTGCCCCTGCTCCCGCACCCTTGCTTCAGGCAAGCGAAGCGAAGAAAGAAGAAGCACCTGCACCTGAAGAGGTGAAGGCAGCGGAGGAACCTGCGAAGGAGGAGCCTGCAGCGGAAGAAACAACAACTTCCGATGAGCAGCCGAAGGAGGAAACTCCCACAGAGGCGGAAGCGGAGCAGGAAAATATGACCGAACCGGAAACGCCGGAGAATGCGGAAACTGCGCAGGAAGCAAAGGAGGCCGAAGATGAAGTCGCTGAATGAAATTGTTCATGAAATGACCACTTGGGGCACGCCTGCCTGCGGCATCTTTTGCGGCATTGTCGGGGCGATTGTGGCCGTGCTTCTGCTGACCATCGGTTTCTGGAAAACGGTGCTGGTGGCGCTTTTGTGCACGGTTGGCGCATTTATCGGCGGTGTGAAGGACAAGTCTGCGTTTCTGAAGAATGCAGTGAATAAGCTGTTCCCGCCGAAAGACAGCCTTTAAGCAGACCGGCAATCGGTAAATTCATTGATCCTTGAAAAGTACGATGCAAAGAATAAAACAAGAACGGAGCGCTTGACTTATGGCACGATCGACTGCACGGGCAGCGGCAATGCAGATGATTTTCGAACACATTTCCGGCGGTGAGGGCGGCGAAGAAACGCTTCAGATGATTTACGATGAGTTGCGGGAGGAAACTGCCGGCAACGCTGATCCTGTCGGGCAGAATGAGCCCAACAAGGGTGATCGGAGCTACATTGAAGAAGTGCTCGGCGGCGTGATGGAACACCTGGATGAGCTGGATGAAAAAATTGCTGCTGCAAGCCGCGGATGGACAACGGAGCGTATGCCTCGGGTGGACTTGACCATTCTTCGCTTGGCCTGCTGGGAGATCCTTTACAAGCAGGATGTTCCCGGAAGCGTGGCTATCAACGAAGCTGTGGAACTGTCCAACCGGTATTCTGACCCGGACAACAGCAGTCGGTTCATCAACGGCGTTCTCGGCACGATTCTTCGGGATAAAGAGGCACAGGCATGATGGAGGATGTGGTCATCGGACTGGATACCAGCTGCTATACCACCTCTGTCGCCGCAGTGACTTTGGATGGTCAGGTGATTGCTTCCAGCCGGAAGCTGCTGCCTGTACCGGAGGGACAGCGAGGCCTTCGGCAAAGCGAAATGGTGTTTATCCATACCAAGCAGCTGCCGGAGCGTATGCAGGAAGTGGCAGAGGCCATAAAGGGTCACCGTGTGGCGGCTGTATGTGCCTCTCGGTATCCCAGAGATGATGAGAGCTCCTATATGCCTGCGTTTCAAGTGGGGGATGCACAAGCTCGCAGTTTGGCTGCGGTGCTTGGCGTCCCTTGCTTTGCATGTAGCCATCAGCGCGGACACATTTATGCCGCAATGGTGGACAGCGGCGTGGATATGCAGGCACCCATGTTGGCAGTGCACCTATCTGGCGGCACGACGGAAGTCCTCAGCTATACAGGTGGTACGCTGAACCTGTTGGGAGGGTCGTTGGACCTGCATGCCGGGCAGTTGGTAGACCGCACCGGCGTGGCACTGGGACTTCCTTTTCCGGCAGGACCTCACCTGGAAGCACTGGCACGGCAGGGGCAGAGTCAGGCACTGCTGCCTACCAGCATGGATCCGTCGGGGCTGTGGTGTCATCTTTCCGGGGCAGAAACTCAAGTGCAGCGGTGGATTTCCATGGAAATCATGCCCCGAGAGAATATTGCCATGGAAGTATACGATCTGCTGGCACGCACGGTGGCGCGTCTTGTACTTCAGGCCGGCAAAACGAAAGACATCCATCAGGTGCTGATTGCCGGCGGTGTGGCGTCCTCCAAGCTTTTTCGGCAGTTGGTGACGGAACGCATTCACAAGAAGGACGTTAGGTTCCGTGTCTGCTTCGGAAAGCCGGAGTACAGCGGCGATAATGCGGTTGGCGTGGCGCTGATCGGAGCAGAAACATACAGGCAAACCGCACAGGGGACTCCCGGGAACGACAGCTGCTTGTGAGAAGCAGACAAAGAGCAGGTCGGAGGGATATGGTATGGCAGCACAAATTCTGGACGGCAAGGCATTATCGACTGAAATAAAGGCAAAGGTTGCAAAGCAGGCAGCCGAATTGAAAAAACAGGGCATTGACGTTTGCCTGGGTGTTATTATGGTAGGTGATGATCCTGCCAGCCAAATTTATGTACGCAATAAGCAGAATGCCTGTGACAAGGTCGGCTTCCACTCTCGTACAATCGTTTTAGACAAAGAGACGAGCCAGGAAGTGCTGGAAGAAACCATTGAAGAAATGAATGAAGACGATGCTATTCATGGCATCCTGGTGCAGCTTCCCTTGCCGCCTCAACTGGATGAGAAGAAAGCCTTGGCACTGATTCGTCCGGAAAAAGATGTGGACGGCTTCCATGTGATGAATGCAGGTATGCTGTTTACCGGGCAAAAGCAAGTGGTTCCCTGCACACCCAAGGGCATTATGGCCATGCTGAAGCACACCGGCATGGATCTGAACGGGAAAGAAGCCGTGGTCATCGGCCGCAGCGATATTGTGGGCAAGCCCATGGCCATGCTGCTGCTGGAGCAGAACTGCACCGTGACGATCTGCCATAGCCATACGGCACAGCTGAAGGAACACACATGCCGTGCTGATGTTCTGGTATCTGCCGTGGGTAAGCCGGGATTTGTTACCGCGGATATGGTAAAGCCCGGCGCGGTGGTCATTGATGTGGGTATCAATCGGGTCAATGGTAAGGTGGTCGGGGATGTGGCCTTTGATGAAGTGAAGGAAGTCGCATCCTGGATTACACCTGTGCCCGGTGGCGTCGGACCCATGACCATTGCCATGCTGATGGAAAACACACTGGAAGCGGCGGAAAGGCTTGAATGCTGATGGATGACATGATACTTGAAGTCAGTGACTTGAATGAATATGCCCGCAGCATTCTTGCTAACGACAGCATCCTTCGGCATGTCAGACTTCGGGGAGAAATCAGCAATTTCAAGCGGCATTCTTCAGGTCATTGGTATTTTACCCTGAAGGACGAGCACTGCCGCATCGCTTGCGTTATGTTTCGGCAGAATGCCATGAACATGAGCATCCGCCCGGAGGATGGCATGCGAGTGATCGCCACAGGCAGTGTCAGCATTTACCCGGAGGCAGGCACCTATCAGCTGTATGCGGAGGCTATGCGGCCGGAAGGCAAGGGCACACTGTTTCAGCAATTCGAGGCACTGAAGGCCAAGCTTGCGGCGCAAGGGCTGTTCGATCAGTCACGGAAGCGTCCGCTGCCTCTGCGGCCGCGAAAGATTGCCATTGTGACCGCTCGAACAGGGGCTGTGCTTCAGGACATTCGCCGTGTGTCTGCGGCGCGAGATCCTGGCGTTCCTTTGGTGCTGCTGCCGGTGAAGGTTCAGGGCGAAGGAGCTGCAGAGGAAATTGCCAAAGCCATTGCCAAGGCAGGAACGTTGCCTGAAGTAGATGTGCTGATCATCGGTCGGGGCGGCGGCTCCATGGAGGATCTGTGGGCCTTCAATGAAGAAAAAGTCGCCAGAGCCATTGCGGCCTGTCCCATTCCGGTCATTTCCGCCGTTGGCCATGAAACAGACTTTACCATCAGCGACTTTGTGGCAGATGCCCGTGCGTCCACCCCTTCCAATGCAGCGGAAATGGCCGTGCCGGATCGCCGGGAGATGCTGGAAGCTCTTCGCATGCAAAGGCAACGCCTCCTGAAGCAAACGGAGAATGCGGTGCAACGGAAGCGAATTCAGCTGCTGAATCTTTCGAGAAGACTGGAAGGGCAGCAGCCGGAAAAACGGATTCAGCGGATTATGCAGCAGCTGGAAGGATGCCGGCAAAGGATGCAAAAGGAGCTGGAAAGCCGAATCACGACCTATGCGCCTGAAATAGCCATGAAAAAGATTCGACTGGATCATGCGGTGGACAGCATTCTGCACTGCAAACAGGTGCGGCTGGAGCAGGCGAAAACGAGCCTGAACATGATGGATCCGGCACGGGTGATGAACCGTGGTTATGCCATGGCGGTGGATGCAGACGGCAGGCTGATCACTGCGGCAAAGGCGGTAGATCAGCGCCCCTTTACCCTGCGGTTCCGTGATGGCAGTGTCAATGTGAAACGAATCGAGGAGAATAGATAACCATGGCAGCAAAGAAGAAACCCTCTTTTGAAGACCAGCTGAATGCCCTCGAACAGCTTATTTCCGGCATGGAAAAGGGAGAAATGCCATTGGAAGATTCCCTCCGTGCTTATGAAGAAGGCATGAAAATGGCTGCGCAGCTGGAACAGGAGCTTCAAAATGCGACGCAGCGGCTGACCGTACTGCGTACCGGAAAAGACGACGCAGACGTTGAAGTGCCCATTGAGGAGGATGAAGCATGAAATCCGCCGGAGAATACGCGGCACTTGTGGAGCAGGCTCTACCGCAACAGCTATCCGGCTTGGGACCTATGCCGGAACGGCTGAAAAAGGCGATGGCATACTCCTTGGAAGCAGGTGGAAAGCGGCTTCGCCCTGTACTTTTGCTGGCTGTGTGCGATGCTATGGGAAAGGATCTTTCATCCGTTATGCCCTATGCCTGCGCCCTGGAAATGATCCACACATACAGCCTGATCCATGACGATTTGCGGGCCATGGATAACGACAATCTCCGCCGAGGCAAGCCTACCAATCACGTGGTGTTTGGGGAGGGCATGGCCATTTTGGCAGGAGATGGTCTGCTGCATGGCGCCATGGAGCTGATGCTTCGCACAGCCTGTGGGGATCACTCCCTGCAGGGGCTGCAGGCGGCAGAGGCTATTGCTCGCCGTGCAGGAGTAACCGGCATGGTGGCAGGTCAGGTTATGGATGTCACCCAGGAAGGCGGCCAAGTAACGGAAGAGAAAGTGACCTACATTCATGCCCACAAAACGGCAGACATGCTGATTGCTCCTCTGGAAGCTGGGCTGATTCTTTCTGGTGCCGGGCAGAAGGAAATAGAGGCAGGCATCGCCTATGGATATCATTTGGGCATGGCTTTTCAAATGGTGGATGACTTGCTGGACGTGATTGGCGATGAACAGGTCATGGGCAAGCAAACCGGCATGGATGCCCAGCAGGGGAAGATGACTTGGGTCGCCCTGAAAGGCATTCAGGGCACAAAGTCGGATGCGGCGGAACACATCTGTTTGGCCTGCGAGGCGGCAAATCATTTTGACCAAGGTGTGAATTTTTTTCAGGAACTTGCGAAGAACACCCTAAACAGGGTACAATAGAGGTGAAATGAGGTGGTGGAGTTGAACTCCATACTGGATATGTTCACCAACCGTGTGCTTCTCTGTGCTGTACTGTCTTGGTTTATTGCTCAGGCACTGAAGGTTGTTATTCATGCGTTGGTGGAAAAGCACTGGAATTGGCGCCGGCTGGTTGGCTCAGGGGGAATGCCCTCCTCCCATACCTCTTTTGTGGTATCGCTTGCGTTGATGGTCGGCATGACGGAGGGCTTCGGTAGTGCGATTTTCGCAACCTGCTTTACCTTGGCGGCCATCGTGATGTATGATGCAACCGGGGTTCGCCGGGAGACCGGCAAGCAGGGACAGGTCATCAATGAAATCCTCCGCAATGTGTTTATTGACGGACAGCCGATTTCCGATGACAACCTGAAGGAATTGGTTGGTCATAAGCCGATCGAGGTGGCCGCCGGGGCACTCATCGGTATCATCGTGGCACTTTGTTTCTCCGTGTTGTAATGAAGACGTAAATAGAGGGGGAAAAACAATGGATCGCTTTACGGAACAGGTTGTGGTCAAACATCAGCGCACAGCGAATGAGGTGCTGTATTATTTGTCCCTGGCGGTGATGATTCTTTCCGGTTTGTATGCGCTGCTGCTGCTGCAGGTCATTTTTGTGAGCTTCAGCGTCATGACCCTCATTGAACTGCTGCTGTTTGCGGCGGTTGCTGTGGTGCTTTTCCTTTTCAGAGATCGCCTGCGGACGGAGTATGAATATACCTTTACCAACGGGGATCTGGATTTTGCCCAGGTTTTCAATAATCAGAAGCGGAAGAGCCTTGGTTCTTTGAAGGTGCGCAACGTGGACGCTTTCGGTCTGGTGAACAGCCAGAGCTTCAAACGGTATGTGTCCATGAATGGCATCAAAACCAGCAACTGGTTTTTGAACCGTGGAGCTGAGCTGTACTATTTCTACTTCCAGAAGGAAGGAAATAAGCGGCTGATCATCATGGAACCGAACGAAGAAATGGTGGATTATATCAAGCAGTATCTGCCTCACGGAGCGTTGCAGGACAAATGATGGAAGTATATTTGGACAACAGTGCCACCACTAAGCCTGCACCGGCTGTGGTAGAGGCGATGACCAAGGCGCTGACGGAGGAATGGTATAATCCTTCGGCACTTTACCGTCCGGCGATGGAGGCAGAAAAGAAACTTTCTGCGGCGAGAGAAACCTGTCTGAAGGCGGCTGGGGCATCCGGACAGCGGCTCATTTTCACCTCCTGCGGTACGGAGGCGGATAACATTGCTATCTGCGGCTATCTGCGCAGTCTGCATCAGCCCGGACGGGTACTGATCCTGAATGTGGAGCATCCTGCGGTGCTGAACTGCGCACAGGAAGCAGAGCGGCTTGGCTATACCGTGGCGCACATTCCGGTGGATCATCGTGGTGTGACGGATCTGACAAAGCTTGAAGCCATGCTGGGAGAGGACGTTCGCCTCCTTTGCGTCATGCAGGTCAATAATGAGACAGGCGCCATTCAGCCCATTGAGGAGATTGTACGGTTGAAACAGCGGCTGTGCCCGAAAGCGGTCGTGCATGTGGACGGTGTGCAGGGATTTCTGCGCGTGCCCTTTGACTTCAACAAGCTGGGCGTGGATTCCTACGCTTTTTCCGGTCACAAGATTCACGCCAGCAAGGGCGTTGGTGCACTGATTGTCCGCAAGGGGCACAAGGTGAGCCCGGTGATCTTCGGTGGCGGCCAGGAGGATGGTTACCGTTCCGGCACGGAAAATATGCCGGGCATCCTGGGCATGGGCGAAGCAGTGTCCATCTACCCTGCTGACGCTCCGGCCAAAATGGCAGCGCTGAAGCGGCGGCTGCATGACGGATTGATGAAGGCTGTTCCACAGGCGGTGCTGAACGGCCCCGAACTTGACGATCCTGCTGCTGCACCGCATATTCTGAATGTCAGCCTGCCCCCGGTCAGAAGCCAAACCATGCTGTTTGCCCTGGAGGGGGATGGCATTTATGTCAGCGCCGGGTCGGCATGCTCCAGCCATAAGCAGAAGGTGTCTTCCGTACTGACCGCCATGGGGCTTACCAATGCCATGGCGGACTGTGCACTACGGTTCAGCTTGTGCCCGGAGAACACCGAGGAGCAAATCGATTATGTCATTGCCCGGGTCAAGGCACATTATGATCTGCTGTCCAAGTATACGAGACGATAGGAGAAACGGAAACAATGCGGGAATTGCTGCTGGTTCGCTTTGGTGAAATCTTCTTGAAGGGACTGAATCGCCCTTATTTTCTGCGGGAATTGGTGAAGCGTGTTCGCCATGCGGTGCAGGACGTAGGCGGACAGGTGTGGCTTCATGACGGCCGCATTTTTGTCAGTGACTTTACGGACATGGAAGAGTGCATCCGTCGGGTAACGAAGGTGTTTGGCGTGCACAGCGTGTGCCCTGCCATTGAAATGCCCAAGGACGACTTCGATGCCATTGCTGCTCAGGCAGTCAAAATGATGGAAGGGCTGACGGGCACCTTCAAGGTAGACGCCCGGCGCAGCGATAAGAAGTACCCCATGAGCTCCCCGGAAATCAACATGGAGCTGGGCGGACGAATCCTGGATGCCAGACCCGACCTGAAGGTAGCCATGAAGAATCCTCAGCACATGCTGAACATTGAAATTCGCGAAATGTGCTACCTGTATGTACGGGTGGTAATGGCTGTCGGCGGCATGCCTGTGGGCACGAACGGCCGGGCTACGCTGCTGCTTTCCGGCGGCATTGACAGCCCTGTGGCCGGGTGGATGATTGCCAAACGGGGCGTGCAGATCAATGCGGTGCATTTCCATTCCTATCCTTATACCAGCGACCGTGCTAAGGAAAAGGTTCTGACCTTAGCAAAAATCCTCAGCGAAAGCTGCTGCGGCATTCGGGTGCACATTGTGCCCTTTACCCATATTCAGATGGAAATCCATGACAAGTGCCCTGAAGAGTACACCACGCTGATCATGCGCCGGTATATGATGCGCATTGCGGAGCGGGTGGCGCAGCAGGAAGAATGTCAGGCACTGATCACCGGCGAAAGTATTGGCCAGGTGGCCAGTCAAACCATGCAGGCACTGGGAACGACGGACAGCGTTGTGTCCATGCCGGTTTTCCGCCCGTTGATCGGTTTTGACAAGTCCGAAATTATTGACATTGCCAACAAGATTGGTACCTTCGAGACTTCGTCTCTGCCTTATGAGGATTGCTGCACCGTGTTCACGCCTCGTCATCCGGCAACCCATCCCAAGATGGAAAAGATCCTGTGGGGCGAGGAACGGCTGGACAGCGAGGCACTGATTCAGGAAGCTATGGACGGCATTGAAGTCGTTACCGTTTAAGAAGCGCAGCAGGCAGGATTTTCGGAGATGCATGATGGGAATGAGTAGGCGATGCGTCCTATCAACAAGTTTGCCTAAAAAATATCAATGTTGCGCGAAAACCCTTGCCAATGCTTGCGTTGTGTGGTATGATGATAGGGACGACTGCACACGAGTGCGGAAAGTTGAATTGCGTGCCTTGCAAAAGGCATTTGCAATAGAGTACTGAACCATTGTAACATATTGAGGGAGTGTGTGTATCATGGCCAAGAAGACGATCGACGACATCCAGGTTGCCGGTAAGAAAGTTCTCGTTCGCTGCGATTTCAACGTTCCTATGGTGGATGGCAAGATTACCAGCGATAAGCGTATTGTAGCTGCCCTGCCTACAATCAAGAAGCTGATTGCCGATGGCGGCAAGGTGATTCTGTGCAGCCATATGGGCAAGCCGAAGAACGGACCGGAGGCAAAGTTCTCCCTGGCTCCTGTAGCACAGCGGCTGTCTGAGCTGCTGGGCAAGGACGTTGTTTTTGCCGATGACGACAACGTGGTAGGCGAAAAAGCCAAGGCCGCCGTTGCCGCTATGAAGGACGGGGATGTTGTGCTGCTGCAGAACACCCGGTTCCGCAAGGAAGAAACCAAGAACGAAGAAAGCTTCTCTAAGGAGCTGGCTTCTCTGGCTGACTGCTATGTGGATGATGCATTTGGTTCCTGCCACCGTGCACACTGCTCTACTGAGGGCGTGACCAAGTTCCTGTCTCCCTGTGTGGCGGGCTATCTGATCGGCAAGGAACTGTCCGTTATGGGCAAGGCACTGGAAGATCCGGCTCGTCCTTTCGTGGCTGTGCTGGGCGGCGCCAAGGTATCCGACAAGATCGGTGTCATCAACAACCTGCTGGACAAGGTAGATACCCTGATCATCGGCGGCGGCATGAGCTACACCTTCCAGGTGGCTCTGGGCGGCCATGTGGGCAAGTCCCTGCTGGAGGCTGACAAGGTGGAGCTGGCCAAGGAACTGATGGAAAAGGCGAAGGCTCGCGGCGTGAAGTTCCTGCTGCCTGTGGATAACGAGGCTGGTGACAGCTTCTCCAATGACTGCATGCGCATTACCGTGCATTCCAAGGAAATTCCTGACAACTTCGAAGGCATGGACATTGGTCCCAAGACCCAGGTGATCTTCGCCAACGAAGTGGTGAATGCAGGTACCGTGGTTTGGAACGGCCCCATGGGCGTGTTCGAGTTTGACAACTTCGCCGTTGGTACCCGTGCCATCGCTAAGGCCATGGCAGAGTGCAAGGGCGTGACCATCATTGGCGGCGGCGACAGCACCGCAGCCATCGAGCAGATGGGCTTTGCTGACAAGGTGACCCACGTGTCCACCGGTGGCGGCGCATCTCTGGAATTCCTGGAAGGCAAGACCCTGCCCGGCGTTGCCTGCCTGGACGAGAAATAATTCAATACAGCTTTCGTCCCTGCGGTGGTTTCACCGTGGGGACGTTTGCCGATACATTTGATGATCAATGCACATGAGGTGAAAATAAAATGCGTAAGGCAATTATTGCTGGCAACTGGAAGATGAACAAGACCCCTGCGGAGGCCGCCGCGCTGGTAACGGAGCTGAAGCCCCTGGTGGCTGATGCTGACTGCGACGTGGTTGTGTGCGTCCCGGCAGTGGACTTCGCCGCTGTCAGTGAAGCAGTGAAGGGAAGCAACATCCACCTGGGTGCGCAAAACGTGCACTGGAAAGAATCCGGCGCTTTTACCGGCGAACTTAGTGCTGATATGCTGAAGGCTTCCGGTGTGGAGTATGTGATTATCGGCCATAGCGAGCGCCGTCAGTATTTTGGCGAAACAGATGCCACGGTGAATCAGCGGGTTCTTGCCGCTGTGAAGGCCGGATTGAAGGTCATCCTGTGCGTCGGCGAAATGAAGGCTGACCGGGAAGCAGGTTATACGGATGCTCTGGTGGAGTATCAGACCCTGATTGCACTCACCGGCCTCACCAAGGAAGAAGTGGCTGACGTGGTGGTTGCTTATGAGCCTGTGTGGGCTATCGGCACCGGTCTGACCGCTACGGATGAGCAGGCTAATGAAACCATCGGTGTGATCCGTAAGGCACTGGCACGCAAGTATGGCCAGGATGTGGCGGACAAGGTTCGCATCCAGTATGGCGGAAGCATGAATCCCAAGAACGTGAAGGGGCTCATGGCTCAGCCTGAAATCGATGGCGGCCTGATTGGCGGCGCATCCCTGAAGGCACCTGACTTCTCTCTGGTTGTGAATTACAACAAGTAATTTAAAACAAAGCGATCGCCCTTTTCTGCTGTGAGGCTAGAAAGGGCGATCTTTTATCTTGCTTTCTGTTTTTTGGTGCTTCCTGTGCTCTGCCGAAAGCCGCTCTTGATTTTTCTGAAACATTATCGTATCATGGTTTCATATTCCGCAGGAGGTAAGTTGGATGAATATGTGGCCGGAAACCATGCCATGGAATGAAATTGATACGGTCGTTTTCGATGTGGGGAATGTGCTGTTGCGGTGGAATCCGCCGGAGCTGGCAGCCATGCTTTTCCCGGAGGATCAAGAAAAACAGCGCATTGCGGTGGAACGTGCTTATACGTCTCCGCTCTGGCCGGAAATTGATTTGGGCAAGAAACCGCTGGCTCAGATTGAGCAGGAAATGATAGGAAATGACGCTGCCATTGCCCCTGTGATTCATCAGGCAATCTACGACTGGCCGACGAAGCTGCCTGCCATTCCATCGGGCGTCGCAGCACTCCATGCGTGCAAGCAGCATGGCAAAAAGACCTGCGTCCTTTCCAACTATGGCGGAGACTTCTTCTATCAATCTGCTGCGGTGCATCCTTTCTTTAAGCTCTTCGATGATATGGTGATTTCCGGCGTGGAAAAAGTTTGTAAGCCTGATCCCACAATTTATCATTTGGTGGAGCAAAGAATGGGAAGCATTCCTGAACGCATCCTTTTCCTGGATGATACGCTTCGGAACGTGGAAGCAGCCGTTGCACTGGGCTGGCGTGGCCTTCACGCAACGGACGAGCACTGTGTGGAATCTTTTTTCGGCATTCAGGGGTGAACTTCACTGCATTTTTTCGTGAATTCCCAAAGTAAATGCCACATTCCCCAAGGCGTTGCATTTACT
>CAVKHY010000016.1:20561-29545 GCA_963656345.1 bacterium | reverse complement strand
GTACGCACGGTGCGGTGAGAGGTCGGGAGTTAGTCACTCCCTCCTACTCGATTTTCAGTGTTTCTTTTCTTCCGCAACAACCACCGGGTTCGGCTCTTCCACTGCAGGCGTATCTACCTTGGGGAGAGGAACCTCACCGATCAGTCCCCGGTACAGCTCAATGTACCGCTTAGAGGAATGATTCCAGCTGTAATCGCCGCTCATGCCGCGGTGCTGCAGCTTCTTCCAGACATCCTTGTGATCGGTGTAATAGTCCACCGCACGCTCAATGGTGTGGAGCATGTCATGGGCATTGTAGTTGAAGAAGGAGAAGCCGTTGCCGTCGCCCGTGTACTCGTTGTAGCTGAGCACGGTATCACGCAGGCCGCCGGTTTCACGCACAATGGGCACTGTGCCATATCGCAAGGCAATCAGCTGGCTCAGGCCGCAGGGCTCGAACTGGCTAGGCATCAGGAACATGTCCACGCCGGCGTAAATCTGATGCGCCAGAGCATGATCCATGGTGAAGCGGGCAGCGACACGTCCCTTGTATTCACCTTCCGCCCAGCTGAACAGATTCACATACCGGCTGTCACCCATGCCGAGCACCACCAGCTGCACATCCTTGCGCATAATATCCGCAATCACGTAGTCTACCAAATCAAGACCCTTCTGATTGCTCAGTCGGCCAACCATGCCGATGATGGGCACATTGGGGTCAACATTCAGCCCCAGATTTTCCTGAAGGGCTTTCTTGCAGGCTGCTTTGCCGCTCAGGTCGTCTGCCGTATAGGTGGCGGCAATACGATTGTCTGTTGCAGGATTGTAGTCCACCATGTCAATGCCATTCAGCACGCCGAAGACGCTGGCCTTCCGGGCACGAATCAGTCCGTCCAGACGCTCACCGTAATAGGCCGTCTGAATCTCTTCGGCATAGGAGGGACTGACGGTGGTGATCACATCAGCATATACCAAGGCGGCCTTCAGGTAGTTGGCACAGCCGAAGCATTCCAGCTTGTCATCCGTCCACAGGCTGTCGCCCAAGCCCAACACGTCCTGCACTTCACGGATACCAAAGATACCCTGATACTGCAGGTTGTGGATGGTGAACATGGTCTTCATCTTGGCAAAGAAGGGAAGGTGCGCATACTGAATTTTCAGCAGTGCAGGCACCATGCCGCTTTGCCAGTCGTGCGCGTGGATCACGTCAGGCTGGAAATTCAGCAGAGGCAGAGCATTCAAGGCACCGCGGCAGAAGAAGCCGAAGCGTTCATATTCGTCACCGCCGAGCCCGTAAATATAGGGACGGCCGAAATAGTATTTATTATCCATGAAGTACCAGATCACGCCGTCTTTTTCCAGCTTTTCAATGCCGCAGTACTGCCTGCGCCAGCCCAGCTGTACTTCAAAGTCGCACACATGGGTCATCTTTTCAGTCCACTGGGCAGGAATGGCGGAATATAGGGGCAGCATGACACGAACGTCATGTCCCTGTGCTGCAAGGACGGGTGCCAGAGCACCCACAACGTCAGCCAATCCACCGGTTTTCACAAAGGGGACACATTCGCTTGCCGTAAACAGGATCTTCATTTTTCTTTACCTCCAATTCTGAGGATACTCAGATCACAACGTTCTTGGCAATCACAATCGGGTACGCTTCCGGACCGATGAGCCGTGCATTACGCTTGATGACGGCCTGCTTGTCCAGGATACAGTTCTCAATGTAGGCGCCGGAATGCACCTGACCATCCTGCATGATGACGCAGTTCTTCACATGGGCATCGGGAGCGATGCGTACACCGCGGGACAGCACGGAGTTCTCTACTGTACCTTCCACGATGCAACCATCGGCCACCAAAGAGTTGCTGACCTGAGCATGGTCGCCGTACCGAGCGGGCATTTCGTCACGTACCTTGGTATAGATGGGGTTGCCGTCGCTGAACAGCAGGTGACGGGTATCAGTATCAAGAATGTCCATATTGAAGCGGAAATAGCTCTGCACGGAGTCGATGCGCCAGCAGGGTCCCGTGTACTCGTAGCTGCCGACACGCAGAGAATGCTCGTTCATCAGGCGCATGACCACATCCCGGGTAAAGTCGTGATAGCCATGGGCAACGCCCTTGTCTACCAAGGTGCGGAGCAGCTCACGTTTCATGATGAAGACATCCATACTGGTGCACTCCAGGTTCGGATGAGTAGGCTCAACTTCGATATCCGTCACGGTGCCGTCTGCATCTACGGCCAGATAGCTGCCATATTCATCCCGCTTCATGTCTGGGTTGCGGGTATACATCATGGTGATGTCCGCACCGCTTTCCACATGATGACGGGCGAAGGCGTCCATGTCACAGGTGAAAATAATGTCAGACCGGCAAAGAATCGCCCATTCCTGCTTGGAACGGCTCAGGAAGCTGCTGTTGGAGCGCAGTGCATCCAGTGCGCCGGAGTATACGCCCACATTCTCACGGGTGAGGAAGGGCGGCAGCACATAAAGGCCGTCGTTCTTGCCGTGCAGATCCCATTCCTTGCCGCTGCCCAAATGATCCATCAGGCTGTGGTAGTTCTTCTGCATGATGACGCCGACTTTCTTCATGCCGCTGTTCACCATGGAGCTCATCAAAAAGTCAATTACACGGTAACGACCGGCAACAGGCAGTGCAGCGATCGCGCGGGTCATCGTCAATTCCCGCAGGCGGGCGTCACTGCCACCCGTATAGATAACACCCATAACGTCTTTCATTGTGTTCAATCCTTTCCCTGCTATGATGAAGATCCGAGCTTGATCAGAAGGTGGTGGTTTCGTCTACCTGCACACCGGCAGCAACGGATACGCCGGCCGGAATGGTAACATTCTGGCCAACCACAGCGATGTTGCCTTCCTCTTCGCCAACGAAAGCACCGGCATTCACCACGGCACCTTCAGCGATGATGGCACGGCGGATGACTGCGCCCCGGTGAATCACGGCACCGGGCATTACAACGCTGTCTGTAATGCTGGCCCCCTCTTCTACCTTCACGCCTGCGAAAAGCACGGAGTGGGAAACGTTGCCGTGCACTTCACAGCCTTCAGTAATCAGGCTGTCGCTGACAACGGCACCCTTGGCGATGTAGTGGGGCGGCATGGCAGGATTTCTGGCGAAGATGCGCCACTTCTTGTCGTGCAGGTCGATGGGCATGGGCGTGGACAGCAGATCCATGTTTGCTTCCCACAGGGATTCAATGGTACCAACATCCTTCCAGTAGCCCTCGAAATTGTAAGCTACCATGACCTGCTTGTCGTTCAGCATGGCCGGAATGATGTTCTTGCCGAAGTCGTTGCTGCTCTTCTTGTCGGCTTCGTCACGGGTCAGGTACTGGCGCAGCTTCTCCCAGGTGAAGATGTAAATGCCCATGGAAGCCTTGTTGCTCTTGGGATTCTTGGGCTTTTCTTCGAACTCGGTGATGTTATCTTCCGCATCCGTGTTCATGATGCCGAAGCGGCTGGCTTCTTCCCACGGCACTTCACGGACAGCAATGGTGGCATCAGCGCCGTGGCGGATGTGGAAATCCAGCATGGCGTTGTAATCCATCTTGTAGATGTGGTCGCCGGAAAGAATGAGCACATAGTCGGGATGATACTGCTCAATGAAGGCCATGTTCTGATAAATAGCATTGGCCGTGCCACGATACCATTCACCGCTCTTGCCCTTCTGATAAGGGGGCAGCACGAACACACCACCGTTGGAAAGGTCCAGGTCCCAGGGAGCACCGGAGCCGATGTAAGCATTCAGCTCGAGGGGCTGATACTGGGTCAGAACACCAACGGTATCGATGCCGCTGTTGGTGCAGTTGCTTAGCGGAAAGTCAATGATACGGTACTTGCCGCCATAGGGTACAGCAGGCTTGGCCACATTCTTGGTCAGCACGCCCAGGCGACTGCCCTGGCCACCAGCCAGAAGCATGGCAACGCAAGTCTTTTTTCTCATCATGGGGAGAGCACACTCCTTTTCATGTGATAGCAGACAAATATGGATGTAATATGCAAAGGCTTTTCAGCCGTTTTGCCGTTGTGGGGCAGCACCTTGTGCTGAGACAGCCGGACGATTGGATGCCGTAAGCACATCGGCAACCGGCAGATGTTCCAGCAAAGAATCAGGCAGCTTGTCATACCGGAAATAGACGGTGGACAGGGGAGGGACGCAAATCTCCGTAGAGAAGGGGAAGCCATTCCACTTTTCTGCGGTCGCCTTGCAGGCCCAGGCGTTGTACTGGTTGGAACCGCCATATTCCTTGCGATCGGTGTTGAATATTTCTGTCAGTGTGCCGTTGTGAGGCAAGCCGACTCGGTATACCGGGTGGAAAGTGGGGGTAAAGTTGGTCACACACAGCACTGCATTGCCGCTTCGATCTGTGCGTAGGAAGGCTACCACACTGTTATCACAGTCGTTCACGGTGATCCACTGGAAGCCGTCCCAGCTGTCATCAATTTGATATAGGGCAGGTGTGGACTTATAAAGCCGATTCATGGCACGGACGCAGGCCTGCAGCTGAGGATGCCTGTCGTACATCAGCAGGAACCAGTCGAGCTGATCGCCGAACTTCCACTCGATGAACTGACCAAACTCACTGCCCATGAACAGCAGTTTCTTGCCGGGGTGGGCAATGGTGTAGCCGTACAGGGCACGGAGACTGGCAAATTTCTGCCAGATGTCGCCGGGCTGTTTGTCCAGCATGGAATGCTTGCCGTGTACCACTTCATCATGGGAGAAGGGGAGAATGTAGTTCTCCGAGAAGGCGTAATAGAGGGAGAAGGTCAGCTTATCGTGATGCCATTTGCGATAGATGGGATCCAACTTGATGTAGCTGAGGATGTCATTCATCCAGCCCATGTTCCATTTGAAGCCGAAACCCAGTCCGCCCACGGAAGCCGGCTTTGTCACCATGGGGAAGGCGGTAGATTCTTCCGCAATGGTCATGGCTCCGGGGAAATCACGATAAATGACGGTATTCATCTGCTGCAGGAAAGCAATGGCCTCCAGGTTTTCCCGTCCGCCGTTTTTGTTGGGCAACCATTGCCCTGCTTCGCGGCAGAAGTCATGGTACAGCATGGCGGATACGGCATCCACCCGGAGACCGTCTGCATGGTACCATTCCAGCCAGAAGCAGGCGTTGCTCAGCAAAAAAGAGCAGGCTTCGCCCCGGGCAAAGTCAAACATGCAGGTTCCCCACTGCGCCATTTCACCCCGTCTGGGATCAGGATGCTCATAGCACGCTGTTCCGTCAAATTGGCGGAGACCGATTTCATCCCGGGGGAAGTGGGCGGGCACCCAGTCCAGAATAACGCCGATTCCTGCCTGATGGCAGCGATCAATGAAGGACATCAGTCCCTTTGGCGTGCCGTAACGGCTGGTGGCGGCATAGTATCCCGTCACCTGATATCCCCAAGACATATCGAGGGGATGCTCCATGACCGGCAGCAGCTCCACATGGGTATAGCCCATTTCCAGCACATAGGGAATTAACTGGTCGGCAAGCTCCTCATAGGTCAGCATGCGTCCGGCTTCGCCGCTTTCGCTGCCTGCGCCGCCGGTGCCGGTTTTGCCGCTCCCTGCACGCTTCCAGGAGCCTAAATGCACTTCATATACATTCATGGGACTGTGATAAGCATCCCATGCGGCACGGCGCTTCAGCCACGCTGCATCTCCCCACGCATAACCGGAGAGATCGCATAGCATAGAGGCTGTGTCAGGCCGAAGCTGCATCTGAAAACCATAAGGATCAGCCTTCTCGTGCCAGCTGCCATCCGGTCCCTGAATTGCATATTTATAAGTCAATAGTTTCTCTGCTGCATGTTCATACTGATAACGTTTCGGATCCGATGCCACGGTAAATTTTTCTGCCGGAACACGAACTTCCCAAATGCCGTCATATTGCTTCACCATGGGGCAGGCGGATTTGTCCCACTGACAAAACTCGCCGACCAGGGAAACTTGCTTTGCATTGGGAGCCCAAACGGCAAAATGCCAATAAGATTTTCCGTCCTGCTCTACGGGGTGTGCACCGAGCATTTCATAAGCCCGCCGGTTTCGACCTTGATGGAAGCCCTCTCTGACTTCCCCTGTAGGAGCGACATAACGCATGGCTGCACCCACTTTCAAATTCATGGAAGCATTCATCCACTAAAGGGATTTTCTTTCATGCTTATTGTATACGACTTTATGCATTTTCGTCAAGGGAGTTATGGAAATTTAGCAAAAACCTTTCAAAAAACAAATCTTTTTTGTTGCTTTTTACGTTGCAATCTGGGAAGATATTTTCACACCCTGTACAAATTCACCCCGAATAGGCGAAACGGGGATGGTTCCAACGTGACTGTATACAAAAAACGAACTTCATGCATAAATACGTTAAAAAAATAACGACATTTTACAGATGCCGCATTAACATAGCGTGTGAAAACAAACAGCCGGCAGACACCTGTATCAGATGCCTGCCGGCCGGAGATTCGCACTTACTCGTAATCGACCACGTCTGCCCAGCGGAGGAGGGTTTCCTTTTCTTCGGGCTTGCCCTTTACGGACTGACTGGCAGCTACGATGGGGATCCACTTTTGCACATACTGCTTAGCAGTGTCGCTCTTCTTGCAGAACAGGTTCAGGTACTTTTCAGCACCTTCCGTGTTGCCTGCAAGCCAGAACAGCAGATAGGTACGTGCCGCATCAGCGGAGGCATTGCCCTGAGTGGCATGGCTCCAGTCGATGATGTAAGCCTTGTCCTCCGGGGTAATAATGATGTTAGAGGGGTTAAAGTCCCCGTGGCACACCTTGTGATGCACGGGCATAGCGGCCAGCCGGGTATGCAGCTCATACCGTGTGGTTGCATCCAGGGCGGACTGGCTAATCTTCTTCTGCATCTTCTCCGTCAGGGTGTTCAGCATGGGGCAGGTGTGCCGCTGCACTTCCAGCTGGAGATCCACAAACCGGTTCAGATACTCATCAAACTTATCGGGATTTTCATCCATCAGCTGCTGAAGGGTTTTGCCGGGGATGTAGTCCGTCACAATGGCCCACTGCCCGTCAAACTTGGTAACTTCCTCCAACCGGGGAACATTTAGCCCCGTTTCCTCCACGCGGGCTTGGTTCAGCGCCTCGTTCAGGATATCTGCCTTTTTGCCGTCGTGGAAGACCTTGATGACCAGGTCTCCATCCCGGTAAATGGTCTTATTGTTGCGCAGGGCAATGACACGATCCAGTTTCATGACTCTTCCTCCTTATGAGATACACATTCACGACATTATCTATCGTATACATTCGCTCAAGGTTATGCGTTTTCCTGCTTCTTCTCCTCGCCGTAGTAAGCATGCAGGTACATTTCCTTGATTTCACTCATCAGGGGATAACGGGGATTGGCGCCGGTGCACTGGTCATCGAAGGCCTGCTCGGTCATTTCGTCCAAGGTGGCAAGGAATTTCTCCTCGTCCACGCCGTATTCACGGATGGTATCCTTGATGCCGATTTGATGCTTCAGTTCATGGATGGCCGCAATCAGGCTGTCCAGCTTCTCTTGATCCGTCTTGCCGGGCAGATGAAGGGCTTCTGCCACCTCGGCATACCGGCGCAGGGTGTGGGGGTGATCATACTGGGGGAAGGTGCCCATCTTCACAGGCACTTCGGCAGCGTTAAAGCGCAGCACCTCTTCCAGCAGCAGTGCATTGGCAATGCCGTGGGGCAGATGGTGGAAGGCACCCAGCTTGTGCGCCATGGAGTGGCATACGCCCAGGAAGGCATTGGCGAAGGCCATGCCGGCCATGGTGGCGGCGTTAGCCATCTTTTCACGGGCAACAGGATCGTGAGGGCCGTCGTTGTAGGCCCGAGGCAGATATTCAAAGATGGTCTGGCTGGCCTTAATGGCAAGACCGTCGGTAAACTCCGTTGCCATCATGGAAGCATAGGCTTCCAATGCATGCACCAGAGCATCGATACCGGAAGCGCTGGTCAAGCCCTTAGGGGCGTTCATCATCAGGTCTGCATCCACAATGGCCATGTTGGGCATCAGCTCATAGTCGGCCAGGGGATACTTGACGCCGGTGCGCTCATCGGTAATCACAGCGAAGGGGGTAACTTCGGAACCGGTACCGGCAGAAGTAGGAACGGCGATAAAGTAAGCTTTCTCGCCCATCTTGGGGAAGGTGTAGATGCGCTTGCGGATATCGCAGAACCGCATGGCCATATCCAGGAAGTCGACTTCGGGATGCTCGTACATCACCCACATGATTTTGCCGGCGTCCATGGCGGAACCGCCGCCCAAGGCGATGATGCAGTCTGGCTGGAAGGAGACCATGGCCTTGGTACCTTCTTTTGCACAGGCCAGGGTAGGATCAGGCGCCACGTCAAAGAAGGTGGTGTGCTGAATACCCATTTCATCCAGCTTATCGGTAATGGTCTTGGTGTATCCGTTGTGATACAGGAAGGAGTCCGTCACGATGAAGCAACGCTTCTTACCCATCACGTGCTTCAGCTCATCCAGTGCCACCGGCAGGCAGCCTTTCTTGAGATAAACCTTTTGCGGTGCACGGAACCAGAGCATATTCTCCCTCCTCTGGGCAACGGTCTTAATGTTCAGCAGATGCTTCACGGACACGTTCTCGCTCACGGAGTTGCCGCCCCAGGAGCCGCAGCCCAGGGTCAGGGAAGGTGTGAGCTTGAAGTTGTACAGGTCGCCGATGCCGCCCTGAGAGGAAGGCGTGTTGACCAGGATACGGCAGGTCTTCATTCGTGCGGCGAACCGATCCACCAGATCCTGACGGTTGACCGCATCCAGATAGATGGAAGAGGTGTGGCCGTAACCGCCGTCGGCAATGAGCTTTTCAGCCTTGTCGAAGGCATCGTCAATGTCCTTGGCACGGTACATCGCCAGCACGGGAGACAACTTTTCGTGGGCGAATTCCTCGCTCAGATCCACGCTGGTAACCTCGCCGATCAGAATCTTGGTATCCTCCGGCACATCCACCCCGGCCAGCTTGGCAA
>CAVKHY010000016.1:0-20551 GCA_963656345.1 bacterium | reverse complement strand
CCCACGATTTTGGCATTCAGTGCACCGTTGATCAGGATGGTCTTGCGAACTTTATTCAGCTCATCCTTCTTCAGGAAGTGGCAGCCACGGGCGGCAAATTCCTTCTTAACCTTGTCGTATACCTTGTCCAGCACGATGGTGGATTGCTCAGAAGCACAGATCATGCCGTTGTCGAAGGTCTTGGAATGAATAATGCTGTTGACGGCCAGCAGCACGTCAGCACTTTCGTCAATGATGGCAGGGGTATTGCCGGCACCTACGCCCACGGCAGGTTTGCCGGAAGAATAAGCAGCCTTCACCATGCCGGGGCCGCCTGTTGCCAGGATGATGTCAGCTTCCTTCATGGCCATGTTGGTCAGCTCCAGGCTGGGCACGTCAATCCAGCCGATAATGCCTTCAGGCGCACCGGCAGCAACAGCGGCTTCCAGCACAACCTTGGCAGCGGCAATGGTGCAGCCCTTGGCACGGGGATGAGGGCTGATGATGATACCATTGCGGGTCTTCAAGGCAAGCAAGGTCTTGAAGATGGCCGTCGAGGTGGGGTTGGTGGTAGGAATTACGGCGGCCACAACGCCGATAGGTTCAGCGATCTTCTCGATGCCGTAGCTGTCATCTTTTTCGATGACGCCACAGGTCTTGGTATAGCGATAGGCATTGTAAATGTATTCGGAAGCAAAATGGTTCTTAATGACCTTATCTTCCACCACGCCCATGCCGGTTTCTTCCACGGCCAGCTTGGCCAGCGGAATCCGCATTTTGTTGGCGGCAATGGCTGCTGCCTGGAAGATCTTGTCGACCTGCTCCTGTGTATAAACAGCGTACTGCTTCTGCGCTGCACGCACCTTTGCCAGAACTTTCTCGAAGGATTCGACACTGTCCACAATAGGATAAGTGGTAGCCATGTTGCACTCTCCTTACACGTCGTGCCGGATGAAACATCCGACGGTTTCCATCAGGCTTTCCCTGAATTCGATAATAGTTTAACAAACGACTGATAAATTGTCAACTGTTTAACGATATTTTTTTAACAAAAAGAATTCGAACGATAGTTGAACACTTTCCACAAAAATAAAAATCACTGACTGAACAATCTGCCCAGCCAGCGGTTGAGAATGTGCTTATCCCTTGACTCGTCCCCAAATCATACCCATTTGTCCAAAAAAGAAGGGAAGATGGAGATACCTAGGCACATCGTTCATTTTGCGGTTGTCCACAAGATGAATTTCTGATACGTAGGGTGCCAGCGCCTGCAGCAAGGCTTCCGTATCGCCGTAGAGCCGCTTATTATAGAAAGTATCCTGAATGACAAAAATGCCGCCGGGCTTTACCATACGCAGAGCTTCCTGCATCAGTGCCCGCTTGTCCTTCTGCGTCCATACTTGGTGAAAGGTGAGGTTGCTGACCACCAAGTCGAACATGCCGCCAACAAAAGGAAGCTTGGCGGCATCCTCCTGACGGAAGAAAATACGGTTTGCAACACCTTCCGCCTGTGCGTTGGCTTCGCATTGAGCCTTGCTGTATTCCCAGTGGCTTTTCCATTGGTCAATGCCGGTGATCATGACTTTAGGCTCTCGCTTGGCGGCCATCACGCACAAAGCGCCGCTGCCGCATCCAATGTCCAGCATCTTGCCTTTGCCATCCCATCCGGCAGCTTTTGCTTGGTCCAGCATCTTTTCCAGCACCTTGCGCTGTATGCCGCCACCTTCGTAGCTTAGAGCGGTTCTGGCACGCAGAAACAACATGGTAATGATCAGCACCAGAAACGCACTGATCATCATGACCACACTGAGCCAACGGCAGCTTGCGGCCGTCCATTCGGCGCCGAAGAGCAAAGCCATAAAGCACACAAAAAGAAGAATGACCACCTTGGAAGAAATCCAGTTGCCATAACGGGGACGATATTCATGAGACGTGTCCATAGCACTTGTACTCCCATACTTCCTAAAAATACTGCAAGCAGCATGGTCAGTATACAGTTAAGCATGACAAATGTCAATGCGGGTGCTGCTGAAGACGAACGTCGGTGGTATATGTGATCCTGCATGGAACCATGACCAATTTCACGCCATTCAGCTTCCAATGACGGAAAATAGGGGTTTACAATCTGCTGCCGGGGTGCTATACTTCCTTGTGTCGCAATGAATGGGAACGTTTTGGTTCTTTCATTTAGAGAGCCGTGCGGTTGGTGCAAGCACGGAGGAAGAGGCAGAACCGCTCGCCCGGGAGCGTACCGATTGGATTGATCGGCGGCAGCGTCCGTTACAGCGCATGAGGGGCACAGTAATGTGCAAGCAAAGTGGTACCGCGAAACTGAACCGTTTCGTCTTTGCATCAGGCAGAGGCGGGGCGGTTTTTCTTTGAGGAGGAGAAGCAATGGAGATCCAAGCATACGACCCCAAACGGATTGAGCCTAAGTGGCAGAAAATCTGGGAGGAATCCCACGCTTTTGAAGCCACGGACGACTATTCCAAGCCCAAGTTTTACGGACTCATCGAGTTCCCTTATCCTTCCGGACAGGGACTGCACGTGGGGCATCCCCGTTCCAACACGGCGATGGACATTATTGCCCGGAAGCGCCGCATGGAAGGGTATAATGTGCTTTTCCCCATCGGCTGGGATGCGTTCGGTCTGCCTACGGAGAACTATGCTATCAAGAACAAGGTGCATCCTGCAGCCGTAACCCAGAAGAACATCGACCATTTCCGGGAACAGCTGAAGAAAATCGGCTTCTCTTTCGATTATACCCGTGAGGTGAATACTACCGACCCCAACTATTTTAAGTGGACCCAATGGATCTTCCTGCAGCTGTACAAGCACGGCTTGGCTTACAAGGCACACATGCCCATCAACTGGTGCCCCTCCTGCAAGTGCGGTTTGGCCAATGAAGAAGTGGTTGGCGGCGTGTGCGAGCGGTGCGGCAGCACGGTGGTTCGCAAGGTAAAGACCCAGTGGATGCTGAAAATCACCGCCTACGCCCAGAAGCTGCTGGATGGATTGGACACGGTGGATTTCATCGATAAAGTGAAGGTGCAGCAGCGGAATTGGATCGGCCGCAGTGAGGGTGCCGAGGTGGATTTCCGCCTGACGACTGACGGAGAAAAGGTACGGGTTTACACCACCCGTCCTGATACCCTGTTCGGCGCAACCTACATGGTGCTGTCTCCCGAACATCCTCTGATTGATAAATTGAAAGATCAAATCACCAACTATGATGCCTGTCTGGCATACCGGGAAGCTGCCGCAAAAAAGAGCGACTTCGAGCGTGCAGAGCTTGCCAAGGAAAAGACCGGCGTGCAGGTGGAAGGCGTCCGTGCCGTGAACCCTGTGACCGGCAAAGAAATTCCTATCTGGTTGAGCGACTATGTGCTGATGACCTACGGCACAGGCGCTATTATGGCCGTGCCTGCCCACGATACCCGTGACTGGGAGTTCGCACGGAAGTTCAACCTGCCTGTGATCGAGGTCGTGGCTGGTGGTGACGTAGAGAAAGAAGCCTATACCGACATTCAGGATGGAGTCATGGTAAACTCCGGCTTTCTCAACGGCATGAAGGTGGCTCAGGCCAAGAAGGCCATCATCGAGTACCTGACGGAAAAGGGCTTAGGCGAAAAGAAAGTCAACTTCAAGCTTCGTGACTGGGTGTTCAGCCGTCAACGGTACTGGGGCGAACCGATTCCCATGATTCACTGCGACAAGTGCGGCATGGTGCCTGTTCCGGAAGATCAGCTGCCGGTGCTGCTGCCCAACGTGGAAAATTATGAGCCTACGGATGACGGCGAAAGCCCTCTCTCCACCATGACGGAATGGGTGAATACCACTTGCCCCTGCTGCGGCGGCCCCGCCAAGCGGGAAACGGATACTATGCCTCAGTGGGCAGGCTCCAGCTGGTATTTCATCCGCTACACCGATCCGCACAATGACCATGCCATTGCAAGTCAGGAAGCCATGAAGTACTGGCTGCCTGTGGACTGGTACAACGGCGGCATGGAACATACCACCCTGCACCTGCTCTACAGCCGGTTCTGGCACCTGTTCCTCCACGATATCGGTGTGGTGCCCAGCCCTGAACCTTATCAGAAGCGCACCAGCCATGGCATGATTCTTGGTGAAAACGGGGAAAAAATGTCCAAGTCCCGGGGCAATGTGATTAACCCGGACGACATCATTGGTGAAATTGGTGCGGATGCGTTCCGCTTGTATGAAATGTTCATGGGCGCCTTTGATCAGGCGATTCCGTGGTCAACCAATGGTGCCAAGGGCTGCCGCCGCTTCCTGGACCGTGTATGGCGGCTGCAGGAAATCGTCACGGCGGAGGAAGGCTATTCTGCCAAGCTGAACAGCCTGATGCACGAAACCGTGAAGAAGGTTTCCGAAGATTATGAAAAGATGAAGTACAACACGGCCATTGCTGCCATGATGACCTTGGTGAACGAAATGTTCCAGCAGGGCAGCGTAACCCGTGGAGAACTCCGTACCCTGTTGCTGCTGTTGAATCCCGTTGCTCCTCACATTACAGAGGAAATGTGGCAGAACATGGACTTTGGCGATCCCATCCATCACCAGAAGTGGCCTACTTGGGATGAAGAGGCACTGAAGAAGACGGAAGTGGAGATTGCCGTGCAGGTGTGCGGCAAGGTTCGCGGACGCATCATGGTGCCGGCGGACATGACCAAGGAACAGGCCGAAAAGGAACTGCCGGAGAATCCGGAAGTGCAGAAGATCCTTGCGGGCAAAACGGTCATGAAGGTGATCTTCGTACCCGGCCGCCTGCTGAACATTGTGGCCAAGTAAGACGATTTCTGAAATCCCGGTGCGCTTTTGAAGCCCACCGGGATTTTGCTAATGTTACAAATTCCTCCGTCCTTCGTTTATGGTCCCTTATTTGCTTTTTTTCATGACCCATGGTATAATAATCGTTGTTTATCCTGCAAGCGCCGAAAGAAGGAGTGATGGTACCGTGGATCAGCCTCCCTGTTGTCCTGACGCCTCGCACCGATCACCTTTATCGGCGCACGGCTGACTGACGAAAGGAAGATTTGTTTTCCATGAACCCAAGTATGTGGCTGCTGATAGCAATCCTGGTGCTATGCGTGTCGCTGTCTGCCTTTTTCTCTGCGTCCGAGACTGCCTACATGGCCCTGAACCGTGTGCGGATGAAGACCATGGCGGCAGACGGGAAGCGGGGTGCACAGCGGGCGCTTGACCTCTCTGAGAAGTACGATCGCTTGCTGACCACCATCCTTATCGGCAACAACATTGTGAATACACTGGCCGCCTCCATTGGCACAGTGCTTTTTACCGGACTGGTGGGCAATATGGGACCCACTGTGTCCACCATTGTCATTACTCTGGTGGTATTGACCTTTGGTGAAATTACCCCCAAAACCCTGGCAAAGGATCATGCGGAGCGTATTGCCATCGCCGTGGCGGAGCCCCTGCGTGTGCTCATGATCCTTTTTACGCCTTTGGATAAGATTTTCTCCCTGCTGCGCAACAAGCTGATGAAGCGGTTCACCCGTGAAGAAGAAAGCAACATCGAAGATGAGCTGATGACCATGGTGGATGAAGCACAGCACGAGGGGGATATGGACGCCCACGAAGGAGAACTGATCCGTTCTGCCATTGAGTTTAATGACCAGGATGCGCAGAGTATCCTGACGCCCCGAGTGGATGTTACGGCTATTCAGGACACGGCCACCATGGAGGAGGCCGCTGAGGTGCTGCGGGAAAGCGGCTATTCCCGCGTGCCTGTCTATCATGAAGATATGGATCATGTGGTGGGCATCCTCCACGAGAAGGACTTCTATGTGCAGAAGCACGCCGGCTGCAACGATATTTGCCAGATCATGAAACCTCCGGTGTGGGCTCCTTCCACATTGAAGATTTCCAAGCTGCTGAAGCTGTTCCAGTCTTCCAAGACCCACATGGTGATCCTGCTGGATGAGTTTGGCGGCACAGAAGGGCTTGTGACCATGGAAGACGTGCTGGAAGAGCTGGTCGGCGAAATATACGACGAGCACGATGACGTCAGCGAGGACATGGTTGCTCAGGCTGACGGTTCTTTCAGCGTAGACGGTTCCATGCAGCTCAGCGATCTGCTGGAGAAATTCCGTATTAAAGACGACTACGAAGCCGATACGGTGGGCGGCTTTGCGGCTGAGGTGCTCGGACGTATTCCTAAGGTAGGGGATACCTTCGATGCGGATCAGCTTCATTGTGAAGTGATAGCCATGGACAAACGGCGTGTGACGCGGCTGAACGTGGCCTTTCAAGGGGAAAACGGACAGAATGATGAAGAACAAAGGAGCTGATCCTCTTGTCCAAGATGAAGAATAAGGCAGAACGGAAGAAGACGATCATCCGCATTGTCAGCCTGACACTGGCCGGATTGATGATCTTTTCCGTGCTGGCGGCAGCCATTCTCTCACAAGTATTTTAACGGATGATGCTGCGCACTGAAGGAGGTGAACGCCATGCGAAAGAAGAAACGCCGGGGGATATCTTTCGGTACGGTTTTGATGCTGGCGCTCACCTTGTGCGTTGTTGGCGCACTGGCCTTTGTGCTGCCTCGGCTGCAGGGAGAGACGGAACTAAGCGTTGACGCCGGAGAAATGCTGAGTGCACTGAAACTCTCTGACTTGCCGAAACTGGAAAAGAACGATATTCCCATTCAGGCACAGGCAACGGCTGAACCGACGACAGCGGCAGTGACGGCAGCACCCACCCTGAACCCGCAGACGGCAGAGGCGGTGACGACCGCCGCCCCAACCTATGAAGCTACGCTGTGCTTCGGAGGCAGCGTCATGGTGCAATCCGGGGTGCGAAAGTCGGCCTACTACAGTGCTGCGAAAGATTATGACTTTACGGATATTTTCACCTTGCTGGCATCTTCCATGCAGTCGGATTTTACCATGGTGACACTGGAAAACCTGATCGTCCCCAGTGCCAAGGTTTCCGATACGGTGGCACCGGCGCAAATTGTTCCCATGCTGACAGCGTCCGGCGTGAACGGTGTTGCTTTGGGCTTCCCGGAAGTGTTTGACCAAGGATCTGCCGGTGTTGCATCCACCATCAACGCCCTGCAGGGCAAGGGACTGGCAGTTATCGGTGCTTATGCGTCGGCGGAGGATGCTGCCAATGTTACGACCTTGACCCTTGGCGGCATGAAGGTTGTATTGCTCCACTACACCAGTGCTTTGACCAACACAGGCAAAAAGAAAATCAAGAACGAGTCTGCTGCTGACTTGATTCCTTTGGTCGATACGGAGAAGATTGCTTCCGACATCAGTCGAGCCAAGCAGCAGGGAGCACAGGCAGTGATTGTGTCCCTGAACTGGGGATCGGATGGGAAAACGGCTGTTACCAAAGATCAAAAGGCAATCGCTCAAACCATTGCGGACAGCGGCGCTGATTTGATTATTGGTGCCGGGTCAGAAACGGTGCAGACGGTGGAGTGGCTGAACACATCAGACGGTCGTCAGGTACTGTGCGCCTATTCCCTAGGCATGCTGCTGGGGGATTCACGGAAGAACGCCAATGTGGCAGGTCTGCTGCTGAAAGTCAAGATCGGCTTGGATGCAGAGGGCAACCTGAACATCCGGCAGGTTTCCGGTGTGCCTACCTACATTTGGCGGTATAAGCAGGAGGGACAGTACCATTACCGGGTATTGCCCAGCAATTCTCTTGCCCCGGATGGCATGGACAGCGATCAAGTCAGTGCCATGACCAAGGCACTGAAGACGGTGCAGTCGGCCTTAGATGGTTCTCCCGTCAGCTTAGGCAATTAACGGATCGGCGGATGCTTGCTTCCAAAGAATGCAGCTCCGCTGATTTTTGCGTTGAAAGGTGAGAGTTTCGGGGGCGAAAAAGGTTGACCCAGGCCTTGAAAAATGATACATTACATGAGCATGACCATGGAAGGAGGCTGCCTCTTTGGACGAGGATAAGATTGAGCGAATGCTGGAGAAGGTGCAAAAGCCATCCAGATACACAGGCGGCGAAATGAATGCTGTTTACAAAGATTTCGACAGCATGGAGCTTACTTTTGCTTTCTGCTTCCCGGACACCTACGAGGTAGCCATGTCCCACCTGGGGATGAAGATCCTTTACGGGCTGATCAACCAGCGAGAAAAGATGCTTTGCGAACGTGTCTGCATGCCTTGGGTGGACATGATGGAACTGATGCAGCAGGAACAGGTGCCGCTCTTCTCACTGGAAAGCAGGCACCCGCTGAATGCCTTTGATGTGGTGGGTTTCACGCTCCAATATGAAATGAGCTATACCAACATTCTTGCCATGCTGCATTTGTCCGGCATTCCTCTCCGCAGTGCGGATCGTTGCCGGGAGGATCCCATTATCGTGGCAGGAGGCCCCTGCGCTTTTAATCCCGAACCTCTTGCAGGGATCATTGATGCCTTCATGATTGGTGACGGGGAAGAAGTCATGCTGGAATTGTGCGACATCATTGCGGCATGGCGCAAGTCCGGAGAACCCCGGGAAAGCTGCCTGAAGCAGCTGGCAAAGCTGCAGGGTGTGTACGTGCCATTCCTGTATGATGTGACCTATCATGAGGACGGCACCATTGCTTCCTTTACGCCTAATTGCCCGGAAGCTCCGGCCAGGGTGCAGAAGCGGATTGTTGTAGACCTGAACAGTGCCTATTATCCCATGGAAATCCCTGTGCCCTATACGGAGATTATTCATGACCGCATCATGCTGGAAATCATGCGGGGATGTACGCGAGGCTGCCGTTTTTGCCAGGCAGGCATGCTGTACCGTCCTGTACGGGAGCGGAGTCTGGAAAGGCTGATGGAGCTGGGACTCAGCCTTGAAAACGCCACTGGCTACGAAGAAATCAGCCTATCCAGCTTGTCCAGCGGCGACTATACATGCCTGGCGGAGTTGATTCGGGAGCTGATGAAGGCTTTTGAAAAGAAGCATGTTTCCGTCAGCTTGCCTTCGCTGCGCATTGACAGCGTACTGAAGGAATCCCTTGAGGAAACTCAGAAAGTGCATAAATCCAGCCTGACCTTTGCTCCGGAAGCCGGTACGCAGCGGCTGCGGGATGTGATCAACAAGGGCGTCAGCGAAGCCGACCTGATGGAAAAGGTAAATGATGCCTTCCATGGAGGCTGGAATTCGGTCAAGTTGTATTTCATGATTGGCTTGCCAACAGAGACCACGGCGGACTTGGACGGTATCGGTGACCTGGCACAGAAATGCGTCAGCGCTTACTATGCGGTACCGAAGGAGCAGCGCGCCAAAGGTCTGCGTGTTACCTGCAGCGCTTCCAGTTTTGTACCCAAGCCTTTTACGCCTTTCCAGTGGGAGCCCCAGAACACTCAGAAGCAAATCAAGGATAAGCAAGCCTATCTGCGCACGGTGCTCCACGGCATCAAAGGGGTCAATTTCAGCTGGCATGAGCCGGAAGTAAGCTATTTGGAGGCCTGCTTTGCCCGAGGCGATCGGCGCATGGGTGATGTGCTGCTGAAAGCCTTCGAAAAAGGCTGCGTGTTGGATGGATGGAGTGACCAATTCAAGTTCGATAAGTGGATGGAAGCCTTTGCAGAATGCCATGCAGACCCGGCATTCTATGCCTATCGCCGCCGCAGCAAAGAGGAAATCCTGCCTTGGGATTTCATCGATGCGGGGGTCACGAAGCAATTTCTGTGGCATGAAAAGGAAAAGGCGGAGCGCGCCGAAACCACCAAAGACTGCCGCAAGGGCTGCAACGGCTGCGGTATTCAGCGGTACAAGGGGGTATGTTCCTTTGCGAATGATGGCTGTGTTTGAAAAGAGCAAACGCCTCCGACATGTGGGACACCTGGATATCATGCGCGCCATGCAGCGTGCCCTTCGACGTTCCGGCCTGCCGGTCAGCTACAGCAACGGCTTCAATCCCCACATTCTGCTGAATTTTGCGTCCCCTCTGTCTGTAGGAGCCATTGGCAAACGGGAATTGATGGAAGTCACCCTGTACGAAGATGTAACGCCGGCAACCTTCCTTGCGTCGATGAATCAGGCACTGCCGCCGGAGATGCAGCTTTCTGAAGCCAAGGTGCTGGAGGATCAGCATCCGGCGCTGATGGCCATGGTGAAAGCCGCCCGGTACGATATGATGCCGGAGGATAAAGAAACGACAGAACGTTGGGCAGCCTGCTTGCCGGATTATCTGGCGCAGGAAAGCATCATGACCCTGCGGAAAACGAAAAGTGGCATGAAGGAAACGGATATCCGCCCTATGATTGATGAGCTTTCCTGTAACGGCGGTCATCTGCAGGCGGTGCTTGCTTTGTCGGAAACTGCCACTTGTAAGCCGGATATGCTGCTTTCCACCCTATGCGAGTTTGCATCCTGTCCTGTGCCTCGGGTGACCCTAACCAGGGAAGGGTTGCTGGGCGAGGACGAAACGGGACGGCTTGTTCCTTTGGAGACATTGTAATGCGTGAAGTGCGGATCAAAGCCGGCGACATGCCGGAAATTGCTGTGGTGGAAGATGGACGCCTTGTGGAATACCTCAGGGATGATCAGGCGAACCATGATGCGGAAACCATCTATCTAGGTAAGGTAGAGCGGATTGTCCCTGGCATGGATGCAGCCTTCGTCAACATTGGTCAGAAGAAGAATGGTTTTCTTCCCTTGAAGGAGAAGAGTCAAACCTTCCGCCATGAGGGATTGCAATGCGGTGACCGTGTGCTGGTACAGGTAAAGCGGGAAGCGCACGAGCAAAAGGGAGCTTTCTTGTCACGGGATGTGACCTTATGCGGACAGTATGTGATCCTTATGCCCTGCGATCGCTACATGGGTGTTTCTGCTAAGATTGATGGCGAGAAGCGAGAAGCACTGAAGCAGCTTGGACGTGCCTTGGCAGATGACCGCTTTGGCCTGGTCATGCGTACGGCGGCCGCAGATGCTGCGGAAGCTTTATTGGCCGAGGAAACGGAAGCACTGTGGGAAAAGTGGCAGGCTATCCGGCAAAGAGCCGCTACCGCTCCGGCACCTTCCGTTATTCATGAAGAAGTGTCCCTGCTGGATGCTGTTTTGCGGGACTATGCACCCAAAGGCATTGATGCTGTCGTGACCAATGATGAGCACCTTCGGCACCGGTTGGATGGAACATACCCGGTGGTATGGACGGAAGATGATCCCATGGACAAGGATCACTTGCTGCAGCAGCGTAATCAGGCACTGGGACGGTTGGTGCCCTTGCCTTGCGGCGGCAATTTGGTCATTGACGAATGCGAAGCTATGACCGTGATTGACGTCAACAGTGCCCGTGCCACCGGCACCCGAATGGCGGAAGAAAATATCTGCAAGGTCAATATGCAGGCCGGCGAGGAAGCAGCACGGCAAATGCGGCTGCGGAATCTGGGGGGCATTGTGATCATTGACCTGATTGACATGCAGCCGGAATCCCGCCCTGCAGTGGAGGAAGCATTGAAACAGGCCTGCCTGAAAGATCGGGTGAAGGTGGTTGTGCACGGCTTCACCTCCTTGGGGCTGATGGAATTGACAAGAAAGCGGCAGCGCCGCACCCTTCGGAACGAATGGACAGAAACATGCACCCATTGCCAAGGTAATGGACGCATCCGGATCAAGGAGGAAAAACATGACTGACCGCAAGGCACAGATAGTCAGCGGGGAGCAAATGGAAGAACAGCATCTGTATATGGAGCAGGTTCGCCATTTGCCGGATCGCCCCCGCACCTTTCATGTGGTGACCTACGGCTGCCAGATGAATGCCCATGACAGCGAATACCTGGCCGGTATGCTGAAGGAAATGGGCATGGAAGAAGCTGCCGACCGGGAAGAAGCGGATTTTGTGATCTTCAATACCTGCTGTGTTCGGGACAATGCAGAACGCCGGGCACTGGGCAATGTGAACTGGCTGCGGCAGGTGCAGAAGAAAAATCCCCGGCTGAAGATTGCCGTATGCGGCTGCATGGTGCAGCAGCCCGGCATGGCGGAAAAAATCCTGAAGCAGTACCGCTTTATTGACTTGGCCTTCGGCACGGCCAACCTGTATCGCATGCCGGAAATGCTCTACCGGGCACTAACGGAGGATCGTGCGGTGGTGGAGGTGGAGCAAAAGGATGTGGTGCCGGAGGATATGCCGGTGCAGCGTCTGCGTCAGGATGCGGCCTACATCACCATTATGTACGGATGCGATAATTTTTGCTCCTACTGTGTGGTACCTTACGTCCGGGGGCGGGAGCGGAGCCGGGATATGGATGCCATCCTGCGGGAAGCGGAGACGCTGCAGGCAAGCGGCGTGAAGGAAATCATGCTCTTGGGGCAAAACGTCAATTCCTACGGTAAGGGACTGGAAGACGGAGCAACCTTCGCCAAGCTCCTGCATCGACTGGATGATATGGGGATTGAGCGGATTCGGTTTATGACCTCCCATCCCAAGGATTTGTCGGACGAGCTGATCGAGGCTATGGGTTCCTGCAAGCACGTGCTGCCGCAGTTCCATCTGCCGGTGCAGTCTGGCAATGATGAAATCCTGAAGCAAATGAACCGGCATTACGACCGTGCTCATTACCTGGATCGGCTGAATAAGCTGCGTGCCACCGTACCCGGCATCGGCATGACCACGGATATTATTGTGGCGTTTCCCGGGGAAACGGAAGAGCAGTTTCAGGACACCCTGTCCCTGGTGGAACAGGTGGAATATGATTCTGCCTTCACTTTCGTGTATTCCCCACGCTCCGGCACTCGGGCAGCAAAGATGGACTGCCAAATTCCGCCGGAGGTTGCTTCCGAACGGATTCAGCGGCTGATTGCCCTGCAGGAAGCCCATCAGCGGCACGCCATGGAACGGTTTCTGAATACCCGGGAAGAGGTATTGGTGGAGGGACTGAGCCGCCGAAGCGAAACCGCCGTATCCGGCAAAGGACGGCATGGCCTGTCCGTAACCTTGGACGGCAGTGGCGAGGACGTGGGGCAGATCATTCCCGTGCAGATTACTGGCATTAAAAACAATACGCTCATCGGTCAAAGACTAACCGATGCATAAAGGAGAAAAACAAAATGCAGCAGGTATTGGAACAGGCACAGAAGCTTGGCGAAGCGATTCTGAACAGCGACGTTTATCAGCGGATGCACAAGGCTGAAATGCAGGTGACCATTGACCCCGAGGCTAGCAAGGCCATTGCGGAAGTGATTGAAAAGCGTCAGCAGGTGGAGAAAATTCTGACGGAAGCCAACGTGGATAAGAGCACCTTGGCAGAAGCAGGAGAAGCCATGGAAGCGGCTGAAAAGCACATGAATGAAGTTCCTCTTGTGAAGGAATTGCAGGAATCCCGGGCAGAATTCAGCCAGATGATGGAGAATGTGAATCGACTGCTTCGCCTGATCATCACCGGGGAAACCGGGGAAGAAAACGGCGGCTGCACCGGTTCCTGTTCCAGCTGCGGCGGTTGCGGCTGCGGCCATTGATGGAGCACGGAAATACGTCATTGAAATAAGGAAAACACACAAGGAGGAACTTCCATGGCCAACGTAACGCCCATGATGCAGCAGTATTTGAACATGAAGGCCAAGTATAAGGACTGCATTCTGTTCTTCCGGCTGGGTGATTTCTATGAGATGTTCTTTGACGATGCCAAACTGGTATCCCACGAGCTGGAACTGACCCTTACCGGCAAGGACTGCGGTCTGGAAGAACGTGCTCCCATGTGCGGCATTCCTTACCATGCGGCCAATACCTACGTGGAGAAGCTGATCGAAAAAGGGTACAAGGTCGCTATCTGCGAGCAGCTGGAAGATCCGGCTCTGGCTAAGGGGCTGGTACAGCGGGACGTAATTCGTATTATTACACCCGGTACGGTAAATGATCCGGCCATGCTGGATGAGCGGGCAAATAATTTTCTGCTGTCCATTTACTTTACCGGGGATAAAGCGGGGCTGGCCTTTGCGGATGTGTCCACGGGCGAGTTCTTTGTCCACGAAGTGGAGCATGCGGAGCAAACCTTGGCGGACGAAGTGGCACGAATCAGCCCCATTGAAATCATTACATCCGACTTGGTGAAACTTCACGCCTGTCACCTGCGGGAGGAAGTTTCTACATCGGAGGAGAGCAACAGTAGTTTTCAGTACCAGAATGCGTCGGAAGCTCTGTGCAAGCATTTTGCACTGCAGGATCTGTCTCCTTTAGGGCTGACGGAGGAATATCGTGCCGGAGCCTGCGCAGCAGGGGCACTGATGCATTACCTGAGCGATACCCAGAAAAATGCCTTGGAGCACATTACCACCCTGCGGATCTATCAGGGCACGGAAACCATGCTGCTGGATCGAAATACCCGGCGGAATTTGGAACTGACGGAAAGCCTTCGGAACCGTTCCAAGAAAGGCTCTCTGCTGTGGCTGATGGATAAAACCTCCACCGCCATGGGAGGCCGACTGCTGAGAAGCTGGATTGAACAGCCCCTTGTGAACAAAGATGCCATCAATCGCCGGCTGGATGCAGTGGAGGAATTCACACATCAGCATGTGCTGACCATGACCCTTGCCGAGGAGCTGCAAGGTGTTTATGATGTGGAACGGCTGCTGAGCAAGGTGGCATACAAGAGTATGAACGCCAGGGATTGTCTGGCACTGTGCGCTTCCTTGCAAAAGGTTCCGGAAATTCGGGGATTGCTGGAAAAGTCAGAAAGTGCAGCCGTGCGGGAAATTCGGGATCATTTGGATCCCTTGGAGGATTTGACCTCCCTTCTGGCACGAGCCATTCATCCGGATGCCCCCATCCTGATTACCGAAGGAGGCATTATTGCCGACGGCTATTCTTCCGTGCTGGATGATTACCGATTAGCCTCCACCAACGGCAAGCAGTGGATTTTGGAACTGGAGCAGCGGGAACGGGAGCAGACGGGGATCAAGAACCTTCGCATCCAGTACAACAAGGTGTTTGGCTACTACATTGAGGTGACCCGCTCCTACTATGAGCTGGTGCCGGATCGGTATCAGCGGAAGCAAACATTGGCCAACTGCGAACGGTACATGACGCCGGAGCTGAAAGAAATTGAACAGAAAATCGTCGGGGCGCAGGAGCAGTCCGTTCGTCTGGAGCTTCAGCTGTTTAATGAGATTCGGGAGCAGATTTCCGCCCAGATCGGGCGGATTCAGCAGACGGCTATGGCGCTGAAAACGCTGGACGCCATTCTGGCCTTGGCCAAGCTGGCAGTCAGCAATCATTACGTGCGCCCGGAAATCACCGACGACGGCAGCCTGGATATTGTGGAGGGGCGTCATCCCGTGGTGGAGCAAACCATGCAGGATGGTTTCGTGCCCAATGATACCCACATGGATCAGCAGGCGCAGCGGATGCTGATTATCACCGGCCCTAACATGGCCGGTAAAAGCACCTACATGCGGCAGGTGGCGCTGATCACGCTCATGGCGCATATTGGCTCTTTTGTGCCCGCCAAGGAAGCACGGATCCCCATTGTGGATCGCATTTTTACTCGGGTGGGTGCCTCTGATGATTTGGCCAGTGGGCAAAGCACCTTCATGGTGGAAATGTCGGAAACTGCCTATATCCTCCGCAATGCCACGGCCAAGTCCTTGGTGATTCTGGACGAAATTGGCCGGGGCACCTCCACCTTTGACGGCCTGTCTATTGCCTGGGCAGTGGTGGAGTATTTGTGCGATAAGCAGAAGGTCGGGGCAAAGACGCTTTTCGCTACCCATTACCACGAATTGTCGGAGCTGGAAGGCCACATTGATGGGGTGCAGAATTACTGCATTTCCGTGAAGGAGCATGGGGAAGACGTGATCTTCCTGCGGAAGATTGTCCGCGGAGGCGCTGACAAGTCCTTTGGCATTCACGTGGCTCGGCTGGCAGGAGTTCCTCATCCGGTGCTGGTGCGTGCCCATGAGATACAGGCAAGGCTGGAAGTCAGCGACATTAACCAGAACACCATCGGCCAGAACATTCTGGGCGAAGAGGTGAAACGGGAAAACGAACAGGTGGACATGTTCGAGTTTGCCAAAACCGAAATCATCAACGAGCTGCAAAATATTGACGTTATGGCACTGACGCCCATGGACGCCATTAACAAGCTGTTCCTATTGCGGGAAATGGCACGGAAGCTCTGATTTTCTGTGTCGGGGGAGGTGCATTATGGCAGGTGCCATTCGTTTGTTGACCCAGGAGGTCATCGGGAAAATCGCCGCAGGCGAGGTGGTAGAGCGCCCCTCTGCCGCCATCAAGGAATTGGTGGAGAACAGCCTGGATGCCGGAGCAACGGCGGTGACGGTAGAGATCCGTGACGGAGGCATTACCTATTTTCGTGTTACGGATAACGGCAGCGGCATTCGGCAAAGCGAGATCCGCATGGCCTTTGAGCGGCACGCCACCAGCAAAATTACCGCTTCCGATGATTTGAACGCCATCCAGACGCTGGGCTTCCGAGGAGAAGCATTGGCGTCCATTGCGGCGGTGGCCAAGGTGACCTGCACAACACGGACCCATGCAGACGATACCGGCATCAAGGTGCAGAATGAAGGCGGACAAATCACTGCCATGGAGGAAACCGCCTGCCCGGAAGGCACTACTTTTGTGGTGCGGGAATTGTTCTACAATACGCCTGTTCGGCTGAAATTCCTGAAGAAGCCGGTAACGGAAGCGGGGCTTGTTTCCGATTTGATGATGCGCCTGATCCTTTCCAGACCGGATGTTTCCTTCCGTTACGTCAGTCAGGGGAAGACCTTGTACCATTCTGCCGGAGACGGGCAATTGGAATCTGCCGTGTTCAGCATTTATGGTACAGAAATGAAGCGCACCATGCGCCGGGTGCACGGCTGCGAAGGCGGCGTGGTGGTAGACGGCTATGTGGGCATTGGAGAAGGTGCGCGAAGCAACCGCAGCCATGAATCCTTCTTCATTAACGGGCGTTACATGCGGAGCGGCCTGCTTTCCTCTGCTGTGGAGAGCGGCGTGCGGGAGAGGGTCATGATTGGCAAGTATCCTACCTGCGTGATACACCTGACCATGCCCTATGAGCAGGTGGATGTAAACGTGCATCCCAACAAGCTGGAAGTGCGCTTTCAAAACGAGGCTGCCGTGGCGCAGGCTGTGGAGAACATTATTCGGGACAGCATTACGGATCGGGATGCCTTGGAACGCCCCACCCCCATGCTTCTGACGGAGGAAGAACGTCCTCAACTGCCGGTGCAGGTAATGAAAACAGTATCCAATACATCCCCGACACAACCGCTGATGGCGAAAAGCCAGACCGTGCCGGCCATGATGGCTGCGGAGACAAGCACTTCATCTGTGGCAGCACCTGTTGTACAGCGTGCTCCGATTCCGACGGTGCCCGTGATGCGGAGCCCGGCAGCCACCATGCAGCGGTATTTGGAGGAGGAAACTTTGCCTCCGCCCCTTTCCTCCATGCCGGAAACAGTCACGCAGACTTCCATGAATGGAGAACAGGTAGAAAGCTTTTTGCCGGATGCACCCAAGCCTATGAAGCTGCTGGGCGTGGCGTTCAACACTTTTATCCTTGTTGAGTATGAGGATCATTTGCTGATGATCGACCAGCATGCCGTGCATGAAAGACTGCTGTTTGATAAGCTGTCCAAGGCTTATGACCAGCATGAGGCAGGGCAGGAATTGCTGGTGCCTCTGGTGCTGCATGTATCCCGCAGGGAACAGGAATTGCTGGAGGATAACAAAACCATGCTGGAAAGCATCGGCCTTTCTGTGGAATCTTTCGGGGATCAGGAAATTTCTGTGCGCTCCTTGCCCATGATTCTCGGTCAGCCTCAAGCGGCGGACTTTATCCGGGATATTCTGGATCAGCTGCAAAGCGAACGGGGACAGATCAACATGGACAAACGCCGTGCTTCCATTCTGCAGCTTGCCTGCAAGAAGGCAGTGAAGGGCGGCGATCCCTTAAGCGAGGATGAAATCCGTGACTTGGTCAGCCGTATGATTGATCAGCAGGTTACGCCCACCTGCCCCCATGGGCGGCCGCTGGTGGTTGCCATCAGTCATCGAGAACTGGATAAGCGCTTTAAGCGCATCCAGTAGGGGAGGGATTGCTTTGATGGATCAACGAGCCTGCTGTTGGGTGCTGACCGGTCCCACAGCAAGCGGCAAAACATCCCTGTCCATTCGCCTGGCCAAGGCTTTCCAGTGTGAAATCATCTGCATGGATTCCATGCAGATTTATCGAGGCATGGACATCGGCACAGCCAAGCCCACGCTCGAGGAGATGGACGGCATTCCTCATTATATGCTGGATGTGGCTGATCCGAGGGAAAACTACAGCGTTGCCCAGTATCAGCAGGCGGCAGAGGATGCAGCACAGGAGGTACTCAATCGGGGCAGACAACCCTTGTTTGTCGGTGGTACCGGGTTGTATCTTCGTGCCCTGCGCCATCCCATGAGCATGGGAAAGGTGGCGGCGGATGATGCCTTGCGGGAAGCACTTCAGCAGGAAGCGGATGCGCCGGGGGGCAGGGAAGCCCTGCACCACAGGCTGGCCATGGTAGATCCGGATACAGCGGAACGACTGCCGGTGAACGACGTACGCCGTGTGATTCGGGCATTGGAAGTTTATCAACTGACAGGAGTGCCTTTTTCCAAGCAGCCTCAAGTAGAGGAAGCGGCACGATTCCGCTACCGCGTTGCTACCTTGACCATGGAACGAAGCCTTCTGTACGGCCGCATTGAACAACGGGTGGATGCCATGATGGAGCAAGGTCTGCTGGATGAAATCAAAGGCCTGCTGGACGCAGGGGTTCCGGCAGATGCGCAGGCCATGAAGGCCATTGGCTACAAGGAACTGATTCCGGCCTTAAGGGGCGACACGCCTTTGGACGAAGCAGTTGCCGCCCTGAAGCAGAATACCCGGCACTATGCCAAACGTCAGCTGACCTGGATGCGCCGGGAGGAAGACGTGTGTTGGGTGGATAGCCTGAGCACAGATGCTTATGAGCAATTAGCAAACTGGTATATGCAAGGAGCAGAGAATCATGACGATTGAGGAAAGAATCAGTCACGCTGAAGCGGGGCTGAAGGACGTATTTGCACGGATTGATCATATGGAGGAAATTGGCACAGGCCGGGTGCTGGATGCATTTCGCACCCATGAAATTGCCTATCGCCACTTTGCCCCCACCACTGGCTACGGCTATGATGACGTAGGACGAGATACGCTGGAAAAGGTCTTTGCTGATTTGTTTGGCACGGAAGCGGCCATTGTCCGCCCTCAGATTGCTAGCGGAACGCATGCTATTTCCCTGTGTCTGTTTGGTCTGTTGCTGCCGGGTGATCACGTGCTCAGTGCAACGGGCAAGCCGTATGACACGCTGGAAGATATTATTGGCATGGGGGAAGGCACGGCACCGGTGGGCTCCCTAAAGGAAATGGGCGTTGTCTATGATCAAGTGGAATTGACGGACGCAGGGGAAATTGATCTGGACGCAGTCGGACAAGCCATCACGCCCAAAACCACATTGGTGATTGCGCAGCGCAGCCGCGGATATGCCTGGCGTCCCTCCCTGATGCCGGAAAAATTTGCTCCCTTGGCGGCCATGCTTCACGAAAAACACCCCGGTGTTCGGCTGATGGTGGATAACTGCTATGGCGAGTTTGTGTGCGAAAAGGAGCCGACCCACTACGGTGCAGATGTATGCGTGGGCAGCTTGATTAAGAATCCCGGTGGCGGCCTTGCGCCCACCGGCGGCTATGTGGTAGGGCGGAAGGATGCCATTGAGCGCATTGCTTACCGGTTGACGGCTCCTGGCATTGGCCTGGAGGTAGGCTCTTATGCAGGCAGCTACCAGCCTTTTTATCAGGGACTGTTCATGGCACCTCATACCGTTGCCCAGGCGATCAAAACCGCTTGCCTTGCTGCCAGAGTTTTTGAAGAATTGGGTATGACCACTACGCCTCCTGCCGATGAGCCTCGTGCGGATATTATTCAGGCCATCCAAATGGAAACGCCCCAGCGTTTGGTGGCTTTCTGTCAGGGAATCCAAATGGCTTCTCCCGTGGACAGCATGGCTCTGCCGGAGCCCTGGGATATGCCCGGCTACCGGGATCAGGTGGTTATGGCGGCGGGCACCTTTGTGGCCGGTGCTTCCGTGGAGCTTAGTGCCGATGCTCCCATGCGGGCTCCTTTCACGGCGTACATGCAGGGTGGTCTTACCTACAGTCATGGCCGTATTGCCCTGAAAACTGCATTAGAACGCATGGTGAAACAAGGCGCGCTGAACCTCGATTGAGACAAGACTACGAATGTTTTTGACCTCTTACTGAAATTTGTTCGTTGACAAGCCGTCCTTGCTGCGCTATAATGAGACGTAAAAAGTGGGGCACCCCATGAAACTGAAATAGAGGGATACATGATGCTGACACATAAGATGACCATTGCAGGCTGCGAACGGTATCTGCCGATTTGCCGGGTAACGGACGATCTGTACATTGGTGCTTTTGTAATCTTTGGCGATGTGGAATTGACGGTTGCTTGCGCTACGGAGCTGCTGAAGAAGGCCCCGGAGTATGACTACATGATCACGGCCGAGTCCAAGGGCATTC
>CAVKHY010000015.1:18779-30698 GCA_963656345.1 bacterium | reverse complement strand
TACCGGGCGGATTCGGGTCTTTCACCCTTTAGAAACGGGCGCCGCCGGGCGCACCCCGAAAAACAGCGGCTTCTTGATTTCATTCATCAAGAGACCGCTGTTCTTTTTGCAATTCACTGACTGCCCAGGCTGCATGCTCTGCCACCAAAGGGGACGGATGGCTTTTCAATGCCTCCAGCAGGGGAAGCAAGGACGTATCTCCGCTGCACCCGGCCACAAGGCATGCCTGTCCCAGTACTCGGTTGGGGATCGCCAAATTGCTGCCGATAATTGGTCGAAGCATCATGGTGGTTTCCTTGGGGTTGGATAATAACTCCCGTAAGGGCACGGGAGGGAGTTGCTCCCCCATCGGCTTCGGTTGATGGGGGCAGCATCGTTGGCAGTTATCGCAGCCCAGCAGGCGGTTGCCCATCTTCCGCATAGTCTCCGGAATAGGCTTGCCGGAAAGCATCCAGTTCCGCAGGCATTTTCCCCGATGAAACCCCTCCTCGTCAATGCCGCCGGTAGGACAAGCTTCAATGCAGCGCCTGCAGGAACCGCAGTGCAGGCCATGCGGCTCTTCCAGCGTCATGTCCGCCGGAAAGGTCTTTTCCGACAGCAAAATCTGCACATGAAACCGGCTGCCTACCCCATCCATATAGGACAAGGTGTTTCGACCCTGGCTGAATCCGGGCATCCGTGCAAAAATCGGCTTTACCCGAATGTCGTCCCGCAGTGCCCACTCGCCGCCAGAAGCCTTCACCGCCGCCTCCGCCGTTCGGTACGCCTGCTGAGAAGCATAGTAATACGGGTGAATCCACGCATCATGCTCAGCAGGTTTCCGTTCTGCTTCGTAGGTCCAGAAAGCCAATAACAGTGTCCCCTGCTCCGCCGCTCCGCAAGATAATGCATCCAGCAGAATCACCCGTGCAAAACCCCCGTCCAGCAGGGTTTGCTTCATGTCCATGACATCTTATCCCTTCAGCTGCGCCGCCAAGAGGCACACCTTTTTCTGACAGCAGAGATCCCCTTGGGTCACCCGCAGCAGATTTTGACGGGTCACGTCCTCATCGGCATACAGACGGAGGAACGCATCCTCTGTAGCAATGGGCCAGTCCTTGTTGTACGCCGTGCGGTAGTGCATGGGCAAAATCACCCGAGCCTGCAGCAGTTCCGCCGTCTTCTTTGCCTGCTCGGCATCAATGGTATAGTAGCCGCCTACGGGAATCATCAGCACATCCACCGGTGCAAGAGCGGCAATCTGCTCCTTGGTAGGCAGATGCCCCAAGTCCCCCAGATGGGCAACACGAAGCCCCTCCACCTCCACCAGGAACAGGAGGGTAGATCCACGCTTGGTTCCCTGTGCGTCATCATGCCAGGCATGAATTGCCTGAACCTTCACATCCGGTGCAAGGGTATGCGGACCTTCCGTATCGATAACCTGTGCCTCCGGCGCATTCTCCAGTGCCGCATGGTCATGATGATGATGGGACACCAGCACCGCATCTGCCTTCACCGGCTCCACAGGATAGCCGCTGCCCTGATCCACAGGGTCGGTCAGGATCCGCATGTCATTGTCCAGCTCCAGCAAAAACATCGCATGACCAATACAGGTAATAATCACGGTTTCTTTCTCCTTTCCTTTAGCAGGCAGGCCGCCTGCAGCATGTAGGGAAGCAATCCGCTGGGCAATGCTTCCCGCCTGCGCAGCCGTACTGCCCAATCTCGCACACAGCCATCACAGACACGCTCCACTGCCTTTTCGCCTTCCTCTGTCGCCTTTGCCAGCAGGCGTAAGGTTTTTGTATCCATTTCATCAGAAGGATGCAGGCGCAGCAGCCAAACCGCATTGCCAAGGCGCCCTGCGGGAGCAATCTCTTCGCAGCAGATTGGCAGTGGCAAGGCGTAATCCAGCAGCAGCCACTCCTTTTCCTGCCGCACCGTCCAGCCTTCCTGTTCCGCCCTTTGGGTGAAGGCTAACACCGTGTCCTGTTCCGCCGCCTGAGGCAAATCCACCGCCAGCAGAAAGTCGGGATGCAGGCTCCTCCTGACGGCGCATGGTCGTCTTGTGGGGTACTGCTGAAGCAGGACGGCCATTTCCCTGCGCAAATCGGTCAGCATACAGGTTCGTTGGCCGCATACTCCAGGCTCAATTCATGCAATGCACTGTAGGATCCCTGCATATCCAGCTGATATTGCAGATGCACCGTGCCATGTTCCGGGGTCAGCTTGCAATTCACCCGGGTAGCATACACCGCCATGCCCAGATTGCCATAAGGAGTATGATAAGCCCCCTCAAACCGTTGTCCCTTGATGAACACCATGGAGGTGCCAAAGTCCCCTGCTCGGGTCATCATCACCCGTCCCGGCTGCATTTGCAGGGTAATATCCTGGGTGCTGGGCTTACCTTTTTCATCCTCTGGCTGGGTCTCCTGATAATAAAGGGTATACTGACCGCCGGAAACATTCAGTCTGCCGGTGGTTGTTACACGAATCGGTTCTTCATCTTCTCCGGGATAGTCCTGTGAGCGTCCCGCAATGGTAACCAATACAGGAATGTCTTTCTGCATGGGCAACACCTCCGCTGAAATTGTAGCATAACTGTTCAAGGAGAACAAGACCGAATGATCGATCAAATAAGCTGCTTACAAAATTCCGCCCTATTTTTCCTGTTCATCCATGACTGCCTGTGATACAATAGGGAAGACGTTTTTTCGGGAGTTGATCCGCATGGCTGCCGCCGACATGACACAGGGCAAAACCCTTCCCCACCTGGTGAAGTACGCTATTCCGCTGATTTTGGGCAACTGCTTCCAGCTTGCTTATAACGCCGTGGACAGCATCATTGCAGGACGCTTTATCGGCAAAGGAGCTTTGGCGGCAGAAGGCATTGCAGGCCCGGTCATGAACCTGGTCATTCTCGGCATTACCGGGTTGTGCATGGGGGCCGGTGTCTTGATGAGTCAATTCTTCGGCGGCAAACGCATGGAAGAACTGCATAAGGAAATGGCTACGGCTGTGCTTGCTGGCGGCATCTTTTCGGTCGTGGTCGCCTTTGCAGGTTTTCTGCTGACGGACGAGATCCTGGCCTTGCTGGCCGTGCCGGAGGAAATCCGATCCATGACCGGCATTTACCTGCGGATTACTTTTCTTGGTGCTCCGTTCACCTGCTTCTACAATGCTTTGTCTGCCGCCCTGAAAAGCGTAGGCGACAGTAAAACACCACTCAAGTTTCTTATGTTTTCCTCCATTCTCAACGGCGTGCTGGACTTGATCTTCATCGGTCTGTTAGGCTTCGGCATTGTTTGCTCAGCCCTGACCACCGTGATTGCAGAGGCTGCCTCTGCCGCCATGAGCTGGCTGTACATCCGCCGGAAGGTTCCCATGCTTTGCCTGAAGCGGAACGAATGGCGGATTGATCCTCCGCTGCTGAAAACTACCCTGCAATACGGCAGTGTGACTGCCCTGCAGCAGGCTGTTCAGCCCATCGGCAAGCTGCTGATTCAAGGGCAGGTAAACCAACTGGGGCTGGATGTGATTGCTGCCTTCAATGCCTGCACTCGCGTGGACGATTTTGCATTCACGCCGGAGCAAAGCATTGGGCAGGCCATTACCACCTTCTCCGCCCAGAACCTTGGTGCCCGTCAGCCCAGGAGGATTCAGCAGGGCTTGAAGGCAGGGCTGCTGCTGGAAGGCGTGTATTGGGTGCTCATTGGCACGGTAACGCTGCTGTTCCGCCGACCGATTGTCAGCTGGTTTGTTGCCGGGGAAGGGAGCGGGCAGGTGGTGTCGTTGGGTGCTCAGTATCTGCTACACATGGCGCTTTTCTACCTCTGGCCTGCCATGACCAACGGGGTACAAGGTTTCTTCCGGGGCATGGGCAAAATGTCCGTTACCCTTTTGTGTACCGCCATTCAGACAAGTATTCGTGTCGTGTTTACCTATCTGCTTGCACCCCGCATGGGCATCAGCGGCATCACCTATGCCTGCGTCGCCGGATGGACGGTCATGCTGCTGGTGGAAGTGCCCATGATGCTGCATGTTTTGCATACGAAACAATTCTGCAAGGAGTGATGATTTATGCTGATTCTGCTTACCTACACCCTGAAGCCCGGCTGCCGGGATGACTTTTTCGCCGCTGTACAGGAGCTCGGTATGCCCCAAGTGGTGCAGCAGGAGGATGGTTGCCTCAGGTATGACTACTTTCTCAGCCCCGATCAGCCGGATCAGGTGCTGCTCATTGAAGAATGGGCAAGCAAGTTCCACCAGCAGGCACACATGGAAACGCCGCACATGAAGGCCTTCATGCGCCTAAAGCCCGACTTTGTGCTTTCTACCAGCGGCAAGACTTATTGATGCAGTGCGTCTTGTCATAAAAGCATCAATCTTTTCTTTGCATTCTTCAAAAAACGTGCTATAATAAAGCGAAGACAGTCCTAAAGGAGGTTTTTCCAATGGCTATCGTTACCAGTACTGAAATGTTCAAAAAGGCCTATGAAGGCGGCTATGCTATCGGCGCTTTCAACGTGAATAACATGGAGATCATCCAGGGCATCACGGAAGGTGCTAAGATGGAGAACGCCCCTGTGATTCTGCAGGTGTCTGCCGGCGCACGGAAGTATGCTAAGCATGTGTACCTGATGAAGATGATCGAGGCTGCTGTGCAGGATACCGACTTGCCCATCGTTGTACACCTGGATCACGGCCCTGACTTCGAGACCTGCAAGAGCTGCATTGACGGCGGTTTCTCCTCCGTGATGATTGACGGCAGCCACCTGCCCTTCGAAGAAAACATTGCACAGACCAAGCGCGTGGTTGAGTACGCTCATGACCACGGTGTTGTGGTTGAAGCCGAACTTGGCCGTCTTGCCGGTGTGGAAGACGATGTGAAGGTTTCCGCTGAGGACAGCAGCTACACCCAGCCTGACGAAGTGGAAGAGTTCGTAAGCCGCACGGGCTGCGACTCCCTGGCCATCGCTATCGGCACCAGCCACGGTGCCTACAAGTTCAAGGGCGAGCCCAAGCTGCGCTTCGACATTCTGGAAGAGGTTGGCCGTCGTCTGCCCGGTTTCCCCATTGTGCTGCACGGTGCTTCCTCCGTTATCCCCGAATATGTTGACATGATCAACGAATTCGGCGGCAAGATGCCCGGTGCTCAGGGCGTGCCGGAAGACATGCTCCGTAAGGCTGCCACCATGGCCGTGTGCAAGATCAACATCGACTCCGACCTGCGCCTTGCCTTCACCGGTCTGGTTCGCAAGCACTTTGCTGAGCATCCGGATCACTTCGATCCTCGTCAGTACCTGACCGATGCCCGTACCGGCATTCGCGACATGGTTCGTCATAAGATCGTTGATGTGTTGGGCTGCAACGGCAAGGCCTAATTTCAAGATTACCGCTAAGTGAACAAAGCGGCATCGTCGATTTCGCTATCGACGATGCCGCTTCTTTTTCGTTGATGGTTATTTGCCTCGCTCAGGCCTTTCCGGTAATGGTCAGGTGATGAGTAAAGAAGCCTTCCATGGCATGGGAACGCATCTTCAAATCATAATCCGCATGGCTTTCCAGGTAGTCCTGGAAATTTTCGCTGCCGTAAACGAGCCGTGCCAAGGTATCAATGGGCAGGGAAAGGTCATAGTCTCGGTCAATCTCCTGAACCTTCTTGCCCGCCTCCCCGCAGTCAATTCGGTAGGTGGCATTGTTTTGCTTCAGGATGGGATCCGTCACCTGCAAAACGAAATAGCCTTCACGAGCAGAGTTTGGCATCAGCCGAAGCAGCTCTTCCGCATCCACAATGCGGATCATGGCCGTTGTGGTGCGCAGCTTCTTTTTCTTTTCGCCGCAGTCAATCTGCTCCTCGGCATTCACGCAGGGAATGTACCCCATGGAAGCAAAGAGCATGGGCTTCTCCGTTTTCACGTAGGACACAGCCACCCGCTCCTGATAAAGGGTGGACAGAGTTTCACGAATCTTTTGCTCCTGCGAGCGATTCTGCCCGTACAGATAGGCGACAATGAGCCCAACGCAGGCCGTACATCCCTGCAGCACCACTGTGAAAAACCTAAGCCGCAGCAGTTCTGGCGTACGGAACTCCAGCACCGTGGCCGGAGTCTGCCACACGTTCCAGAAAGCGGTTGTGATATCACTCCACTCCACCAGTACCGTAGGCACCCACTCCGTAAAGGTATACACAGGACGAATCAGGTAATTCACCAGCAGTGCCAAACCGCCTGCACAGACCAGGTAGCCCACGGCAAACAGGACAATCCGCAATACCAACTGGGGCATCAACCGAATGGCATAGACCCTCTGCAGCTGTGCCTGATACTGCCGGTGATAGGCGGTCACTTCTCTATTCAGCCGCCTGATCACCCGCATCACAATAACAAATCCAACAAGGAAGATCAGCACCCGAAGCCACAGGGTAGCGGCCATGGTTTCCTTGCCCAGGTCAATGACAGTGCCGCCTTCCTTCCACTGCTTCATGGTGTTGGTGAAGGTTACGTTTGCACCGGAACCGCTGATCGGCGTTGCTTCCACCACAATGGCGGTAGGCTGAATGCTTTGGCTGACCAAGCTCATCAGCGGAATGTAAGCGCCCATATCTGTATAGTCGCCTACCCGTTTTTCGTGGCGAACCACACCTACGATGCGGTACTCCTCCCCATTCAGCAGCACGGTGCGGTCAATTGGATCTGCAACAGCATACAGCTTCAATGCCAACTGCTCATCCACCATCATGACCTTGTCGCCGTTCTTCAGTTCCTCATCATAGAAGGTTCGGCCATAGAGAATGTAACGAGGATGAACGGCCAATGCATTTTCCCCCAACAGGTCAATGCGAGCGTCGCCGGAAGCTTCTTCCTTGGCATCGGAAATCGTTGCGCTTTGGATGACGCCCCCCATGGTCCACTTAGCAATAGCCTCAGACATATCTTCAGCAGCAGTTTCCAGTGACTCCTGCCAATCCTTCAGCCCCTGGTTGGGCTGAACCTTGTTTGCACCGCTGTCAGTGTCACTGTCGGATGTGTCCGCCTGCTGCAGCTCCGGCGGCGATACCACGTATTGGAGAGTGCTGCCCACGCCGTTTACCTGAATCAGGCTGTAAGCCATGACGCCAAGAAAAATCAGCAGCAGCACCACGAGGCCCCGGAATTTTTTCTTCATTCCTGCCGCCTCCCATCAGTTTACGTATTCCATCACAGCCATGCCGTCGCTGAGTGCCCGGTCTTCCTGATAGGCAATGGTCTGATAGGAGAAATCCTCCTGCACGGCGTATTGCTTATCATTCTTCTCGATGACGGTCACAGAGGTTTTCACAGCCTTTTTGCTGTTGCTGGTGAGGAAACCGCCGTTGCTGTCCTGCACAACGAACACGTAATAACTGCTGCCGTCGCTGCGGACAGCGGATGCAGGAAGCAGGGTGGTGGATTCCTTGGCCCGATAGGTAATGGTCGCCTGCACGCCGCCGTTGTTCAGTGCCTGGCGAATGGCGGAATTGCCCGGCTCCTGCATGGATTCCGGCAGGTCAATCAGCAGATACTTGCTGCCGTTGGTTTCCGTGCGGGTGGCCTGCACCGTGGTCTTTTCCGTGCCGGAGTCGCCGTCCCCCAATGTCACCTTGGTGCCGTTGGAAATTGTCCGATCCACGCCGGTCAGGGAAGCCTTCAGCAGGGGCGTGGAACCCTCTGTCGTCATGGTATAAGCAGCTTTGGCGCCATCGTAGTTATCTCCTGCCGCAACATCCATGGAGACGATCCATCCGTCATGAGGGGCTGTAATGGTCGCCAGCGCAGACACACGGCTGTCCAGCTCAATCATCTGATCGCTCAGGTCGTCCATTTCATCCTGCAATGCGTTCCGCTTTTTGATGTAATCAAAGGTGTCGCTGCTGACCTTCAGCTTCTTGTCCTCATAGGTCGCATAGAAGGCAGTGCTGGCTTCATCGTAGGTGGACTTGGCGGCAATGGCCTTGTTGACCGCATCGGTAACCTCCTGAGGCACATCCTTCACGGCAGCCAGCTGCTTCTTCCAAGCTGTTACATCACTGCCCAAGGTAATGCCGCTTTGCATGGCCAGCTTCCGTGCCTCATAGGTGCGCTTGCTCAGGTCGCTCTGCTTTTCCACCATTTCGGCATACAATTCATTTTGGCGGCTCTCCTTAGAAAGCTTCCGGTTGGTAATATCCAGCTCCAGCAGCTCGGTTGCCTTGCTGTCATAGGAGTCCTGAAGCTTCTGCAGGTCTTCCTCGTAGCTGCCCACCGTAGTCGTAAAGATGGTATCCCCTTTGCTTACGTAGGAACCTGCCTTCACATACACCTTGCTCACGGTAACAGCCGTTTTCTTGGCCTCCGTTACGGTCACTTCTTCCGTTTCCGGGAAGTAAACCTCGGCAGTCAGCTTATAGGACTGTTCCAGCCGCCCCTTTGTGGGGGTATACATGCGAACCTTGGGGGTGGTGATGGTCTGCACCGTGCGCGCAAAGAACATGCACAATGCCACAACCACAGCCAGAATAATGAGTCCTCGCAGGGCAAATCTCTTGAGCTTCATCGAAATAACCTCCATGCAGGTGAAATGGATCACTTAAGCTCGCTGAGCTGAATACCGGCCACAATGTCTTCCTGGAAGTACAGGTAGATCAGCAGCGTCGGCAAGATGTACAGGGCGGAGCCGGCAAAAGCCACCTCTGCGCCTTCCGTGGAAATCTGGTTAAACATGGTGGATAGGGGCTGCAGGGACGAAGCATTGGCCAAGTACACCAGGGGCTGTTCCACCATGTTCCAGCAGTCCGCAAAGGAAAGTGCCGCCGCTGCGCCAAGGATAGGACGGCACACCGGCAAAATCACATGGATGAACCCACGGAAGGGTCCCACGCCATCGACCATTCCGGCTTCCAGCAGTTCATTGGGAATGGAAACCATGAACTGCCGCAGCAGGAAGATGTAGAATGGTGAAAAGCACATGGGCAGGATCACCGCCCAAATGGTGTTCATGAGCCCCAGCCACCGAAGCACCATCACACTCGGTGCCATGGTGACCTGGAAAGGCAGAATCATCAGCACCAGCACGAAGAAGAAGATAACATCCCTGCCCCGGAAGGTAAAGCGGCTCAGGGCATAGGCGGTCAAAGGAATGATCATGGCCTGCCCAAGCAAAATAGCCGCCGCATACATCACCGAGTTGCAGAAGTATTGCAGGTAGGTGGGGTTTTCAATCAGAATGGTGTAATACTGCCGCAGAGAGAATTGTGCCGGCGAGTAAATCACATCCATCCATCTGGTGGCATCGTAGTTGTTCCGCTGCCCCAGCCAAGCCTTGATTTCGCTGGTAGGGAAGAAGGAATACAGGAACGTGCAGATAATCGGAACCAGAATCAGCGCAGAAAGGATCACCAACAGGATCATTGCGATCCAGCCCCCAAGGGAAAGCCGATTGAGGCGGTGCCTTCTGCGGCGGTGCGCCGTATGCATACTGCTCATTCTCCTTTCCCTTACGCTTTATCCGGTGAGCGGACAGCCTTGGACGCATACATCATTGCAAACAGTACCATCACGCCAATGGCAAAAATGTAGGCGGCAGATGTAACATCCTGATAATCCAGCTTGGCGTACTTGTTATTCATGAAATGCTGGAGGGTATAGATAGCCTCCGACGGATAAGCGCCGGAAATGAAATATACTTCCTTGAAAATTTTGAAAGCATTCACCCAACTGAGTACGAACACCAGGAAAGCTGTTGGCAGAATCTGAGGCAAGGTAATGCGGAAGGCCTGGGTAAACCAGCCGGCGCCTTCCAGAGAGGCATACTCATACAGGGAAGGATGCACCGCACTGAGTGCAGACGCGAACAGCACCACCGAGAAGCCCAGGTTCTTCCAAATGTACAGCAGCACCACAGGCACTCGGAGAGCTACACCATCCAGCCAAACCACCCGTTCCAGTCCCAAAGCTACCACCAGCCGGTTGATGACGCCGCCATAGTCGAACATGGTCAGCCAAATCAGCAGCATAGCGGAAGAAGGCATCAGATAGGGCAGCAGCAAAATGTTGCGGAACGCTGTGGATCGTTCCTTCAGCATTTTCAGCATAGCAGCCAGCAGAAAGGACAGCAGCCAAATCACAGGAGCACACAGGATAGAAAGCTCCCAAGTGTTTTTCAGTCCCAGCTGAAACATGCTGTTCTGCATGACACGACGGTAATTATCCAGCCCTACGAAGTTATTCTGGAAGGTTCCGTCCAACAGGGAATAATAAATTCCACCAATGAAGGGAGCCACATAAAACAGGATAAGCCCCGCCATGCCTGGCAGAAGCAGAAGCCACACAATCTTCTTCTTGTGAAACACAAGAGCATCCTCCCTTACGCGTCGGAGGGCAGAGGCGGCTCTTCACCATCTCTGCCCCGACGAAGGTTTCAGTCAGGCGATTACTCGTCTTCCATGCGCATCATGCGCATCTTGTTGTCCGCTTCGCGGATGAACTGATCCAAGGTGATCTGTCCGCCGCTGTAGCGGTTGACCAGGTTCGTCAGCTCGCTGCTGGAATCGGAGGAAGAGCTGGAAGTGATAAACGAAGGCTTCTGAATGTTGATCTTCGGCACCACATTCTCCTTGTAGTACTGAATCGCTTCAGCAGAAATTTCGTACTCATATTGAGGCAGGGTTTTCTCGATGTATTCTTCCTCGCTCTTGATGGATTCCTCAATATACTGCTTGTCAGCTTCATCAGCGGTTTCCAGCTGCTTCTTCAGGCTTTCCAGGTATTCCTGCTCGCTGCTCAGCATCCGATCGTAGCTGGAGTTTCTCACCGGCTCCGACATATCAGCAAACAGGGTGTACTTCGTTGTATTGTCAAGCGCCTCCAAGGTGCAGGCCAGCAGGTTTACGGCCGCTTCCATGTGGGTGGAGTTGGGATTGACGAACAGCACCGTCATACCGGTGGTGAAGATCTCCTCCGTATCTGCGGTAAGCGTCAGCGGCAAATACATGGCATAATCATTCTTTCCCGTCATCCAGGAGAAGTCGCCAACCGTGGTGTTGTATTGATTCAGCAAGCCGGACCGATAGGTATCATTTGCATTGTCATCCGCCATCTGTTTATCAATCTGGTCACACTCGATCTTTTCCCATGCCTGCATCATTTCGCGGAAGGCAGGCGTATCAAAGGTAATGTCCTTGCCCTCATAATTGCAATAGTTGATATAGGCGGACAGCATGTTGTTCAGCAGATCTGCTTTTAAGCCGTATGTGCCGCTGCCCTCCGTCAGCCAATACTCCGGGTATTCATCCACAAACTCGTCATTCCAACGGGTGATGAATTCGCACAGCTCCACGTAATTGGTCGGCAGGTCGTCTTCAGTAAGTCCTACAGCTTCCAGCACGTCCTTATCATAGAACCAGCTTCCGCTGCCATAGACGCTGTAAGGGATTGCATATAGCTTACCGTCCTTCATCACCTGGCTCTGGAAAGCAGGATACATGCGGCTGACAGCATCAGTTAATTCGGTGTAACCGGACAAGTCGGCACAGTAGCCTTTCTTCATCAAGGTCTCAAAGGAACCATAGGTAATGCTCATTGCAAAGACATCCACCGTGTTGTCTCCGCTGACCATGGCCTGGTTAATGCTTTCCACATCGGAATAATAATTGTTATCAAAGTAAATGGGAATGTTGGGGTACCGATCCGTAAAGAGCTGGGCGCCGTCATACATGTAGCCCATATTGGCAACCATCAGGTACTGATCCGCCTGGAAGCCCAGGTTCAGATCTCTGGCCACGGTGCTTTCGTAGCTAGCTGCAATGTAGGTCTTGCCAATGATGGCAGCGTTGCTTACATAGTCAATAGGCATATAACCAATCTGCTTCTTGGTAAACTGATCCCCCACCAAGCCCATGACCTTGGTATTGTTTTGATAAATAATGGTGTCAAGTGCCGCACA
>CAVKHY010000015.1:5939-18769 GCA_963656345.1 bacterium | reverse complement strand
GTGCCGTGTCCGCTGCCGGATCATAAATGGCCACATCGCCATAATTGACCGTTTGGGTTTCTGCATCATAAGCATTGTCCACATCGTACAGGCGGATAATGGTCTTTCCATCCTTGTAGCCTGCCAAGCCATACACATGCTCAACAGCAGAGGTCTTCACTGCGCCGGTCGTCATATCTGCAATAAACAGTTTGCAGGCAGATTTGCCGGTATTGTCATCCCAGTCGTTGATGAAGATCAGCAGCTTGTTCTCTGTTACAGTAGCGGAAACACTACCGCCGCTGAGCACGTAGGAGGTACCATCGTCAGAGTACACATGGAAGAAAAGGGTTGCGTCCTGCAGGGTGACGATATCCTTGTAAACAAGGCTATCGCCGTCCACCTGAATTTCGAATACCAAGCCTGTGAAGGGATTCACGGACAGCAGCCGTGTGCCGTCTGTGAACAGCTCACCCAGGGCGTGATCCGCATCTGCGCCGTCCTTTGCCACCGCATCCGCCTTCAGGCTTTCTGCATCGCTATAATCAGTAGCAAACAGCAGCGTGCTGGTCTTGGAAGTGCTGCCGTTTTCATTCGTTGCTTCCTTCAGACCAATCATTTTTTCCTTTTCCATACCGGGCTGCCAGTAGGCAAGTGCTCTGCCGTTGCTGGTATACATCATGGCATACAGCGTGTTGCCCACGGCCACCATGGACTCCAGGGAATAGTAATCGGAATCATCCGTGGAACTGAAAAGATTCTCCGGCACATCTGCCGCCGTAAAAGATTGATCCTCCGCTACAGCTCCGCTCAAAGTCAAGCAGGAGCAAAACATCACCAACGCGCAAAGGAAGGAAAACAACTTCTGCTTCATTGCACAGTCTCCTTTCACCGGGTGTTTTCTGTGTCACACCTATAAGACGTACAAGCAGGGCGTTTTGTTGCATCGTTCACAAATTCTTCACAATTCCATCACAAAACTTTTTTCAGTCCACCCCGGACAACTGCTGGGATAGGGTTTGCAGAGAATTATACAGAGCTGTTTGCTGCTCGGAAGTGTTCATCCCCGTCAACAGCTGGCTGGAATAAGCATCAATAATGCTGTACAGATTGGTAAACCAGTCCTCGGAGATAATGTAGCCATTGCTGCCGTCCATACCCACGCTCAGGGAATTGATGGTTTCCATGGCATACACATAGCTGCGGATTTTCGACAGGGTGGAGGTAGAGCTTGTGCCAGCCGTTCTGCTGAGAGAGCCGGACAGATCCAGTGCATTGCCACACTCCAGCTGAATGCGTGCCAAATACAGCTGACGTGCGTCGTTCTTGAACTTCACCGCCGGAACGCCTACAATCAGCCCCACAGTCAGTGCCGCCAGCAAAATGATAATCAGCAAGGTCTTCGCCCGCTCCTTCAATCCCGGTGCGCCGGTGTTGCCTCTCGCCCGATTTGCGGAATAACGATACATAGGATTGAACCTCCATCTTTTTTCATTCAGCGGATACACATCCATGCCTCATCTTATCACAAGTCCTGCTTTGTGGCAAGTCAGTGGTTGACTGCACTCCCACTTCCTCATAGGAAAAGGGGAGGTTTTGCCAAACCTCCCCCACTTCAATGCATTATTCGGTGCGTTTTTTTGTACCGACATAGATCAGCTTACTTTGTGCCTTGTACGTATCCGTAAAGAGCAATGTCCGCTCCACCGCCGTATCCCCCACATACTTCACCCGATAGCTTTCCACCTTGCAGCCGTCCGCCGCCTTCCGAGCTACGTACTCCTCATCGGTATAGGTTACGTAAGTTTGTTTGGTGTCCTTCACGTATTCCGGATCGGTAGGTGCCGTAAGGATTTCAACGGTCTGGCTTTGCAGCTCATACCGCACATCATCCCCCAAGCTTTCCCCATAGATGGAAACCTTGGCAATCAGCCGCTTGCGATTGCTGGGATCGCTCTGCACGGAAGCCACGAAATACAACGGACTGTCCGTGTTGTTCTTGAACACCAGATCGATCTTGCGATTGCCTTCCCAGTACACGGTAGCATCCTCGCCATAAGCGGCATAGGACACCGACTTGGAGTGAGGCTCCCGGGTAATGATGTCCAGCCCAGCTTCCACCGCCGCCTGATACAGAGTGGTGCTGGCCTGGCAAGTGCCGCCGCCTACACCCATAACTTCCGTGCCGTAGGCATACTCGATAGCTTCATAGAAACCGTTGGCCACCGTTCGCTTGCCTACCACCGTGTTGAAGGAAAACTTACTGCCGGAATCCAGCACATAGCCGGAAATCAGCTCGAAACACCGACGAATATTATTGGTGCGGTTCTCTGAGGATTTACTGCTGATGGGCGTGTACACGGATGCACGAAGAGTATACTTCTTCTTCAATTCCTCCACAGTGACCGTAGGTGCAATGGTTTCCGGCTCAATTTCCACATCGCCGCTTTCCATAGTGGAAACCATCTGATACAACTTTTCCTTCAAAGGCTCAATATCCAAGGTGCGGCCTTCCACCGCCTCCTGAAAGGTGAAGGGGTCGGTCTTATCCGGATCAAAGCTGACCAGGGTTGCATCCGTAGGGGCACGGTACACAAGGTTCTTGATTTCATTCAGCACACCGTCCACCACGGAAGTGTCGCCGCCGGGCATGGCTGTGTATCCCTCAAAAGGGGTTGTAAGCAGCTGCTCCATGGCTTCCTTCCGCTGGTACACATCTCCCGTGTGCCCCTGCGCCCAAGCCTGATTCATAACGTCCGCCACATCCACGGTCATGCCAAGCTGGCTGGCCGTCAGGGTGGTCACCACCTGTCCCTGATAGGTGAGATTCACATACCAGGAATCGTTCCTCGTCTGCGCCTGCGCCGTAACAGCGGCCACGCCTTCTTCAGCCGTCATACCTTCGAGGGCAATACCGTCCACAAACACGCCGGGACAGAAGGTATTGTCATAAGCTGTTACGGCTGACCGAAGCTGCGCATCCTGATGATAGTAATAAACGCCTACGCCAATAGCAATCACCAGCACTGCCGCCACAAGAATCACAATCCAGCTGTTTCCACGTCTCTGCGGCGGTTCTCCACCCTCATTCGTCGGCACGGCAGGACGTTTGGGCGGAATATAGCCGGTGGTGCGCTGAAAACCCTGCTGCTTGCTTTGCCGCTCGACACTGCGGCCGGACTGCTGGGACTGATAAGCAGGCTGTTGCTGTTGAAAGGCAGGCTGTGCCTGTGCCGCCTGTCCCGCATAAGCATAATGTTGCTGAGGCTGCGCGGGAGCCTGCTGATAGGACGTCTGCAACCTGGGCTGACGATTCAGTTGATTCGCCGTTTGTGTCGGCTGATAAGGCTGCCTTGTCTGAGGCTGCTGCACTGGTTGCGCCGGCGTTTTGACCTGCTGCCAGTTTGTCGTCGGATTACCCTGCTGTCGGAAGCTGTTTTGCGGAGTATAGTTTGAAGCTCCGGACGTTGTGGGAACGCCCTGGCGAGGCTGCTGATATGCCGCAGCCTGCTGTACCGGGGCAGCAGCTGTCTCCTGCTGCGTCAGCCGTGCTGACTGGGTACGCCGCCGCGGCTGGGAATAGCCATTGTTCAAGCCTCAAAGCCTCCTTTCGCAAACGTATCATACTGCTGTTTTTGCTGCTTCATTGCATCAAGCAAAGCGTCAAAATCTTCCCGCATGCTAAGCCACGCCGAGGCTGTACAGCCCGGCAGACCGTGCCGATCCCCTTCCCAGTGGAAGTCACTGCCGCCTGTCACAAGCAGGCCGAATCGGCGAACCATGTGGTCGAGAGGTGCATAGCCTTTCGCTTCAGCAGAAGGGTGGTACACTTCCAGCCCCATGAGTCCCTGTGCACGCCATGTTTCCAGCAGCATGGACAGGGTTTGGTCACCCATGCCCATCAGTCGGGGATGCGCCAGCACGGGCACGAAGCCGCTTTGCCGCATCAAATGCAATGCATCCGTCAAGCAGAGCCTTTCCCCTGCCACGAAGCAGCTGCATCCATCCCCCAAATAGCGCTGAAAAGCTTCCTCGCAGTTGTGGACATAGCCTTTCTGCACCAGCATTTGTGCTATGTGAGGCCGCCCCACACTGCCCTTGCAGGATGTAAAAAGCTCCGTTTCGTCAAGCGGCATTCCTTTTTCACGCAGGAGGACAAGCATCTGCCGGGCACGCTCCACGCGTGCGGCAGACAAGGCTTCCACCCGGTGATGCAGCGGCGTGTCCGTGGTCAGGCCATATCCCAGAAGATGCATATTCTTGCGATCGGCCATGCTCATTTCCACACCTTGCACCACATCAATAGGCAGTGTACGGCCTTGCAGCTGTTCATAGCCTTTGAAGGTGTCGTGATCGGTCACAGCCATCACGCCCACATCCATGCTGTGCGCTTTTTCCACCAGTTCCCAGGGCGTTAAAGCGCCATCGGAACTGGTGGTATGCAAATGAAGATCAATTTTCATGGGATTCAATCGTTCCCGGACAAATTGCCGAAGGACATCACGTGCTCCGGAATCTCATGCTTTTCCCCTTCCGCTTCCGGGGTTTTCTTTTCCTCGTGCGGAATAGGTGCTTCCGGCTGAGGTTTGTCGTCATCCAAACCTTCCGGAATCGTGCCGGTTTCCATCAGTGCCACAAACTCCTTGCGGCTTACCGTGTTCTGCTCCAGCAGAGCTGCCACCAGCTGATCCATCCGCTCCCGATGCTCACGAAGCACCTGCTTAGCACGTTCGTAGCATTCTGCCAGCATCCGGCGGACTTCCTCGTCAATCTCCGCCGCAACCTTTTCAGAGTATTCACGGCTCTGGCCAAATTCCATGCCCACGAAGACTTCCTGATCGCTGCCCAGATAGACCGTCCCCAGCTTGTCGCTCATGCCGAACTGAGTTACCATCTTCCGGCACATTTCTGTTGCCCGCTTCAGGTCGGAAGAAGAGCCGGTGTAGATTTCATTCAGCACCACTTCTTCTGCAGCGTGGCCGCCCAGCATCATGCAGATTTGATCCAGCAGCTGGGAACGGCTCAGGTTATCCCGCTCTTCCCCGGGCAGTGCCAATGTATGACCGGCAGCCTGTCCCCGGGGCACAATGGTAATCAAGTGCACTTCATCGCACCCGGGCAGGAAATGTCCCACCAGTGCATGGCCGCTTTCGTGGATGGCTACCATTCGCTTGTCGGAATCGCTGACCTTGTGGCTCCGCTTTTCAGGGCCCATCTGCACCCGAGCAATGGCGTCAATCAGCAGCTGCTGGGTAATTTCCTTGCTCCGTGCACGGGCAGCAAGAATGGCTGCCTCGTTCATCACATTTTCCAGCTCTGCGCCGGTAGCGAAAGGCACCCGCTTGGCAATGTTCCGCAGATCCACGTCCTGAGCCAGGGGCTTGCCCTTGCTGTGCACCTTCAGGATGGCCACACGGCCGTCAATGTCCGGGTAATTCACCGTGACCTGACGGTCAAAGCGGCCGGGGCGCAGCAATGCCGGGTCAAGAATATCCCGGCGGTTAGTCGCTGCCATGACAATAACGCCCTCGTTAATGGCGAAACCGTCCATTTCCACCAACAGCTGGTTCAGGGTCTGCTCCCGTTCATCATGGCCGCCGCCAAGGCCTGCACCACGATGCCGACCCACGGCGTCAATTTCGTCAATAAAGACAATGGAAGGCGCAGCCTTCTTTGCCGTCTCAAACAGATCACGTACCCGGCTGGCGCCAACGCCAACGAACATTTCCACAAAGTCCGAGCCGGAAATGGAGAAGAAAGGCACGCCAGCTTCCCCTGCCACAGCCTTAGCCAGCAACGTTTTGCCCGTGCCAGGAGGGCCTACCAGCAGCACACCCTTGGGAATGCGGGCACCCATCTCGATATAGTGCTTCGGGTTGCGAAGGAAGTCCACCATTTCCTGCAGTTCTTCCTTCTCCTCGTCTGCACCGGCCACATCCGCAAAGGTAACCTTGTTCTTGCCGGGTTCCTGCATTCTGGCACGGCTCTTGCCAAAGCTCATCACCTTGCCGTTGCCGCCTGCCTGGCCTCGCATCATCAGATACCAGAACAGCAGGAAAATCACCGAAATCACGATCATGGGCAAGAACTCCACCCACCAGGAGGTCTGCACCGGCGCACGGTATTCCACCGTGAAGCTCAGGTCGTTCACCGTCACTTCATCAAGTGCCTTCCCCTGCTTGTTGGCTTCCATCTGCCGCACGGTATCGATAAAATCGCTGCCGATGGTGGTTTCAAAGTCATACTGCCGATCCGGGAAGTTGGATGCTGCCACGGTGGTGTTTGTCTTTAAGCCAACCAGGGACGTGCCCCGAATGGCGACCCTGCTCACCTGACCATTCTCGATCATTTGCAGCAGCTGCGGATATTCGATGCGCTTATTTTCCTGGGTGCCCAAGCCCCCATTGAGCAGGATGGCAATGATCAGGAAGGTGGCAATCACCACCACATAGCCCATCAATCCCTTTGAAGATTTCTTCAAAATGTTGTCCTCCTTCAGTCAGAAGCAGTCCGATATTATTCTTCGCCCCCGTAGACCTTGGGGCTGAGCACGCCGATCAGCGGCAGATTGCGATACTTTTCATCATAGTCCAGACCGTAACCCACCACGAATTCGTCCGGAATTTCAAAGCAGGAATAATCCGCCTTCAAATTGACCCGGCGACGTGCAGGCTTGTCCAGCAACGTGGCGATCTTAATGGAGGCAGCACCCCGATCCTGAAGCATATTCTTCAGATAATTCAGCGTAATGCCGGAGTCCACAATATCCTCCACAATCAGCACGTCCACGCCGTTCAGGCTGCAGCTCAAATCCTTGATGATCTTCACCACGCCGGTGGTTTCCGTGGAACGGCCATAGCTGGAAACCACCATGAAGTCCGTCTTCAGCGGCAAGTCAATTTCACGAATCAAGTCCGCATAAAAAACCACAGCACCCTTCAGAATGCCAACGAGCATCGGTTCCCTTCCCTGATAGTCGGCAGTAATCTTTTTTCCCAGTTCCTTTACCGCCTGATGAATCTCCTCGCTTGATACCAGTACCTTGCTCAAATCCTGATAGATCTTAGCATCCTGTTCCATGCTGTCCTTCTCCTTTTATCGCCTTATTGATGAATAAGCCAAGGCATTTCGCCTGACCAAATCGCATTCAGAAAACCGTCCCGCCACCGGGGAATGTGTCCTGCTCCCACGCCGCAAACCAGCAGCACCTCCTGCCCTATGCAGAGCAAAGGAAGCTGATCGCGAAAGGGAGCGTCAATCTTGTGATCCACCAAGTAATCCTGCAGAGACTGCTTGCCGTCCTGCCCGAAGGGACGGATAAAATCCCCCTGCTGTCGTGTTCTGAGGATGGCATCCTGCACCATGTCAGCCGGAAGCGACTGGCAAGTTTTCCCGTTTCCAGGCGTACTTGCCTTCGGTACAATGGTCAGTTTCACGCTGCCCAGAGCATAGCACCCTTCGCCGTGAATATGGACAGACAAACACGGCTTTTTCTCTCCCACCAGGTGAAGATGGGTGTAGCCCCGGTATGCTTTCACATCCTGCGGCAGGGTGTACTGCGTACCCACCGGCGCATCCAGTAAGGAAGCAAGCCCTTGGGTATGGGCTGCATCCAGCACCGAATGGTACTGGTTCTGCCACCACAGCCGAAGCATCCGCGTCCGCACCGCCGGCATCTGCTTTTGCAACAATTGAAGCGGCAAATAGCTGCCCACGTCTGTTGGCATTTGCTCCTGTGCCAGCAAATTCAATGCGTCGCTGTCCCATTGCAGGAGTTCTGCCGTTTGTCCCATTCGTTCGGCAATGCCCGGAGCAAGAGATTCCAGCAAGGGCATAACCTGATGCCGCACCCTGTTGCGCAGGTAGGCATCTGTTGTGTTGCTGGCATCTTCCCGCCAAGACTGTCCTGCTTGCTGCAAGGCATCAACCATTTCTGCTTTGCTTACATGCAGCAGAGGCCGCAGCACGGTCATGCCGTTCATTTCAGATTGCCGCCGCATGCCGCACAGGCCATCCAGTCCCGTTCCCCGCATCAGGTGCATCAGCAGGGTTTCTGCCTGATCTTCCCGGTGATGCGCAAGCACCAGCGCATCTGCGCCGCTTTGCTCCATGGCTTCCCGAAAGGCGGCATACCGCGCTTCCCGTGCCCATCCTTCCCCGTGGTTTGCAGGAGGCGTCAGATGATAAACAGAACACGGTATGTTTTGCTTCCTGCAGAAGTTCGTTACAAAAGCTTCGTCTTCATCTGCTGCCTGCCCCCGCAGTCCATGATGCACATGCACAGCATTCAGCGTCAGCAAACCCCGTTCACGAAGAATCAGCAGGATGCTGCACAGCGCCATGGAATCCGCTCCGCCGGACAAGCCAACAAGCATTTTTCCTTCCATCCAGGTAAGGGAATCCGCCAGTTTTTCAAGGGTCATGATGCACGCTCCCTGCTCAGCGAAGGGGCGCGTTGCACACATTGCAAGCGGTCAAGTCCTTGTAAGCATCATCGTTAATCTCACCATAGGTGAAGCTCTTAATGTACTTATAGTAGCTGGAATTAATCGACTTGCAATGTTCCTCCGCATGATATTTCGTGCCGCCCTTGGAGTTGTAATACAGCACTGTGCTTGCCGCTGTATTGCTGGAATCCTGCACGGTAGGCGTTGCAGTCGGCGCCGTGGTGGGCGTCGAAATATCCTCCAAGGTGGACAAGGACTTAGGATCTACATACCAGGTTTCGTTTTCCTTCACCATAACCACCGACAGGCGGTACAGCTCGGCATCCTTGCCATTATTTTTGTTGATGGTAGCCTTCACGGTTACCGTACGAGTTGTGTCGCTGTCCGTGCCGGAAATTTTCTCCATGGTGTAGTCTTCCGGCGTGCGGTTGGCCAGAATCTGATACAGTGCCTTCTTCGGTTCACTGACGCTGCTCTGCCAAGAAGGAGAGCACAGGGACACCATGTCATCATGGTGGTTCACCTTCCAGAAATAGAAGAAGGACTCCAGCTGCGTGACTGCTTCGCTCTGCAGCCCATCATCCTCAGGTGCAGGGGTGGCGGTAGGCACATCCGTCGCAACCAGCACGCCGAGGGAATCAGGATCGTCCCCTTCTGCCGTGCTGTTGGCGGAAAGCACCGTTGTTCCGGAATCTGCAGTGCTGGAGGCAGGCGGCGTAACGCCCCTTGACCGGGTGCTGTCTGCCGGAGCGTTGGATGTCAGTGAGCTTACCAGCGCCACCACCGCCAAGGCCGCATACACCACGGAAAGGGTTGTACGCAGGTTTGCAGACACCACAGGGCGCACCCAAATCATGACCACAGCCACCACAGCCAAGCCGATAAACACCCACTTCAAAGGTGTCAGCGATAAAGCCATGCCCAGCACGAACAGCAACGGTACCACGCCGAAAACCAGAATCTTGATGATCAGTTCAGGATCAAACTGTTTTCCGGCTTTCGGAGGCTGCATCTGCTGCTGAGGAGGATACTGATAAGTACCCCCATTCTGCTGAGGATAACCCTGCTGGGGCTGCGCATAGCCCTGTTGGGGCTGCGCATAGCCCTGCTGGGCGTATCCCTGTTGAAGCTGCGCATTGCTTTGTCGGGCGTAGCCCTGCTGCTGGGCATAGCCTTGCTGATTGTACCCCTGTTGAGGCTGGGTATAGCCCTGCCGAGCATAACCCTGAGGCTGTGTATAGCCTTGACTGGGCTGCGTGTACCCCTGCTGACTATAGCCTTGTTGGGGCTGGGCGTAGCCTTGCTGCGTATATCCCTGTTGAGGCTGACTGTAACCTTGTCCGGTATAACTCTGCTGAGCATAGCCCTGCTGGGGCTGGGTATAGCCATAGTTCTGCTGACCATACGCCTGCTGAGGGTTGGCCGTTTGGCGACCATACGGATTATTGTTTCCATTGGAACGGCTGCCGTTCATCCTCAGACCTCCTCTCTCCTCATCGACATGGCAGTAAAAACTTGCCATGCCCTTAAAGGATGATGCGATTACGCTTCATCCGTAAACAACGAAATGTCAAATAAGGAATGTGGACCGACATTCCTCTGCCTATTATGCGGTAACATTTGCGTTCTTGTCAAGTAATCGCCCGCCAAAAGGACATGAAAAAAAGCCGCAGCACAAAAAGTTTTACAACTTTTCACGCTGCAGCCGGCTTATGCGATGATTGATTCATGCAAGCGCGTTATTCCACAGTCTGATCAAACGGGAGTACCAAGCGGTTTGTGCCGTCCTCCCACAGCCGTTCCAGATTATAATAGGCACGTTCTTCCTGGTGGAAAAGCTGCACAAGGATCTGACCATAGTCCATGACGATCCATCGTCCTTCGCCCTGCCCTTCCATGCGGCGCAGTGCAAGGCCTTCTTTAGCCATGCGCTCATCTACTTCATCCGCCAGTGCCTTCACCTGGTTGGCATTCCGGCCGGAGGCAATGACCATGTAATCCGTAATCACCGTTAAGTGCCCCACATTCAGTGCCACAATGTCCTGTGCCTTCCGCTCGTACAATGCTCTTGCGATTTCCTGAACCAATGCGTTATCCTGCATAAACTTCCTCCTTCTCGCTGATGGCTTTATGAATGCATTTCAGTTGATCCGTTCTTCTTGACTTCTTTCAGCCATGCAATGGTTTCCAAAGTTTTGGGATGCATGGGTTTGCCACCCTTGCGAACATAATCTTTTGTTCCTTCCATGCTGCAGAGCATGGCTCTTTCAAGGCTCAGCTGTGCCAGAACCCGAACCTTTTCCAATGTGGGATAACTCTCACGGGTAGGCTCAATCTTATCTGCCAGGTAGACCACCATGTCCAGCGGCGTCATGCCTGCCTTGCCTGTGGTGTGGCAGGCAATGGCACGCAGCACATCCGGATCTTCCTCCCCGTAAGCCGTTGCCGCCAAGTATGCACCTGCAATGGAATGCATCAGAGCCCCGCTTTCCAGCACGGCTTGATCATCCGTCAGCTGATGTTCAATGCAGACACGCTGCATCTCCTTCAGCGGCAGACACTTGGCGCAGTCGTGCAGCACTGCCGCTTCCTCCGCCTGCCGAAGATCCACGCCATGGATTTTCGCCAAATGCCGTGCCGTGTAGGCCACAGCCAGCGTGTGGGCAAACCGTTTTACGGACAGATCCTGAAAGAGCCGTGCCAGCCACTGCTCCGGTGTGCGCAGCCGGGCAGGCATGCCATACAATCCGCGCAGTGCCGCATATTCCCGGCAAACCACCGGCAAGTCCGCCATGGGACGTCCTTCCACCAAGGCCTTACGCACCTGAGTGGAGGAAACATCCACAATGTCCATGTTCACCATCTGGAAGCTGCCGCCCAATGCCGTCAGTCGGCGGCGTTCCTCCACAATTTCCGCCGGTTTCTTATCCCATTTGCGGGGGCAAACGAGAAAGGTACACATGCCCAGCACCCGGGTGTAATCCTTCCAGTTCTGTAATTCAAACAGCGTATCAGCGCCGATGATATAAAACAAATCCGCCTTCGGGTAAGCTTCATGTAGTGCTGCCAGGGTATCAACCGTATAAATGACGCCCTCCCGCTCCATCTCCATGGAGCAAGGCTCCAGCCCAGACTCCTGCACCGTGGCTGCGCACACCATCCGCCAGCGATCTGCCGCCGGTGAAATGTCGTGCTTATGGGGAGGGTTGCCTGTAGGCAATACCAGCACCCGGTCAAGGCCTGCCTCCTGCATGGCCGCACGAGCCATGGCAATGTGCCCTGCATGAATGGGGTCAAATGTCCCGCCAATAATCCCGATGCGTTCCTTTGCCAATGCATGGCCTTCTTTCTGAACCTTCTGCTTTTCGTCTTTCCTCAAATCCATTATAAACGATTTTCTCCATTTTAGGAAGAGGAAATTTTCAGACGTTCAGGTTGGTTTAGGTTCTGAAAAGGCATTCCATACCAGAGTCTGTTTTCTTTTACTTGTCCTTTCGCCGGCATCCATGCTACAATGTTGCTGAGGTGATGGTCATGGACGAATCCAATGAATGGATGCTGGAAGCCTTGGCGCAGGCGAAGGAAGCCCTTGCCCGGGGAGAAGTTCCCGTGGGCGCCGTGCTGGTACATCAGGGCAAGTTATTATGCGCCTTTGGCAACCGCCGTGAAGCCGATCATGATCCAACTGCCCATGCGGAAATTCTTTGCCTCCGTGAGGGAGCTCGCCTGTTGGGCAACTGGCGCATGCAGGACTGCACCCTGTACGTTACATTGGAGCCTTGCCCCATGTGCGCCGGTGCCATGGTCATGAGCCGATTGGGCAAGTGCGTCTATGGGGCGCCTGATTCGCAAAAAGGCTGCTGCGGATCGGTGTATGACCTGCCGGACGACCCTGCTCTCGGCGGTCAAACCCGGTGGGAGGGAGGCGTCATGGCGGACGCCTGTCAGGAGGTACTGGACGCTTTCTTTGCCAGGCGCAGAAAAGGCGATTGACAGCATCACCGCATACGGCATGTTTTTGAGGCAGACGGCAGACCTTCGCTGTCTGTTTTTTTCGGTGCAATGAGGGGTCGCTTATGATTTGCTAAAGGGAATCGCAGCGTCTCCTCTTATTGCGCTTTTTCGACAACTTTTTTCTATTCACATTCTTGACATATTTAATATGAAGAGATAGAATAGCTCGGTGCCTCGGTAAAGGGTATGGCGGTCCTTTTCCGGGTGTGTGCGAAAAGGGATTAGCTGCTTACAAACGCGCTGTCCTGCCGCGTTGCAGGGTCTCTTTTCATCAAAGATAAGGGAGGTTCATCCATGTTCTTCATTCTCTTTGCGTTCTGGGTCATCCTGAACGGTCAATGGACGGGTGAGATTGCCATTGTGGGACTGGTTCTCTCGGCACTGCTGTAC
>CAVKHY010000015.1:0-5929 GCA_963656345.1 bacterium | reverse complement strand
CTGCTGTACCTGCTCATGTGGAAGTTCATGAATTACTCGCCAAAGCGTGAGTGGGCTGTTGTCAAACGGTTGCCCAGACTAATCGCATATTTCTTCTACCTGGTAGGAGAAATCTTCAAGGCCGCTTGGGGTACCATTCAATTCATCTGGTCCCCATCTCAGGTGGTAGAGCCTGAAGTCAAGTCTTTCCGCACCAAGCTGAAAACCGGTTGGGGCAAGGTTGTACTGGCCAACTCCATCACCCTGACCCCCGGTACCATTACTGTCGATGTGCGGGACGACGTTATGCTGGTTCACTGCATCGACCATTCCTTCGGTGAAGGGCTGGAAGACAGCGATATGGAACATCGCATTCAGAAAATCGAGGAAGGAGGGCACAAGGCATGACGGAAGCTTACAACCTGATGTACAACATCGTCCTGGGCATTCTGGGCGGCATGCTGTGTGCCTGCTTGATTCGTGCAGTCATTGGCCCCCGCATTGCCGACCGAATTATTGCCGTGAACATGATGGGCACCCTGGTGGTCATCATCATTTGCGTGCTGGCCTTTGTCATGGATGAAGGCTACTTGGCCGATATTGCCATGATCTACACCATGCTGTCCTTCCTGTCCGTGGTATTGCTGACCAAGGTGTACATGGGCATTTATCGTGAAAAGCGCCGCCGTGCCGAAGCTGCAAAGGCGGAAAAGGAGGGACAGGAACATGCTTGATACCGTTCGTTTTGTGATCAGCCTGATCATGACCCTGGGCGGCCTGTTCGCTCTGCTTTCCGGCATTGTGGGTGTTTTCCGCTTCAAGTACGCTTTAACCCGCATTCATGCTGCCGCACTGTTTGACACGGTGGGCATTCTGCTGATGGTGGGCGGCGTTATCGTGGGACAGGGCTTTACCATTGCATCCCTGAAGATGCTGCTGGTCATTGCTATCCTGTGGATGTCCAGCCCTGTATCCAGTCACCTGATCGGCCGCTTGGAAGTGACCATCAATGATGCGCTGGACAAAAACATGACCATCGCTGATCAGACCATGGTCGACCATGAAAAGGAGGGTGACTGATCATGCAGGCATTGAACATCATTCTGCTGATTTTCATTCTCGGCTGCGCTCTGGCTGCTGCCCTGAGCAAGAACCTGCTGCAGGCCATTGTCATCTTCATGGGGCAAAGCACGGCCATGTGCGTCATTTGGATTCTGCTGGAATCTCCCGACCTGGCCATTACGGAGGCCGCTGTGGGCGCCGGTATTACCAGTTTGTTGCTTTTCGTTACGCTGAAGAAGATTCATGCCATTGATGTGAGCAATGAGCGTGAAGAGGGTGCGCCCGTTTCTACCCGTGCCGAAAAGAGCTTGATTAACCAAGAGGAGGGAAACGGCGATGGCGCACATCAGAAATGATTATGAAAACAGCTGGTGGCCTCGCCTGAAACGCTGGCTGCAAGGCGGCTCCACTAAGCTGGACGAGGCCATGACCAAAGAATACGATGAAAGCCGGGAAGGTCACCTGGTGGGCACCATCGAAGAAGCTCAAGCCCGGGAGGACGCACGGGAAGAAAAGGTGCGCCGTCAGTTGGCGGAAGAGCAGACCATGTATACCCAAGCCCATCAGTGGGCTGCCACCCACGGTCAGAAGACCGCCCGCGTGCTTTACGGTCTGTTTGCGGTGATCATCTGCGTTTCCATTATTGCGCTGCTTCTTTCCACCGCCACTCATCTGCCGCCTTTCGGTAATGCCGACAATCCGGTCAACAATGAGGTCAGTCAGCGGTACATTGAAAAGGGTCAGGAAGAGACCGGCATTGTGAACATCGTAGCCGGCATGATCCTGGACTACCGTGCCTTCGATACCTTGGGTGAAAGCAACGTGCTGTTCATTGCCGCCTGCTCGGTGCTGATTCTGCTGCGAATCAGCCGTGACCCCAACGGCGGTGTCAGTGCGGAACAACTGGCCGTGGAAGCCAACGACCGCATGTATGAGCCCAAGAACGATATTATCCTTCAACACATTGCCAAGGTGCTGGTGCCGATCATCCTCATGTTTGGCATGTATGTCATCATGAACGGTCACATCTCCCCCGGCGGCGGCTTCTCCGGCGGTGCCATCATGGGCGCAGGTCTGATCCTGTACCTGAACGCCTTCGGCTTCAAGAAGACGGAACAGTTCTTTACCTTCAAGACTTTCCAGATTGTCAGCCTGTGCGCACTGAGCTTCTATGCCTTGTCCAAGGCCTACAGCTTCTTCACCGGTGCCAACCACCTGGAATCCATCATCACCACGGGTACCCCCGGAGCCCTGTTCTCCGCCGGTCTGATTCCCTACCTGAACCTGGCCGTCGGTCTGGTGGTGTGCTGCACCATGTATGCCTTCTACACCCTGTTCAGAAAGGGGGATATGTAACCGATGAATTTCACCAATTACGAAGAAATGGCGGCCATGATCCTCTTCGGCATCGGCTTTACGACTTTGCTGCTGGATCGGAACATGATTAAGAAGATCATCGGCTTCTCCATGATGGACAGTGCCATTTACCTGTTCCTGGCTGCAAAGGGCTACATCACCGGTCGAAAAGCGCCCATCATCGTCAACGGCGTGCAGAGCATGGAAGCCTACATCAACCCCATCCCTGCCGGTCTGGTGCTGACAGGCATTGTGGTCAGCGTGTCCGTTTCCGCCTTGATGCTGGCCTTGACGGTTCGCCTTTATCGCCGGTACCACACTTTGGGTATCGATGAGATCACGGCGCTGAGCCGAAAGGAGGAAATGTAAGCATGGAGCTTTGGAAATCCATCCCCTTTGCCTGCATTTTGCTTCCTCTGGGCTCCGCTGCCATGACCAGCGTGCTCAAAGGCAAGTTTGCACGCCGGTGGGTTTGCATTGTTCTGACCATTGTAACCGTGCTCAATGCAATCCTGACGGTCATCATGTCCCGGGCCGGCGGCTATTACACCTACATGATGGGTCATTTTCCCGCACCTTGGGGCAATGAGCTGCGTGCCGGTCAGCTGGAAGCGATCACAGGCTTCTTCTTTGCGCTGATCATGCTGCTGTCCTTCATCGGCGGCCTGAAAAAGATTGAGGAGCACATCCTCCACGACAAGCAGAGCCTGTACTGCGTCATGATTCTGCTGCTCACCGCAGCCCTGATGGCGCAGGTATACACCAACGATATTTTCACCGCCTACGTTTTCCTGGAAATCATGACCATTTCCGCCTGCTCCCTCATCACCGCCCGCACCAAAGGACGAACGCTGGTGGCTGCAACCCGGTACATGATCATGAATCTGGTTGGTTCCGGTCTGTTTCTGCTGGGCATCATCCTGCTGTATGACCTGACCGGTCACCTGCTGATGAGCAATGCCAAGGAAGCCGTTGCCGCCCTTCACGCCAGCGGGGCATATCATCAGCCTCTGACGGTGGTTGTGGCTGTGATTACCATCGGCCTTGCCATTAAGAGTGCTCTGTTCCCCTTCCACACTTGGGTGCCGGATGCTTACAGCTACTCCACCCCCACTTCTTCCGCAGTGCTGTCCTCCCTGGTCAGCAAGGGCTATATCTTCCTGCTGCTGAAGATTTACTATCGTGTTATCGGTCTGGATGTGATTGCAGACACGGGCGTGCTGAACGTGCTGTTCGTCTTTGCCCTGGTAGGCATGATCATGGGTTCTCTCTCCGCCATTCGGCAGAGCGACATCCGCCGCATGATTGCCTTCTCGTCCGTGGCGCAGATCGGCTATATCTACATGGGCATGGGTCTGGGCACAGATGAAGGCATGATGGCCGCCGTGTTCCACATTTTCGCCCACTCCGTGTGCAAGTCCATGCTGTTCCTTGCAGCGGGCGGTTTGGCGGATGCCTCGGGCAATTCCAAGCAGTTCCGCGACCTGCGGGGCGCAGGCTACCGCAGTCCTATCGCCGGTGTGGCCTTCACCATTGGTGCGTTGAGCATGGTAGGCTTCCCCTTCCTGGGCGGATTCTCCAGCAAGGTGAACTTTGCCATGGCGGCCATGGGCGCCGGAGACGTTCGAATGACGCTTACGCTGATCGTGCTTGCCATTTCCACGGCGTTGAATACCGTCTACTTCATCAAGACGGTTATCACCCTGTACCGCAAGCCTTTGGACAATGTGGTCTATCCCGTGGAGCGGGGCAAGCGGGGCTTCTGCTTCAATTGCGCACTGATCTGCTTTTCCGTTGTGAACATCGTGCTGGGTTTGTTCTCTCAGCCCCTTGTTCAGCTCATTACATCCGGTCTTGCCACCTTCGGCTGATAAAAGGAGGAGAACAAAATGATTGGCTCCTGGTATTTGCTTGTGCCTGTACTGCTGCCCATTCTTTCCGGGCTGGCAGTCTGCTTCCTGAAGCCTTTTGAAGATACAAAGGCTCGCAATCGTTTTACCCTGTGTGTGCTTGTGCTGAACGTACTTGCTGTACTGCCCGTACTGTTTGCCAAGGACATGACGCTGACCCTCTTCACCCTGTCCGATACGCTGCCTGTCTTCCTGCACACGGACACCGCCGGCAAGATTTTCGCCGCTGTGATGTGCTTTGTATGGGCTGCTGCCGGTGCTTACTCCTTCGAGTACATGGCGCATGAAGAGAATCAGCGCCGCTATTACACGTTCTATCTTGTTACCTTGGGCGTGCTGATGGCGCTGTGCTTCTCCGGCTCCATCGTCACCTTCTACATGTTCTACGAGGCAATGACCCTGCTGACGGTGCCGCTGGTGATGCACACCATGACCAAGGAAGCCGTTGCCGCCGGTATCAAGTACCTGATCTACTCTGTGGTAGGCGCTTCGCTGGTGCTGCTGGGCGTATTCCTCCTTTCCCCCTATGTTACCACGTTCTCCTTTGCCGCCGGCGGCGTGCTGGATATGGAAAAGGTTGCCGGTCATGAGGGTTATGTGCTGACCGTTGCTTTCCTGATGCTCATCGGCTTCGGCGCGAAGGCCGGTATGTTCCCCCTCCATGGCTGGCTGCCTACTGCGCACCCGGCTGCTCCCTCCCCTGCCAGCGCTGTGCTGTCCGGTGTTATCACCAAGGCCGGTGTACTGGGCACCCTGCGGCTGCTGTACAGCTTCATCGGTGCGGATTTTCTCCGCGGCACCTGGGTGCAGACGGCTATCATGAGCCTGACCCTGTTCACGGTGTTCATGGGTTCGCTGCTGGCGCTTCGGGAGGGCGTGCTGAAGAAGCGCCTTGCCTGGTCCTCCGTCAGCCAGGTCAGCTACATTCTGTTTGGTCTCAGCACCCTGCATCCCCTGGGCTTTGTCGGTGCACTGCTCCACGTGATTGCCCACTCTCTGATTAAGGACACCCTGTTCATGTCCGCCGGCGCCATCATTGCAAAGACCGGCAAGACCAAGGTCAGCGAACTTGACGGCATCGGCAAGCAGATGCCGGTGGTCATGTGGTGCTTCACCATTGCCAGCATCGGCCTGGTGGGCATTCCTCCGTGCCTGGGCTTCATCAGCAAGTGGTACCTGGCTCAGGGCGCCCTCAGCATGACCGGCGTTGCTCCTTTCTTCAGCTATCTGGCTCCTGCTGTGCTGCTTATCAGCGCCCTGCTGACCGCCGCTTACCTGCTGCCTATCAGCATTCATGGTTTCTTCACCGGCAAGGATGCAAACGGTCAGGTTCGGGTATTCAGCAAGTGCGAGCCCACCTACGTGATGCTGATTCCGCTGGTGCTGCTCACCGCACTGATGGTGCTGCTGGGCATCTTCCCTCAGGGGTTGACCAATCTGTTTACTACCCTTGCCGGGACGCTGATGTAAGAAAGGAGGCGTTCCGATGCTGCTGTATTTGACGCTGTTGCTGCCCCTGATCGGCGGCGCGGTGCTTCCCCTGTTCCACCTGAAAACGGTGAAAAGCCGGGGGCTGTACGTGGAGGCCATCGTCCTTACCACCTCTGTGCTGGTGTGGATGA